>JBPCPC010000084.1:0-9507 GCA_050999585.1 Solirubrobacteraceae bacterium | reverse complement strand
GCCGGCTCGCGGCTGGGCCGGCGCTGGCTCTGGGGCCGACGCTCGCTGCGGCGCCCGGGACCGCGCAGGCGCACGCTGGCGGGGACGGCGTCGAGCAGCGGGATGCCGCCCCGCGGTGACTTGGGCGGAGTCGGCGGAAGCTTGGGACCCCGGCCCCAGCCGTCATCGCCATCCGCGTCGCGCCGCGGCTTGGGCGCGGCCGGGCTGTCCTTAAGGGCCGGGAACATCAGCACCGCGACGCAGGCCAGTCCGACGAGGTGCACTCCGGCGATCCAGAGCATCAGCTGCGCTCCCTCAGACATGTCCAAAGGTTAGCGCAGCGTTACTCTTGGATGCCAGGGCAAACACGCACTTCGTACGACAGCCGCTACCATCGAACGCCGCCCATGGCCGGCAAAGTATCCACAGCCCTGAAGGTCGCGCCGCGTGAGCCCGGTGGCTCACGCCAGGCTCGGCGTCTGCGCCGCGAGGGCCACGTCCTCGGCATCGTCTACGGCGGTGGCGACGGGCCGGTCACCTTCCAGGTGCAGTCACGCGAACTGCGCCACGTCCTCGCCGATTCCGGCGCCGTGCTGGACCTCAGTGTCGAGGGCGGCGCGACGGGTCCGGTCGTGGTCAAGGACCTGGTTCGCCATCCGGTGAGCGGCGACACCGTCCACATCGATCTGCTGCGAGTTCGCCTGGACCAGAAGATCCAGGCCACGGTCGGGCTGGAGTTGACCGGCGCCGACGACGCGCCCGGGGTCGCCCTGGAGGGCGGCGTGCTCGAGCACATCACGCGCGAGCTGACGATCGAGGCGCTGCCCAACGACATTCCCGACTCGCTGACGCACGATGTCTCTGAGATGCAGATCGGCGACACGCTGACCCTGGACGCGCTGCGTCCCCCCTCGACGGTCACGCTGCTCGACGATCCCGAGACGCTGATCGCCAGCCTCTCGCCGCCCCGGCTCCAGCTCGAGGACGAGGACGAGATCGAGCAGGAGACCGAGCTCGTCGGCGAGGACGGCGAGCCCGTGGCCGCTGAGGACGCCGGCAGTGACGGGGAGGCCGCAGCCGCGGACTCCTCCGACGACTCCGCGTAGCCGTCCGTGTCCCCGCCGGGACGGGGTGGCGCTCCGATCGATTGGCTGATCGTCGGCCTGGGCAATCCCGGTTCGGGGTACGCGCGCACCCGCCACAACGTCGGGTTCGAGATCGCCCGGACGCTGATTCACCGCTGGCAGCTGCCCACGCCCAGGGCGCGCTACCGCGGCTTGCTCAGCGAGGGGAGGATCGCCGCTGCGGGTGAGGCTGGTTCTGTACGGGTGGGCGTCCTGTTGCCCCAGACCTACATGAACGAGGCTGGCGATTCGGTCGGCCCGGCGCGCGGTGCGTTGGGTGCCGAGCTGGATCACGTGCTCGTGCTGCACGATGAGATCGACCTGCCGTTCGGAGACATCCGCGTGCGCTTGGGCGGTGGGCTGGCCGGGCACAACGGCCTGAAGTCGATCCGCCAGGGGCTCGGCTCGGCCGACTTCGGACGGGTGCGGGTCGGGGTCGGCCGACCCCCGACGACCGACCCCGAGCGGGTTGCCGCCTACGTTCTGGGCCGCTTCGCAGAGCCCGGCGAAGACGTCGCGCAGCTGATCGACGCCGCTGCTGACGCCGCCGAGCGGGTCCTCGCCGACGGACTCTGAGGAGCGCCGCCGACCGGCCCCTAGACTGAAATTCAGGCCCCGATGCTGCGCTCCCTGCTCTCTCATGCCGACGACGATCCGCAGACCGCCGCGCTCGCGCGCGAGGGCGGCGAGGCGTTCGTCTCCCAGTCGCTGCGTCCCTATCTGATCGCGGCCCTGCTGGACCGCGACCCCGACCGCCCGGCGATCGTGGTCGCCGGCGACGATCGCGCGGCCCGCGACCTCGCTGCCGGGCTGAAGGCCTGGCTGGCCCCGCGCGGCGTGCGCTACTACCCCAGCCGCGGCGTCTCCTATGAGTCCCACCTGGCGCCCCCGCCGCACCTCTTCGGCCTGCGGATCGCGGCGCTGGACTCGCTGCTTCAGCCCGACGACGAGCTCGGCCCCGCCCGCGGCGCGTCTCCCGTGGTCGTCGTCAGTGCGGTGGCGCTGTCGGAGAAGGTTCCCGACCGCGCGATGCGCCCGCACGGGTTCGAGCTGCGCGCCGGGGACCTGATCGACCTCGACGAGACCGCCTCCGACCTGGTCGCCGCCGGCTACGAACACGTCGACCAGGTCGAGGATCGCGACCAGTTCGCGATCCGCGGCGGCCTGCTCGACCTGTTCCCGGCGACCGAGGATCGCGCCGTCCGAGTCGACCTATTCGGCGACGAGATCGAGTCATTGCGCTGGTTCTCGACGTTCACCCAGCGCTCGCTGGGCGACGCCGAGGTGGTCGAGGTCGCGCCGGCCGCCGAGCTGGCTCCCGAGCACCGCGAGCTGGCCGAGATCGCTGCGCTGGAGAACCCCGACGAGCGTCCGCCGATCACCGAGCTGCTGCCGGTGGAGAGCTTCTATCCGCTGCTGGAGCTCGTCGGCTCGCAGGCGTCGGTGCTGATCGCCGGCGCCGAGGACGTGGCCCCGGCGCTTGCCGACCACTGGCAGGACGTGACCGCGAGCGGCCAAATCCGCGACGCCGACGCGCACCATCTGTACGTCGCGCCCGATGAGATCATCGCCGCGCTGGACGAGCGCGTCACGGTACGGCTCTCCTCGATCGATCAGGACCAGCGCTTCGCGTTCCGGGCGCAGGCCGCCGACATCGCCGCCCGCGGCCTCAAGGAGGCCGAGCCCGAACTAGAGAAGCTCGCCCGCTCGGGCTATCGCACGGTGCTGACGTTCGCGGGTCGCGGCGACGGCGATCGCTTCGCCTACAACCTCGGGCGGCTGAAGGTCAGCTGGCTCGGTGAGAATGAGAACAAGACCTATTCTCATGAGCGCGGGCTGCTGACGCTCGCCCATGCCCGTCTGCAGGTCGGCTTTATCGCGCCGCAGTTCCACCTGGCGGTGATCCCCGACCACCGGCTGTTCCAGCGCCGCCGGGCGGCCGAGCGGGCGGGCGGGACCGGGTTCAGGCGCCAGCGCGGAGTGCTGCGGAGCTTCGCTGAGCTGCGCACCGGCGACATCGTCGTCCACGAGGACCACGGGATCGCCCGCTTCGCCGGCTTTGACACCAAGACGGTCGCCGAGGTCACCCGTGACTATCTCTACCTCGAGTACGCGGGCTCTGACCGGGTGTTCGTGCCCGTCGACCAGCTGGCCAAGATCAGCCGTTACGTCGGCGCCGGCGGTGCGCATCCGCCGCTGTCCAAGCTCGGCGGCACGCGCTGGGACACGATCAAGGCCCGGGCTCGCCGGGCTGCCCAGGAGCTGGCCGGAGAGCTGCTCAACCTGTACGCCGAGCGCAAGCGCCGCGAGGGTCACGCGTTCGAAATCGACAGCGACTGGCAGCGGGAATTTGAGGACGCGTTCCCGTACAACGAGACGCCTGACCAGCGCGACGCGATCGAGTTCGTCAAGGCCGACATGGAGGCGCCGCGGCCGATGGACCGCCTGATCTGCGGCGACGTCGGCTACGGCAAGACCGAGGTCGCGCTACGCGCGGCGTTCAAGGCCGTCCAGGACGGCAAGCAGGTGATGGTCCTGGTGCCGACCACGATCCTCGCCCAGCAGCACTACGGGACGTTCACCGAGCGGCTGCACGATTACCCCGTGACGATCGAGTTCGTCTCGCGCTTCCGGTCGGCGGCCGAGCAGAAGGCGGCGATCGCCCGCTTTGGCAAGGGCGAGGTCGACATCCTCGTCGGGACCCATCGGCTGCTGTCGCGCGACGTGCGCGCCAAGGACCTGGGGCTGCTGGTCGTCGACGAGGAGCAGCGCTTCGGGGTCAAGCAGAAGGAGCTGCTGCGCCAGCTCAAGCTGCGCGTCGACGTGATCTCTATGAGCGCCACGCCGATCCCGCGCACGCTGCAGATGTCGCTCGCCGGGGTGCGCGACATCAGCGTGATCGAGACCCCGCCGGAGGGTCGCCGGCCGGTGAAGAACTACGTCGGCGAGTACGACGAGGAACTGGTGCGCCGGGCGCTGCTGCGCGAAAAGGAGCGCCACGGCCAGGCGTTCTTCCTGCACAACCGGGTGGAGACGATCGAGGAGACGGCCGTGCGGTTGCGCGGCCTGTGCCCGGGAATGCGCTTTCTCGTCGCCCACGGGCAGATGGACGAGGGCACGCTCGAGGAGCGCATGCTCGAGTTCCTGCGCGGCGACGCCGACGTGCTGGTCTGCACGAGCATCATCGAATCGGGAATCGACATCCCGCAGGCCAACACGCTGGTCGTCGAGCGCGCCGACACGTTCGGACTCTCCCAGCTGTATCAGATCCGTGGCCGGGTCGGGCGCTCTCGGGAGCGCGCCTATGCCTACCTGCTCTACCCCTCGGCGGCTGCGCTGACCCCGGATGCCGCGCAGCGGCTGTCGGCCCTGTCTGACTACACCGAGCTGGGCGCCGGCTTCAAGATCGCGATGCGCGACCTGGAGCTGCGCGGCGCGGGCAACCTGCTCGGCGACGAGCAGTCCGGGCACGTGGCGGCGCTGGGCTTCGAGCTCTACATGCAGATGCTCGACGACGCGGTCGCCGAGGCCGACGCCGCCGACGAGGGCTCGGGCGAGCCCGACTGGGAGCCGGTGCGCCTGGACGTCAACGTCGATGCCTACGTGCCCAACGAGTACATCCCCTACGAGCAAGCCAAGGTCGAGGTCCACCGCCGGATCGCCGGATCGCGCGAGGTCGCCGATCTGATGGCGCTGCGCGAGGAGCTCGAGGATCGCTTCGGCCCCGAGCCCGACCCGCTGCGCAACCTGATCCTGCTCCAGCAGGCGCGGATCAAGCTCGGGCAGGCCGGCGCCCAGGCGGTGACCGTGCGCAACGACCGGCTGGCGGTGACCCCGATCGAGCTTGACTCGGTGCGCGCCAAGAAGATCCGGGCGCAGATCCCCGAAGCGCTGTATGAATCGGGCAAGTCGCAGCTGTCGATGCGGGTGCCCAAGGATCCCGCCGAGCAGTTCCCGGCGATCGTGCGTGCGGCCGACGTGCTGCTGTCGGTGCTGCGCGAGGCCGCCGCCGATACCGATGACCGAGTCGCGGTGAGCGTCGGCGGACGGTAGGCCCGGCGCGCCCTCGTAAGAGTCCGGTAAGCGCCACCGCCTGACGACAAGCGGGCCGCTACTATCGGCCGAGTCGTATGAAGACTCGGAAGTCCATCCCGGCGCTTGGCGCCTTTTTTGTGCTCGTAGCCGTGGCGTTGTCAGCGTGCGGCAGCGGCGTTCCCGGCAACTCGGTGGCCGACGTCGCCGGTAACCCAATCAGCCTCAAGGCGTTCAACCACTGGATGTACGTCGACGCCAAGGGCGAGGCTCAGCAGAGCCCCGGCGCACCGGTGATCGTGCCCAATGATCCACCCGGCTTCAGCGGCTGCATCTCCCAGGCACGGGCCAAGATCCCGACCCTGAAGAAGACCCCGGTCGCCACCCTGAAGACCGATTGCAAGCAGCTGTTCACGTCACTCTCGGGGCAGGTGATGGACTTCCTGATCAAGGCCTACTGGTACCAGGCGCAGGCGCACAAGATCGGCATCAGCCTCACCGACGCCCAAGCGCAGAAGGCGCTGGCGACCGCCAAGAAGGGCCAGTTTCCCACCGACGCCCAGTTCCAGGCGTTTCTGAAGCAGAGTGGCCAGACGCAGGCGGACATCCTGTACCGCGTTCGCGTCAACCAGGTGTTCATGAAGCTGACCGCGAAGCATCCGACGACGGTAACCCCGGCCGCGATCGCCGCCTACTACGCGGCTCACAAGACGCAGTTCGGGACTCCGGAGACGCGTGACCTGCGGATCGTGCTCGCTAAGAGCGCTGCCGCCGCGCAGACGGCGAAGACGGCGCTGCAGCATGGCCAGAGCTGGACCACTGTAGCCAAAAAATACTCGACGGATGTGACGACCAAGAACAAGGGTGGCGTGCTCACCAACGTCACCGCCGGCCAGCAGGATGCCGCGCTCTCGCAAGCGGCGTTCGCAGCACCCGTGAACAAGCTGCGGGGTCCGGTCAAGGGCCAGTTCGGTTATTACGTGCTCGAGGTGACCAAGGTCACGCCCAGCACCCAGAAGAGCCTCGCCGCCTCGACGTCGATGATCAAGCAGACGCTGACCGGCCAGCTGCAGACGGCGGCGCAGACGGCGGTCGACGCCGCGGCCAAGAAGGCCTGGCTGAGCAAGACCACGTGTCGCTCGCTCTACGCGATGGCCGACTGCAAGGGCTACAAGGCGCCGAAGACGACCAGCACGGCAGCTCCGGGCGGCTCGACTCCCACGCCCCCGAGCGGCGCCACCAGCCCGACGCCGACGCCGACCCCCAGCACCGCAGCGCCGACGCCGACCACCGGAACGCCGACCCAGGCGCCCAGCAGCTCCGCGACGACCACCACGACCAGCAGCAAGTAAGTGGACGACGCCGCGGCGTCACTCACGCAGCTGGACGCCATCACCCGGCGGCTGCGCCGCGAGTGCCCGTGGGATCGCGAGCAGGACGAGCGCTCGATCGTCCCGCACACGGTCGAGGAGGCCTATGAGCTGGCCGACGCCGCCGACCGCCGCGACGACGCCAAGCTGCTGGACGAGCTCGGCGACGTCCTGTTCCAGGTTCACTTCCTGGCGCTGCTGCTCGAGGAGCGCGGCGCCGGTGACCTGGAGCAGGTGGCCGAGCACGTCACCCAGAAGCTGATCCGCCGCCATCCCCACGTCTTCGGCGAGGTCGAGGTGCGCGACGCGGGCGAGGTCCTGAGAAACTGGGATCAGATCAAGCGGGGCGAGCCCGACCGCGAGCCCGGCATCTTCGGCGAGGTCCCGGAGAACCTGCCTGGACTGCTGCACGCGCGAAAGCTGCAGCGCCGCGTCGCGTCCACGGGCTTTGACTTCCCCGGCGTGCAGGCGCCGCTGCAGGCGTTGCGCGACGAGCTAGAGGAGCTGGAACAGGCCACAGCCGCCGATGACCGCGACCAGCGGTTTCACGAGCTCGGCGACGTCCTGTTCGCCGCCGTCAACGTCGCGCGCAAGCTGCACGTCGATCCCGAGCTCGCGCTGCGGGCGGCATCCGGGCGGTTTCGCACCCGGGTGCTCGAGGCGGGCGAGCTGGCCGCATCCGAGGGCGGAAGCTGGGACGATCTCCCGCCTGAGCGTCAGCTCGCTTACTACGCCCGCGCACGACTCTCGCAAGGAGACCCCGACCATCCATGAGCCAGATCGAGCACGTGCACGCCCGCCAGATCCTCGACAGCCGCGGGAATCCGACGGTCGAGGTGGAGCTCAGCGTCCGCTCCGGCGCCTGGGGACGGGCCGCCGTGCCGTCCGGGGCCTCGACGGGCGAGTTTGAGGCGACCGAGCTGCGTGACGGCGGCTCAGACTGGATGGGCAAGGGGGTCACCCACGCCGTGGACAACGTCAACGGCGAGATCGCCACCGCCGTGCGCGGCCAGGACGCCGCCAGTCAGGCGGCCCTGGACCGGATGCTGATCACGCTCGACGGGACTCCGAACAAGTCCCGGCTGGGCGCCAACGCGTTGCTGGCGGTATCGCTCGCCGCCGCGCACGCGTCCGCGGCCGAGGAGCGACAGCCGCTGTGGCGCTATCTGGGCGGCGAGACCGCTCACGTGCTGCCGGTGCCGATGATGAACGTGCTCAACGGCGGCGCGCACGCCGACAACCGCGTCGACTTTCAGGAGTTCATGATCGTGCCCGTAGGGGCGCGGACGTTCTCCGAGGCGTTGCGAATGGGTTCGGAGGTCTACCACCACCTCAAGGCCCACCTGCACGAGCGCGGCCTGTCCACCGCGGTAGGTGACGAGGGCGGGTTCGCGCCCGACTTTGAGTCCAACGAGCAGGCACTGGAGGCGCTGGTCGCCGGGATCCGGGCGGCCGGCTATGTGCCCGGCGACCAGGTCGCGATCGCGCTTGACCCCACCGTGTCCGAGCTGCACACCGAGGACGGCTACGTGCTCGAACACGAGGGCCGCACGCTGAACGCCAACGAGCTGGCCGGCTACTGGGCGCAGCTGGCCGGGCGTTACCCGATCCTCTCGATCGAGGACGGCATGGATGAGGAGGACTGGGACGGCTGGTCGACGCTCACCGACCGGATCGGCAACCGCATCCAGCTGGTCGGTGACGACCTGTTCGTCACCAATACCCAGCGGCTCAAACGCGGGATTGAGGCGGGCGTGGCGAACTCGATCCTGATCAAAGTCAACCAGATCGGAACGCTGACCGAGACGTTCGCGGCGATCCGAATGGCGCGGGAGGCCAGTTACTCCGCGGTGATGTCGCACCGCTCAGGCGAGACCGAGGACGTGACGATCGCCGACCTGGCAGTGGCCACCGGCTGCGGGCAGATCAAGACCGGCGCGCCGTGCCGCTCAGATCGCGTGGCCAAGTACAACCAACTGCTGCGAATCGAAGAGGCGCTGGGGCCCGAGGCCAGCTACCCGGGCCGCTCGGCGTTCCGCGCCTGAGGCTGCGCCGGGGCGCACATTCGGTGCATGACGTGCTGCGTCAGGCAGGAGACCCGCCGTGGCTGACGAACGCGTCACCGGATGCCGTCCGCCCGTTCTGCCAGCGCCGCTCCCCGGCGTGCCCCCCGGCCCGACCGGCCCGATCCGCGTCGCCCGCAGCGCAAGCCTCAGCGGGTGGCGCTGCGCGCGCCGAAGCTGCGCGTCCGCTGGGAGCGGGTCGGTCGCTTCGGGCTGCTGTTGGTGCTGCTGGTGGTCGTCGGCCTGTACGCCGAGCACACGCTGTCGCTGTTCGCCACGCACTCGCAGGCCCAGCAGCAGAAGTCGATCGTCGATCATCTCGCGCGTCAGAACGGTCAGCTCACGCGGACGCTGAAGTCGCTCAACGATCCGGCGACGATCGTGCGCGACGCCCGGGCGCTGGGGATGGTGCGCCCCGGCGAGCAGTCCTACGCGATCACCGGACAGCCACAGCCCTGAGCGGGCCTGGCCGACGGAGGCGTCGGTGAGCTCCGGTCCGGTGCGCTATGAAGACCTGATCGGACTCTGGCAGGAGGGGCAGCGTCGCCTGAGCCAGGCCGAGCCCGGAGACCGCGGGCCGCTGCAGCGCGTCGCCGGCGAGCTGGTGACGGAGCTGCGTCGCCGTCTCGGCGGACCGTTCACCGTCTCCGAGCTGGCGCGGCTGTACATCGAGGAGGGGACCGACTGGTGCTTTGGCATCGCCGTCCGCGTGGCGCCGTCGACGCCGGCGGCGTGGGACATGACTACCGTCGCGGGCGCGGCGTTCGCGCAGTACGCACGCGAGGCGATCGATTACACCACTGGTCGCCGGACGGTCGAGGGCTAGGGCGCGCGGCAGCCGCGTGCCCCTAGCCCCCTCCTCGTCGCCGTCCCCCTCGCCGTCGCCGTCGCCGTCTCCTTCGCCGTCTTCTGAGTCCGGGACGCCAGCACACCAGACCC
>JBPCPC010000028.1:0-8119 GCA_050999585.1 Solirubrobacteraceae bacterium | reverse complement strand
GGTGCTCCGGTCAGTTTGGGGGTGAAAGTCATCTTGGGAGGGGGATGACGATTCGGGCGCAGCAGAGGTAGACGAGGGCGATCAGCGGGCTGGCGGAATGGAAGCCGAAGCTGCGGTGGCTGATCAGGCGGATGCGGCTGTTGAGACCTTCGAGGCGGCCGTTGTTGAGACCGAGCCGGATCGCGTTGAGGATCCCGTCGCGGTGGCGGCGGATGGTGCGCGCGAGCTTGACGAACGGCTCCAGGCGGGATCTGGTGGCCCAGGTGAGCCACGCGCCCAGGTGCTCGGGCGCGAGGCTGGGGTCCTCGAGGTGATAGAGAAGCCGGAGCTCTTCTTTGAGCAGGAACGCGCGGTAGAGCGGCCGGTTGGCTTGCTGGACCTCGCCGAGCTTGGCGAGCTGGTCGATCGTCTGTTTCTCGGGGCTCTTGAGCAGCGACCAGCGAGTGCCCTTGACCCATCTTCCCGCCGGGGTGTGGGAGCGGTCATGCGCGTTCCATTCGTCGCGGCGGACCTGGTCCACGGCCCGCTGGGCGAGGCGCACGACGTGAAACGGGTCAAAGCAGATCTCGGCGTGCGGGATGCTCTGGCGGATGGCTTGCTGGTAGCCGCCGGACATGTCGATCGAGACCGCCCGGATCGAGCGGCGGCGCTCGCCGAGCAGAGCAAAGAACGCCTGCAGCGTCTGGGCGTTGCGACCGGGTGCGCACCACACGATCGCGCCACCGTTGTGATCAACGACGCTGGTGAGGTAGCGCTGCCCGCGGCGGTAGGAGATCTCATCCACCCCGATCGCGACCAGGCCCTCCAGACGGGTCTGGTCGAGGTGATCGGCGACGACGCGCTGGACGATCCGCCCGACCGTGTCCCAGCCGATCCGCAACAGGCCAGCGATCGGGGTCTTGGCCATCTGCTGCGCCAGCCACGCCACCACGTCCTCGAAGTCGCGGGTGTGGTGTGAGCCATGGCGAGCCCACGGGACTGCCTCGAGGTGAACGCCGCAGTCTCGGCAACGCAGGCGACGTAGTTCGGACTCGATCACGCACCGGTTCGCCCCGAGATCCAGATGCCGCCAGCGCTTGACGCGCCGATCATGGATCTGCAGGTCCCGGCCAGTCTGCCCGCAGCACCCGCACACCCGCCGGCGGCGCCTGAGTCTGACGGTCACGATCACCCCCTCAGAGCCGAAGCTGACATCAATCACCGAAGCGCCGGGCAGGCGCAAAAGCCGGTTGAATGCGGTACTGACGCGCATCTCGCCCTCCTTGCGGGCCGCTTGACCTTCGACAGCCAGCAGCCTGCGCCGCAGGACGGATGCGCGTCGCTGCGCTCTGCGCAACCTCCGACGAAATCCTCAGCCGCGAAACCCCAGCTCACCCGGCCAACGCCGCAGGTCCGTCACCCCCAAACTGACCGGAGACCCTGATGAGGCGGGGTGCTGTGGCTGGTGTTATTCGCGTTGAGCGTCCACACCCCTGGCTGAGACGTGGTGCTGCCCTCTGCCCGGCCGGAATGAGTGGCTCGGTGGCTGAGACCGCCCGTGGCTAAGCCGGCGGCCAACGGGTAAGTGTGGCGCTAACGCCGACGCTGCGGCTCGGCCGCTGTGTTGATCCCGGAGCGCGATGGCCAAGCGACAGCTGGCCCGATCGCGCGCGGGATGGGGCGCAGCTAGGCGACGCCGCCCGGCTGGCGGATGGTCTGGTGCTTGACACGACGGGCCTGAAGTGCTTCCAGCTCCACAACCGGGAGGAGCCGTGATGGCACAGGCGGGAGTCACGATCGGTGAGCTGGTGCCGGCCGGCTGGAGTCACTCGCCCCGAGCACCTCGAGAATTCAGGTGCGACCAAGCAGTCACGGGAGCGCCGCCCCGTGATCAGGCCGGGCCTCAGTGCGAGGTCAGAGCGCCACAATCCGGCGCGGTCGCGCACGGCGCGCCAATCCGCCAGCCGCGGGTAGATTGTCTGCACCGCGTCCGGCGGCAGCGAGCCTACTCGTGCGGCGTGTTTGTCGTCGCAGGGAGCTCCACGCTCGCGCTGGTGATCACCCGGGCGACTGGCGGCAGGTGGATTTGGTGTATCTGCCGGATCGCGTCTCACCTATCCCCTGGTGCTGCGACACCGAACAAGCTCGGCTGTCAAATCACTCGCGCGGCGTCTGTGGTCACCTGGCCCGCACGCAACTCTTTGCCCTTCACCGCGCCCCAGGGCGGCGCCCGCTCTTGTTGAGGTCAACTAAGGGTCAGCAGGACTGCGCTCGCTGATGCCAGCCTCACCACGTAGCGGTCCCGCACCGACGCCAGAACGACGCTATGGGTTCGGCCGTCGAGCGCGCCCGTCGTGGTTGTCTGGCCGAATGTCTGACCGTTGAGGGTAACGCCGCGCGTGGCTCGTATCCCGGGTGCTCGTAGACGTTGGACGATGGCCGCTCGAGCAGAGCCGGGCGCTCGGACAGCTACAGTCACTGCATTCTGGCGAGAGTCGTTGATCAAGACTATGCGGATCTGACCATCGAGCCCTCGGGTGGCCCAGCTGCGGAGCATGTTGGCGCCGCCGCTGAAGGAGGTCGGCAACAGCCGGGAGCCGGGCGGGGCCGCCCGCGCAAACATCAGCAAACCGTAGTACATAGGTTTGACCTGCGCCCGCCACTGACCGCCCGAGCGGCTAAACGCGAACGGCTCGTAGGTCGCGCTTTGGAAGGTGTGGATGTTCACTCCGTCGACACCGACGCGGTCCATGTTGAACAGCGTGTCAAGAATCCACAGAGCCGAGGCGAACGTGTCGCTGACGCCGTGCGCCCCGCCGCAGGAGACGCTGTTGAGCTCGTCCGCTCGAAACGGGACGCCGCGCGCGGTGGCGACCGCGACCGCCGACCGCAGGCTAGTGGCTAGACCGCTTGAGGCCAGCGGTGAGAGAAGGTTGGAGATCGTCGGATAGGTCGGCGCATCCCGAGGAGTGAAGCAGCGGTGCAGGGGGTAGCGATGGAAGCTCACGAGCCTGACTCGTGGATTGTCTGTGAGATACCGCCCCAATCCGGCCAGCCAGACCGGAGAACCGGAGGCAGGCCCAACGAGCGGCACGTCTCGGGGCAGCGCCGCGATCACCGATGCGTAGTCGCGTAGGTAGGAGTCGAACCTGTAGGACGCCGGGCGGCCGGGGACGCTGACCCCCGCGGGCGTGGTGTACCAGCCCAGGGTGCCGTAGACCTCGGGCTCGTTGCCGGGCTCAAAGCCGGCGATGTATCGGTGTCCGATTCCGTTAAGCAGCGATGTGGCCTCGGTGGCGGCGATGGCTCGGCGGTCAGCTTCGAAGTTGATCCCCAAGATCAGGCGCGCGTCGAGCGCTCTTGCGGTGGCCCGCGCAACCTCCACCCACCGGCGGTCCAGGGTGTACCGGATCCCGCCGGGTTTGACGATGCCCCGCGTCGGCCACCAGGTCCAGTCCGTGGTGTCACCACCGAAGCGAATCACCGGCGACTGATACCGAGTGAGCCCGCGAACGAGCGCGAGAAACACTGGGTCTGGTCTCGTCGGGTCTGGACCTGAGTAGGCAATCAAGGATGAATACTCCACCGAGAAGCCGATAAAGCCAGCGGGGAGCGGCCGACTCACGGCCACGCTCCCGACGTCGAGGCGAACCGCGTTCTTGGGGATAGCGGGCCGAGCACCAGGCCCGCCTTCGATGATCAGCACGACGGCTGCCAACGCGGCCAGACCCGCTGGCACGACAAAAGGAAGACGGAAGCTGAGCGTTCGGCGCGGACGGCGACGAGCGCGAACCGAACGGAGGCCCGGGGGAGATGATCGCACCGGTTGGATGATGCTCGGGCAGACTGACGCCGACCTAACCGCACCATGCGAGCACTCTCATCGAGCGCACTCTGGTGACTGTCGGCTGCCGAGGCGCCGAGGTACCGACTGCGGGTTTCCGCGAAGGTTGGAACCGGCACGCCCGGATCGCCGCGGCGCAGGCTTGAGCCCCATCGCGCCCTGACCTCTTTAGCGCTCGTGGTGACCCGACGGCGGCCGCGCCCAAGGTGGCGCTCGCCCGGTCGTGTCGGCGCAGCACGGAGCTGCCCCCTGGCCTGGAGCGCAGGTCAGGCCGCGCAGGCGCTCTGCCGAGACACGCACGTTGACCCGCCAGGCTCGCGCCTCGGCTGCTCATCCGGCACTTCTGTTGGGCGGCGGGGGTGGTGGGGGCGCCAGCGCATCAACCACTCCTCGCGGCCAACCGGTCGCGCCTGCTGGATCTGGCTTGGCCGGAGCGTCGTCCTGATCCTCGCCGCCGTCGCCTATCACCGCTAGGCCGGCTCACTGTGGCCGTGACCCGGCCACAGCACTCCTCAAACGCCTCGCTTCACCGGATCGCGCTCCTTTCAGGCAGACGGTCTCTCGCCTCAGTCCGGCAGCTCGCCTACGCGAAGATCGCACGCTCCTCGCTACGAGGACGCTAATCCATGACTTGCTCAGAGACCGTCCGTCCACTCCGCGAACGCCGGCAGGGATCGCGTGCCTGCTAGCGCTGAGTCGCACCCGTCCCGCGGTACGCTGGCGGCCGATCCGGCCCCAGGCGACGAGCTGTCGCGATTCCTCCCTCGTGCTCCAGAGCTCGCACGACGACCTCGCCGAAGCCCGCCTCGTCCAGCGCATCGCGCCACCAGCGGATGCTCGCGGGGTGCTCTCCGCGGCCGCTACCATTCCGAATCAGGTGCCCCAGCAGTCGCATCACCCCTGCGGGCCCCCGACGGAGCATCTGTCCCGCGAAGCGGCTTATCACGGCTCGGTCGCGGGCCTGCCTGAGCCCGATCTGGAACATCATGTCGCCGGCCACGAAGCGTCCACCGGGGCGCAGAACGCGGATCGCTTCTGCCAGGGCTAGGCGCTTGTCGGGGTTTCTCAGGTGGTGAAAGCAGTAGTTGGAGAGGATCACGTCGATCGACCCGTCGGCGAGCGGGAGCTCGGACGCGGTGCCGGCGAGCACGTCGACATTGTCGATCGAGCAGCGCGCGAGTTTGTCCTCGAGGTGGCGGCACATCGCTGGAGAGATGTCCAGGGCCGTCACGTGCGCCGCTTCGCCAGCCGCGGCGAGTGTCAACAGCCCGGTTCCGGCGCCGATGTCCAGCACGCGGTCTCTCGGCTGCAGCGCCGCGAGCCCGACGATCTCCGCACGCAGGCGCCGAAAGCCTGGGGTGCCCGCGAGTTCCTCCGAGTGCCCGACGTGGCCGTCCCAGGACTTACCTCGACCGGATGAGGAGAGAGGCAATCGGCTCGCTCGAGCGCCCTTTTGCCATCTACACCATAAGGCCCTGACCACGGGCTTCGCGTCGTCGAGCAACCGGTTATGACAGGGGTCGCCGTTCGTGCACACCATGAAAACTCACTGTGGTGCCGCCGGTTGCTAACTCCCTAAAGGATGCGTGAGACTTGGCTAATGCTAGTTATGCGAGCCTGTGTGGAGATGCCTGCTTCCCCGCGCCGCCCGCACAGCCCGTCTCGCGCCGCCAATGCGCGTTCACGAGAGGGTTCGGCAGCCGACCGAGGGCGGCGCCGACGTGCGCTGCTGCGCGCACGCCTGCTCGCGGTCGCGGGACTGGCGGCGGTCGCCAGTGGCGTGACGGTCGTGATCTCCGTCGTTGGCGCGGCCTCGCCCTCCTCGACGTCTCACGTCGCCACCGAGACGGGGGGCCGTCAGGGCGAGACGTCGCCAGGCGCCATATTGGGCGGACCGCCGCGACCTGGGGAGCCCCGGCATTTCGGGGTCGGGTTAACCACGATGAGGCTCGTGGACAACACCAGGTCGGTGAACCTCCCCGACGGCAAGACCGTCCCTCGCGTCCTCGTGACCTACGTGCGCTACCCGGCGCTGAGTCCGACTGGCGGGGGCGACGTTCTCAATGCGCCGCCAGCACGCGCTGCGGGTCCCTTTCCGCTGGTCGTCTTCGGACATGGCTTCGCGGTGACTCCCACACTTTACGCCGGACTGCTGCGTGCCTGGGTGCAGGCGGGTTACGTCGTCGCGGCTCCAGTGTTTCCGCTCGAGAACTCGAACGCGCCCGGCGGACCCAACGAGTCTGACTTGCCCAACCAACCCGCGGACATGAGCGTGGTGATCTCTCGCATGTTGACTGCGGATCATGCCTCATCGGGTCCGCTGAGCGGTCTGATCGCTGCGCGAGAGATCGCGGTCGCCGGACAATCGGACGGCGGCGACTCTGCGCTGGCCGTCGCCTACGATTCCCGCTATCGCAATCCACGCGTCGGTGCGGCGATGATCCTCTCAGGCGCCGAAATACCTGGAATCGGGGAATTCCAGATCACGCCGGGCGGTCCACCGCTGCTCGCGGTGCAAGGTACGGCGGATACGATCAACGCGCCAAGCGCTACAAATGCCTTCTATAGCAGTGCCCCGGCCCCGAAGTACCGGCTCGAGCTGCTAGGTGCATCGCATCTGCCGCCCTACTCCTCGCAGGAGCCACAGCTAGGCATCGTCGAGCGGGTAACGATCGCGTTCCTGGATCGCTATCTCAAGCGCATCTCCGGAGCTCAGCAGCGACTGCTGAGCGCCGGACGCGTCCCGCGGACAGCGACGCTCGACGCACATCCCTAGCGTGACGCGGACGCGTGCGTGAAGCGGCCGCGGACGCGCGGACACTTTTATAGCTGTGCTCTCACTGCCCCCGCCGGGTACTTCACGCTGTGGATGTTGACGTAATAGCTGGACGGGTGGCGCTCAATCGCCGTAACCGTCTCGGCGCTCGCTTGCACGCAACCACGGTGGTGAAGGCGCGGTCCCATCGACAAGGGCACAACGACAGCTCCCGAGCGGCCCTGCGGGCCGATATGAATGTGAGCCACTGTCGCATTCAGGAAGCCGTGGAGATGAGCAAATCGCCAGCACACGACTGATCCGCGGTGAATCGCGATGACAGCGGCGCCCGAGCCGTTCGCGGCGCCGGCGGGCGTTTCGGACTTACCCGTCAGCGTAACTCGGTAGACGCGCCGCGGAGCACTTGTCGCGGCGGCAGACAAGCCCGACGACGGTGGCGGCGGGCGCCCGCTCGAGCTGCCGCTCCCACATCCCACCGCCACGAGCGCCAAAACCATAAAGCTCGGGAGCAATCGCTTTGAGCACATCAACACTCTCCTATGATCGCGTGACCCTGGCACGCAGGGCGGACCGTGCCGACCCTGATGAAGGCTCCGCGCGGCGATGGCCACCCGAAACGTCGCCTCGGAGCCGTCACGACTGGGAACTTAGATTTGCCAGATGAACCCAACCTGTTCGGTTGATGAGGGACCTCTCAAGCCGTCGGCCGATGAAGAGTCCTCAGACCGTCTGGTACGTGTCGGCCTGGGAAGTGCTCGGCCGGTCGCACGGCGCGCGGCTCGGCGTCACCGCTCTGCGGTCGACAGGCTGACGAAAGCTCGCGCTCGCGGGTCCGAGCGCGTAGCGGGGACAGAATCATTGATCCGACCTGGGGCGATCATGCGCGAGCTGCTGCTTGCGATGTTCTCCGTGGCTGCCATGGACGTGCAGACCCACCCCTAGTGAGGGTGTCCTGATAAGTGTGTGGGCGGCTTGTAGTGAAGGTTAACTCTTGGTGGGGAATTGTCAATCGGTGACTGTCAGTTGGCGGTGTCAGGTAGCCGGTCGCCGAAGTGGATCTTGAACGCGAGCAGCGCCTTGGCCCACGCGCGGGTGCGCGCCCATTGGGGACGGCGTTCTGGATCGCGAGGTAGATCAGCTTGCGGGCGGCGTCCTCTGAGGGGAAGTGGCCCTTGGTCTTGACGGCCGTGCGCAGCTGGCGGTTGAGCGCCTCGATCGCGTTCGTATCCGGTATGAAAGGCGGTAGATGCCGCCGTGTCCCCCCGACTGGGCCGTTGCAGCTGTTGAGCGCTTCGGGCTTGGTGAGTACGGTGCGACCGTCCGGGATGTGGGGTATCTGGGAGCAAACGCAGGCTGGTAGGCCGTTCTTATACGTTGCGCTTCGAGCGCGTGTTAGCCCCGATCGTGCACGAGTCGGTGTGATGTGAGTGATCGGTGTTTTGACGGGGTGGTGGTTGGTGTTGTCTGGCGGGTGGGGCCAGTTGAAGGCGTCGCGGGGGTGTCGTTGACCGTTTCTGTGG
>JBPCPC010000023.1:0-5540 GCA_050999585.1 Solirubrobacteraceae bacterium | reverse complement strand
TCGTCTGGATCTTGTCGATCAGCCAGGCGTCGCCAAGCGCCCTGTCAGACGGCGCGCGGCGCTCCCAGTCATGGAAGCTGGTGCGGTTCACCCCAAGCGCCCTGCACATCACAGAGACCGGATAGTTCGCCTTCTCCGCCGCGATCAGCGAGAAGATCTCGCCTACGGCCCGCCGGTCTCCCGGGCGAAAAAAGCTGCTGCCTTCTTGAGGATCTCGCGCTCCATCCGCAACGTCTGGTTCTCACGACGCAGCCGCGCCAGTTCCTCACGCTCGTCGGTCGAGAGGCCGTCCGGGCGCTTGCCCGCATCACGCTCGGCCTGCTTGACCCAGTTGCGCAACGTCACATCCGAGATCCCGAGATCCTCCGCGATCTGCCTCTGCGACTTGCTCGAAATGCGTACGAGCTCGATCGTCTCACGCTTGAACTCCTCGCTATACGGCGGTCTGGTTCGAGGCACTTCTCACCTCCTGGCCCGGTCTTTCGACCAAAGCCCTCAGGTGTCCTCGAAACCGGGGGCACTCCACCCGCGTGCTAGCAGCTTCCCCCGCTAATGATCGAGTCGAAGCGGAAGTCCGCACCGACGAAGACACGCTTCTCCTTCGTCGCCTGCTGGGCAGTATCGACGTCGCTGCCGCTTTCGTTGGTCGGCCGCTCGGTTTGGCGGGAGAATATTCCGCCCGGAGAGCCCGAGAGATCACAGCCACTCAACGTGGCCTGCAGCCGGGCTTAGCGTGCGTTTCTGTTCCGTTACTACCGGGAGGCCGGATAGGGGAAGTCTCGGTCTCGTGGCTGCCTTGGCGACAAACCAGGAGCGCGCGGGCACGAGGCCAAGCAGGCTCGCGAGGGGCCGTTCCGGTAGACGATCGACATACGGGAACGCAGTGCCGGTCCCGGGAGCTCTCGCCGGACCCGGTGGCCAAGCGGTTTCAGCTCGAGTACGGCTGCTGCCGAGGCGTCGGTCATCGTGCGGCGACGAGTGCTTGGACGCGGTCAGATGTGGTCGTGTCGGCGGGGAAGAACGATTCGATTGAAAGTTCAGAGACGGTGATGTCGGTTGCGGTTCCGAAGGTGGTGACGGTGCTGATGAACGAGAGCTCGGTCTCGCCGACGCGGACGCGCAGCGGCACGGCGATGTCAGCGGTCGTCGGGGCATGTGAGGGGTCGGGTCCTTGGCCGGGGTAGGAGGCGAGCTCTTCGTGTAGCGCGGCGAGTGCTGGGTCGCCGCTGATAACGCTCTCGCGGTGAAGTCGGGCGAGGAGGTGGGAGCGCCACTGAGCCAAGTTGGTGATGCGGGGTGCCATCCCGTCGGGGTGCAGGCTGAGGCGCAGGACGTTTGCGGGGGGTTCGAGCAGGTGCGGCGCGACGCCGTCGGTGAGCAGCGTGATCGCGTCGTTGGTTGACACCAGGCCCCAGTGGCTGTCGATGACGACCGCGGGGTAGGGATGGTGGGCTTCTAGGAGCTGGTCAAGGGCGTCGCGCACGGGGCCCATCTCGGGGGCGGCGAGATCGTGCTGGGCATAGGCGGGGGCGTAGCCTGCGGCGAGCAAGAGGTGGTTTCGCTCGCGTAGCGGGATGTCGAGCTGTTCGGCGAGGTGCACGACCATCTCGGCGCTGGGTCTTGAGCGGCCGGTCTCCAGGAAGCTGAGATGGCGGCTAGATACGTCGGCTTCGAGGGCAAGGTCGAGCTGGCTGAGGCGGCGACGCTGACGCCATTCGCGTAGTAACGGCCCGACCGAGGAACCAGACATGACGGGGATCATCGCTTCACCGTAGTCATCAGCCGCTCGGCTAGCACTTACCTGCGAGGTCATGGCGTTGCCGGACGGATCGAGCGTGAGCTCATTACCTCGCGGGTCATTGCGAGGGCGGACATCGCGGCGGAGGATGCCATCCGGCAGTGACCCCCAAATCGGCTTTCCGCAGAGCCGATTCCTACGAGATCACAGGAGCAGTGATGACTAACTTCAACGAGCTCGCCGAGCGCTACATCGCCGTGTGGAACGAGACTGACCCGGTCGCCCGCCGCCAGGGCGTCGATGACCTGTGGAGCGAGGACGCCCGCTATCTCGACCCGCTGGCCGCGGCCCAGGGTCGGGAGGAGATCGACGCGACGATCGCCGCGGTTCAGGGCCAGTTCCCTGGGTTCGTGTTCCGTCTCGTCGGGCCGGTCGACGCCCACCACAACCAGGCCCGGTTCACCTGGGAGCTCGGCCCGGCCGGTGCTGAGGCGCCGATCGTTGGCTTTGATGTCGCGGTCAGCGATGAGGGCGGCCGCCTGCGCACGGTGCTCGGCTTCCTGGACAAGGTCCCCGCGGGCTGATCTTCACCGGCTGTCGATCCTTGCCTTTCTTTGAGCAGAAGGAGTGTGACCCGATGTCAACCACGGTCCTGAAAGCCCCCGGCGTCGGCGCGAGGGCGATCTCACCCCCGCGGCCCGACCCGGTTCGCTGGGGTCCCCTGCTGGTCGTCTTGGCCGGCACGTTCGTGACGATCTTGGACTTCTTCATCGTCAACGTCGCGATCCCACCGATCCAGCGGGACCTGCACGCCGGGTCGGCGGCGGTGCAGTTCGTCCTCGCCGGGTATGCCCTCACGCTGGCCGCGGGGCTGATCACGGGAGGCCGACTCGGTGACCTTTACGGCCGCCGGCGGCTGTTCGGGCTCGGCCTGGCAGCGTTCACGGTCGCCTCCGCCGCATGTGGTCTTGCACCGTCGTCCGGCGCTCTGATCGCCGCTCGAGTGCTGCAGGGCGCCGCCGCGGCGGCCCTGACGCCGCAGGTGCTGGCGATCCTCGGCACCGTCTACACCGGTCCCCATCGCGCTCGGGCGTTCGCCGCCTACGGGCTGACGCTGGGCCTGGCCGGCGTGTTCGGCCAGCTGATCGGCGGCGCGCTGATCGCGGCCAACATCGCGGGCCTGGGATGGCGCAGCATCTTCTTGGTCAACGTACCGATCGGCGTTGTCGCGTTGGCGCTGACCCGTCGGGTCGTGCCCGAGTCACGCGACGAGAGCAGCGCCCGACTAGACCTCGTCAGCAGCGCTCTGCTCACCGCCGCCCTGGTCGCGATCGTGCTGCCACTGATCGAAGGGCGTCAGCAGGGCTGGCCGTCGTGGACCTGGCTCAGCCTCACCGCCGCCCCCTTGCTGGTGGCGCTGTTTGTCGCCTACCAGGCGCGGCTGTCCGCGGGCGGACGCGCGCCCCTGCTCAACCTCGAGCTGTTCAAAGAGCGAGCGTTCTCCGCCGGCCTGGCGACTTGCCTGACCTTCTTTCTCGCCAACGGATCGTTCTTTCTGTTCCTGGCCCTGTATCTCCAGCAGGGACGCGGGCTATCTGCTCTGGACTCCGGGCTCGTGTTCATCGCCGTCGGCATCGGGTTCTTTGCCGCCCTGCTGCAGGCTGAGCGCGTCGCCGCCAAGCTCAGGCGTCAGATCCTCGCCGTCGGGTCGCTCACCACCGGCGGCGGCTACGCCCTCTTGGCGGCCAGCGTGACGCACATCGGGACCTCCGGCTCGGTTGCCTGGCTGATCCCGGGGCTGCTGATCACTGGCTTCGGGCTCGGCCTGGTACTCGTCCCGCTGACCGACATCGTGCTGGCCCGCATCACCCCACGTCACGCCGGTGCGGCGGCCGGCGTGCTCGCCACCGCCCAACAGCTCGGCGGCGCCCTGGGAATCGCCGTGATCGGCGTCGTCTACTACGGCTCCCTGAAGGGTCTACAACCAGCCTCGCACGCCCATGCCTTCACGCTCAGCCTCGCGATCCTGACCGTCTTCACGATCATCGCCGCCGCGCTGGTGCAGCTGCTGCCCTCGACAACGACAGCGCAATCAGACAGCGCCTGACCCGACACAGGAGACAAACATGAGCGATCCCACACCCCCGACCGGAACCCCAGCGGCTTCCGATGACGACCTCAACGGGCTCCTCGCCATGATGCCCTACGCAGCCACGCTCGGCATCTCCCTCCAATCCGCCAGCGCCGAGGAGGTCATCGGATCCCTCGCGTGGGCACCGGAGCTCTGCACGGCCGGAGGCCTATTGCACGGCGGCGCGCTCATCGGCCTCGCCGACACCGTTGGGGCGGTCTGTGCGTTCCTTGGGCTGCCGTCTGATGCGAGCACCGCTACCACCAGCTCGACCACGCACCTCTTCACAGCCGTTCGCGACGGTAGCGTCACTGCCACCGCCCGACCGCTGCACCGCGGCTGCAGCCTGATCATCGTGCAGACCGACCTCGCCGACACCCACGGGCGACCGATCGCACAGATCACCCAGAGCCAGGCCGTCCTTCGCCGCTGATTTGAGCCGCGTGACCGTCTGTGCTCAAACGGCTGGCCGTCGTCCCTTCGGGTTTGGCGGCGTGGGATCTCGCCGGCAATCAGTCGCCTCGTCTGTGGTCACTAACGCCGGGAAGCCGCGGAGCATGAACCGTGCGGCGTCGTGCCCCATATGCCCCAGACTCTCAACGGAAGGAGACAACATGTCCGCCTACGTGCTCGGCCACCTTGAGCGACGTCAGGATGGGCCCGGGGATAACCGCCTGCCTCGAGGGCATCGACGCCACCGTCAAGCCCTTCAACGGGCGATTTATCATCCACGGAGACCCACCCGAACGCCTCGAAGGGGCATGGCACGGCGACCTGATCGTCATCGCCTTCCCCGACCTCAAGCATGCCCGGGACTGGTACCGGTCTGACGCCTATCAGCAGATCCCGCCGCTGCGCACCGAGAACTCCACCGGCGACATCTTCCTCATCGAACGGGGTTCCCGCAGAGCACCGCGCGACCGACATTCTGCAGCGGTAGCCGAGGCAATCGACAGGCCGAGCCCGATCTACAAGCAGCGTTGCCAACCAAACGTGTTGCGGAACCCCATGACGCGGGACGGCGGCGTCCGTATCCCGATCCGCTTGCGGAGAGGTCAGCCTGTCGTGATGCCCTGCTCGTCGTTCCAGCGGTGCATCTGCTCGTTAAAGGCGGCATCGGCCTGATCTGGTGGCCGGGCGGCGGTGAAGATGACCACGTTGCCGTCAGGGTCGACGCTCGTCAGGTCGCGGGTGTTCCACGGGGTGTCGGCGGGGCCGTCGACACGCCCCGCGCCATGGACCCGCGCCCTGGCGGCCAGCTCGTCGAGCTCGTCGTAGACCGCGGCGAAGTTCAGTGAGCACCCGGTGCCGGCTCTGATCGGCTCCGACGCCGGGTGGACTAGTAGGTCCTGGAACTGCCAGCGGCGCAGATGCACCAGCAGCGGACCGCTTGATCCGGGCAGGGTGAACAGCCTGATGCAGCCCAGTCCGTCCACGTACCAGCTGGTCGTGCGGTCGATGTCGGTGACCAGCCTTGGTCTGTACGCCGAATACCGACTCACGGGAGGCTGATGCCATGCGGAAACTGACCTTTGGCATGAACTTGAGCCTGGACGGCTACATCGCCGCGCCCGGCGACGACCTCGGCTGGAGCGTGCCGAGCGACGAGCTGTTCCAGTGGTGGTCTGACCGGGTGGCGGCGACGGGCCTGGCGCTGTACGGGCGCAAACT
>JBPCPC010000322.1:0-35286 GCA_050999585.1 Solirubrobacteraceae bacterium | reverse complement strand
ACATCGTCGGAGGGGGGGAAGATCCTGGGGTTTTCGACCCCACCCCCCCCGCACCCCATCCCGCCGCCCTCCGGGCACACCCCCCCCTGGACGGTGACAGCGGCCTGGAGCTCGCACTCGGCGAACTCGTCGATCTCGTGATCCTCGACCTGATGCTCCCCCGGCGCAGCGGCAACCAGATCCTGCGTGATCTCGCCGAGCATCGGCCCGGACTGCCGGTGATCGTGCTCACCGCGCGCGGCGAGCTCGAGGATCGCGTGAACGGACTGCACGCCGGCGCGGTCGATTACCTGGTCAAGCCGTTCGCGCTGACCGAGCTGGACGCGCGCATCCGGGCGCAGCTGCGCGCCGCCCGTCAGTCCCCTGACACGACCCTGCGTCGCGCCGGCCTGCAGCTGGACCTGATCACCCGCAACGTCAGCCACGAGGGTCAGCCGGTGCGGCTGACCACGACCGAGTTCGACCTGCTGGCGTATTTCATGCAGAACCCCGGCCAGGTGCTCACCCGCCCGCAGATCCTGCGCGCGGTCTGGGGCTATGAGCACGATCCCGCGACCAATGTGGTCGACGTCTACATCGGTTACCTGCGCAAGAAGCTGTGTGACGCGGGCCGCGATGGAGCGATCACCACCGTGCGGTCTCGCGGCTACCGGCTGGAGCTCTCGGCTTGATTTCACTCTCGAGCCTCCGCTGGCGGCTGGTGGCCTGGATCGTCGGCGTGATGCTGGTGGTCTCTGCGATCGTGTTCGTCGTCGTCTATGAGCAGACCGGCAGTCAGCTGCGCGCTCAGGCCGAAGCGGACGTCAGTGGTGACATCGGCCAGCTATCGGAGGCGGTCCGCTCGCTGCGAGCCACGTCGTCTGCGCAGTTGCTCGCGCAGCTGCGCAACTATCTCCGGGCCCAGCCCTACAACGGCACCTCATCGCTGCTGTTCGCCGTCGTTCCGGGCCACGGCACGATCAGCAACCACCCCGAGCTGTTCGGCTCCTCCCGGGTCGACGACGGCGAGAGCGCCGCCGAACAGCAGCTCGAAAACGCCCGCGGGCGGGCGCTGCTGAGCGGCCCGGTCGGGCGGCGCACGGCACTGGTGCCCGACGTCGGCAAGGTCCGTTTCGATGAGGAGGTGATCATCGTGGCGGGGGTGCACGTACGCCTCGGCGCCGGGGAATCACTGGAAAGCGTCTCCCGCGCCCAGCGCAGCGTCGCCCGCTCGTTCCTGATCGCCGGCGCGCTCGGTCTGATCCTGGTGCTGATCGCCGCCTATCTCGCCGGCGCGTCGGTCTCGGCGCCGCTGCGCCGGATGGCCCGGGTCGCCGCCAGGGTGGACGACGGAGATCTCCATCCGCGGATGAAGACCCCGCCCTCGGCCAGCCGCGAGATCCGTGTGCTCGCCGAGTCCTTTAACCACATGCTCGATCGTCTCGCCGCGGCATTCGGCCGGCAGCGCGACTTCATCGCCGATGCGTCGCACGAGCTGCGCACGCCGCTCACGGTGATCGGCAGCCAGCTCGAGGTGCTCGCGGCCGAGCACCAGCCGTCCGGGGAGGAGATCCGCCGCGTTCAGCGCCTGGTCAGCGCCGAGATCGCCCGCACCTCCCGGCTGGTCGACGACATGCTGCTGCTGGCCAGCTCGGATCGACGTGACTTCCTGCGCCGTGAACCGATCGAGCTGCGCGTGTTCATATCCGACCTCTGGAGCACGACGACCGCCGGGCACGAGCGGCGCCTGGAGCTCGGTCCGGTGCCGCCCGGCACGTTGGAGGCCGACCCCGACCGGCTCGCCCAGGCGCTGCGCAACCTGATCGACAACGCACTCGCGCACACCGCCGCCCCGGCCGGCCTGGTCCGGTTGCAGACCACGGCGCTGCCGGGCGCGGTCGTCCGTTTCTCGATCGTCGACGATGGTCCCGGGGTCCCCGAGGAGCACCGCGCGCGGATCTTCGAACGCTTCCATCGGACCGACGACTCACGCGCGCGGGTTGCGGGCGGCAGCGGTCTCGGACTCGCGATCGTGCAGGCGATCGCCGAGGCGCACGGCGGCAGTGTGCGGGCTGTGCCGGGGCAGGCGATCGGCGCCCGGTTCGAGCTCGAGATCCCCGGCCTGAGCGTGACCAGTGGGCGGCCGGGGCGCCACGACCCGTCGCGGCAGCCCGGACTGGCGCGCTCAGCCGACGCCGGTTGAGGCCGCTCAGTCCGCGTCAGCGCCGAACGGGCGGTGGCCGTTGCGCGGGCCGTTGGTCGGGATCGTCGCCCGAATCGTGGTCCCGCCCTGCGGCGAGCTGTCGATGTCTAGTCGTCCCGCCCGGGCTCGAATCCGCTCCCTGATCGTGGCCAGGCCGATGTGGCCTCCGTTGACGGCGTGCTCGACCTGGTCGGGGCGCACGCCCGCTCCGTCGTCGATCACGGTGAGCTCGAGCCGGTGGTCCTCGCTGCGCACACGGATGGCGACGTGATCGGCCCCGGCATGCTTGGCGACGTTGGTCAGCAGCTCCCGCGCGGTCGCGATGATCAGGTCGCGGTGCTCTGATCGTTCGGCGCCCGGGCTGACCTCGACGGTGACGGTGAACGCACCCCGCTGCGCCTCGTTGTCGGCCAGGCTCGAGAGCACGGCCGCCAGCCCCGCCTGCTCGAGTCCGAGCGGATGCATCGCGAAGATCTCATGGCGCAGCTGCCGGTCGGTCTCGTCCAGCGCCGCGCGCGCCCGCTCCGGCGCCCCGGGTACTCCGCGTACCGCGTCGGTGAGCTCGTGGCGAGCCAGCAGGACGTTCTGGACGGCGTGATCATGAAGCGCCTCGGCCAGCCGGCGTTGCTCGTGAGCTCCGGCATCGAGCGCCTGCTGAACGAGGTCGCGGCGCATCTCGGCGAACTCGACCAGCGCGCGCTGCCGTTGCCCGACCATCGCCGAGAGCATCACCGCCGCCGCGCCGACCCACAGCTGCGAGAGGCTGTCATCGAGCAGGCGGTCGAGATCGCCCGGCAGCACGGTGTCAGGATGGGGCAGCGTGACCGCGAGGTAGGCGACCACCGCGGCCGCAGCCCACGTGGCGGTCAGCTTCGGCGACAGTCGCAGGGCGGCCGCGATCGGGAGCACGTAGAACGCGAACCGCAGCGACGAATGCTCGCCTCCGGTCGTGTAGACCAGCAACGCCACGGCACACAGATCGATCAGCGCCGGGATCAGCGACAGCCGCGTCGTCCCGGGGGTCGCGAACGTGACCAGCAGCGAGGCCAACGCGTAGGCCCCGAATGCGAGCAGGATCCACGGGAACAGGTCGGAGCGCAGGTCGCCGTGGCTGGACTGGCTGAGGAACGCGATCGGCACCAGCGCCAGCCGCAGGACGGCGATCCCGCGGACCTCGTCCGTCTTGCGCAGGTAGGCGCCGCCCTGGCGCTCCGAGCTCATTCCAGCAGGCCGCGCCGCATCGCCTCGGCCACGCAGGCAGCTCGGTCTGACACGCCGAGCTTCTCGTACAGGTGACTGAGGTGAGTCTTGACCGTGCCGGGGGCGAGGTGCAACCGAGCGCCGATCCCGGGAGCGCTCAGACCTTCGGCGACGAGGACGAGGACCTCCCGCTCGCGATCGGTCAGCCACGGCCGGTCGGCGTGGACGCTCTTGGCATGGATCGCCGCGACCAGCCCGTCGTGCAGCGACGGGTCGAGCATCGTCCCGCCGCGAGCAAGCAGTTCGATTGCGTCACAGACCTGCGCTCGCTCCACGCTCTTTGACAAGTAGCCGGCCGCTCCGGCGGACAGCAGTTCGTGTACCACCGGACCCTCGGTGAACGCCGACAACATCAGCACGCGCGAGCTCGCCGAGTCACGCCGAAGCGCCTTGACGACCTGCAGGCCGTCGAGCTCGGGGAGCTTGAGATCGAGCACGGCCACATCGGGCTTGAGCTCCCGGATGCGCTGCAGCGCCGCGCGGCCGTCCGACGCCTCCCCGACGAGCTGCATCGTCGACCGCTCGCGCACCGCTCGCGTGATCCCGTCGCGAAACAGAGGGTGATCGTCGGCGACGAGCACGGTGATCGCCGCTGCGGGCATCACTCCCTTGTACCACGGCGGCACGCGCGGGTACATCAGCCGACCGACGTGCCCCCCGTCGGCCGATCGACTGACGGCCCGCATCCCCTCTGATACACGGATCGGACGATGGTCAGATGGGGCCGCCAGCGGCAGACTCGATCACCGAATCTGATGAAAGCTCCGCTCTACTGCCCCCGTTGCGGTGAACGTGTTCCCGCCGCCACGGCGGGCTGCGCACTGTGCGGCGCGGATCTCGATTGGCGTCAGGCTCAGGTGGCGGCCAGGCAGGTGCCCGACGCTTGGACGAAACGACCGAACCTGTCGGCACGTTTGGCCTGGCGGCTGGTGCATCGTGGCTGGGGCGGCACCCGTTGAGAGCCGGATCAGCCGTTGCCGCGCACCGGCACCGTATGCCCGGTGGAGAGGTAGGTCAGCGCCATCGTCAGCCAGGCGGGTGCCTGGGACTGCCACAACGAGTACGAGTGCCCGCCCGGATAACTGCGGAACACATGCGCGATATGGCTGGCCCTGAGCGAGGCGTCGAACGCCGTGTTCATGTCGGCGAAACGATCGTCGGCGTGACCGACGTAGAACGCGACCAGCGACGGCCAGCGCCCCAGCTGCTTGGCCAGCGCCGCGCCCTGGAGGACCGCGGCGGCTCGCTGCTCGCCGGCCGAGCCGAGCTTCAGCACCTGGTCGCCACTGGGGTCAGTGGCGACGAAGTAACCGCTCCACGACTCGACGGCGCCGAAGTTCCGGAGATTGCGCAGACCGATGTTGAACGCGCCGTAGCCGCCGGCCGAGAGGCCGATCAACGCCCGGCCCGAGCGGCCGGCGACGGTGTGGAAGCGACTGTCCACGCAGGCGGTGAGCTGGTCGCTGATAGCGAGAGGCCAGTCCTCGCTCGCGGACCAATCCAGATACTCGCGGTCGCTGTCGGACGTCCGCGCACCCTGGGGCGCGACCACGATCGCCCGTTGGTGGGCCCTGACCAGCGCCGCCGCGATGAACGCGTTCTGCGTGAAGGACTGGGGGCTGGCGGGCAGGCCGTGGAGGAAGTAGACGACCGGGTAGCGGCGTCCCTTCGCGGCATAGCCGGCCGGCAGGTAGACCTCGGCTGGGAGCGTGCCCCCGAGCGCCGGCGCCGGACAAGCGATCAGCAGCGAGCGACCCGGGGCGGACCCGCCCTGCGCCGCCGCCGCCACCACGACGCCCGCGGCGGCGAGCGCCGCCAGCGCGCACACGGCCCCCAGGATCACTCGTGCGGCTCGCACGCGGTCGATTCTGACACCGCCGCGACCGAGGCGCTCAGACCCAGCCAAGGCTCGTCGCGGATTCCGAAAGCGACTCCATGTCCGGCCTGTTGAGGGCGCGGCGTCGGGTCGCGCCCTGGATCGTCGTGGCCGCCGCGATCGGCGCCTGGCTGATCATCGGCCTGCGCCTGACCGCGATGGCGTGCGGAGTGATGTTGATGATCGCGCTCGCCGCCGTCGCCGTCCGCGCCCGCGATGGTGGTCCTGAGACGGTGCCCCCGCCCCGCCGGCGCGCGATCGTCTGGGCGGCCGCGATCGCCTGGGCGCTGGCCGGCGTGGCGACGCTTGCCGGTCCGGTCTCCTCCTCGACGGTGACCCGCACCGTCCGGCACGTGCTGCGGCCCCTGACCCACGCCTCGGCGCGCGTCCTGACCCAGGGCTACGTGAGCGGGTCGTGGACAACGCTCATCGACGTGCTGGTCGGGGGAGCCCTGATCACGTCGGTGCTCGCCGTTCGCGCGCTGCGACCGCCGACGCGCTTGCCCGGCCCGAGCTCGCCGGACGCGCTGACGATCGCCCGCGCGGTCGTCGAGGCGCACGGCGAGGACTCGCTCTCGCCATTTCTGCCCCGGCCGGACAAGCGCTTTGAGTTCGCCGGCGGAGGCGTGCTCGCCTACTGCGTCATCGGCAGGACGGCGATCGTCTCGGGCGATCCAGTCGGTCCGAGCGGATCTGAGCTCGAGGTGCTGCGACAGCTCCGGCGCCGTGCTCACCGAGCCGGCATGCGCGTTGTGCTCTACGGCGCCTCGGCGCGGCATCTGGCCGGCTACCGCGAACAGGGGCTGCGCTCCATCTGCGTGGGCGAGGAGGCCGTGGTCGACCCGGCCGGCTTCACGCTGGAGGGTCGGGCGGTGCGCAAGCTGCGTCAATCGGTGCATCGCGTCAACCGTCGTGGCTGGCGGATCGCGGCGCTCGAAGGCCGCGAGATCGGCGCTGAGCTGGAGACCGATATCGACGCGCTCGAGCGCGCCTGGCGTTCCGGGCGCGACCGGCTGCTCGGGTTCGCGATGGCGATGGGCGAGTTCGAGCCGGGCGTGCGTCCGGCGGACCTCTACCTGCTGGCGTGGTCGCCCGACGGCGAGCTGCGCGCGGTGATGCGGTTCCTGGCCCATCGAGGCCGGCTGTCGCTGGACACCATGCGTCGGATCGGCGAAACACCGAACGGCCTCAACGAAGTCCTCGTGTGCCGAGCGCTCGAGTTCGCGCGGGCCGGCGGGATCGACGAGGTGAGCCTCAACTATGCCGGCCTCGGCCACCTCGTCCGCCGCGGTCCGGCCGGAAACCGGGCGCTCGGGATCCTCGCCCGGATGCTGCTCAACCAGCTCGGTCGGCAGTTCCAGATGGACCGGCTGGTGGCGTTCAACGAGAAGTTCTCGCCGGAGTGGCGTCCGCGTTACCTCGTCTATGAGTCGCGCGCCGCGCTCCCCGGGTCGGCGCTCCGGGTGCTCCAGGCCGAGGGGTACGTGCCCGAGCGACGCCAGCTGCTGGCCGGCCGCGTCGCCGACCTGTCGCGGCGACTGGCGCGGGTTGCTCCGTTCACGACGCGGATCGTCGGCCGGGTTGGTCGATGAGCCGGCGGTGGTCTAGGGCGGTGGTCACGCTCGTGGCCGTCGCCGTGACGGCCCTCGGCGCCGCCGGCGCCTACAGCTACGGCCAGGACTACAACCTGCACCGGGGCTTCGCGTCGCTGGTGCAGCTGCCGCGCGCGGGTACCGGGCGGCTGCTCAGCGTCCGCTTCTACTCGCGGGCGCTGCATCGCCGCAGCGACTATCTGGTGTATCTGCCGCCGCGATACAGCGCCGCCCAGCGCTACCCGGTCTATTACCTGCTGCACGGCATGCCGGGCCAGCCGCGGGTGTTCGTCACGATCGCCAACATGGATGTGCGGCTCGACAACCTGATGAGCCTGGGGCGAGCCCGGCCGATGATCCTCGTCTACCCCGACGGGCGGATCGGCGCAAGCGTCCTCTCAGATTCGGAGTGGGCCAACACCCCGTCGGGCCAGTTCGAGAGCGACGTGGTCGAGGTGATGCACAACGTCGATCAGCATTTCGCAACGCTGCCCGACCGGCGGGACCGCGTGATCGGCGGCTTCTCGGCCGGCGCCTACGGGGCGATCAACGTCGCCCTGCACCATCTTCGAGACTTCGCCAACGTCCAGTCCTGGTCGGGTTACTTCACCCAGACCCGCACCGGAGTGTTCGCGCACGCCAGCCGGGCCACGCTGCAGGACAACAGCCCGCTGCACTACGTCTCGGGGTTGAGGCGCGCGCTGCACCAGCACCCCCTTCGAACCGACCTATTCGTCGGCCGCGACGACAGCTCGAGCTCCCAGCAGCTGCCGATGGTCCGGGCGCTGATCGCCCGCGGCGTGCACGTCCGCTATCGGGTCTACCCGGGTGGCCATGACTGGTCGGTCTGGTACCCGCGACTGAACCAGATGTTGGAACTGGCCTCCTGGAGTGCACGTCATCCACCGGCCCGCCCGTTCGCGGCTCACCGGATACACGGCACGGCGCTGGCGCTGCCGGGCAATCCGCTCGTCATGCCGCGGCGACGCACGTCCAGGATCTTCTTTCCCGCCCCGGTGACGCGGCCAGAGCCGGTGCGGGCGGAGGCGAGGTTGGCGGCGGGGGGGCGGTCGGCGGCGCGGTCGGGGGCGGGAGCGGGGGCCCACCACCGATCGTCGCGGTCTGAGCTGCGGCTGCTGGCTGCGCTGCTGCTGGCGCTGGTCTCCGCCGCGCTGATCAACATCGGCTTCGTGCTCCAGCACCGCGGGCACGCCCGGGCGCGTGCCGGCGGCCGCGCGAGCCTGATCGACGGCTGTCGCAACCGCCACTGGCTCGGCGGGCAGGTGCTGGGATGGCTGGGGTTCGCCGGACAGATCGTGTCCGTGGCGCTCGCGCCGCTGACGCTGGTGCAGGCATTCGCGGCGGGAGGTCTGGCGATCTCGGTCCCCTTCGCCGCCCGGGTGTTCGGTCATCGCGTGGAGCGACGGCAGCTCGTGGCGATCGGGCTGATCACGCTGAGCCTGGCGTCGCTGCCGGTCGGGTTCGGCGGTCACCACGGTCATCTCCAGGGTGGTGTGCTGATCGGTGCGGCGATGATCGCTTCCTTCGCGGCGACTGGGTCGGCCCTGATCGGGCGAACTACCGCCCGAGCGGTCGCCGCCGGCGTGTTCTACGGAGTCGCCGACGCCGCGATCAAGGCCGACACGCAGGCCCTGCGCGCCCACGGCGGCGGGGCGTTGGTCTCGGGCTGGACGGTCATCGCCGCGGTCAGCACGCTCGGCGGCTTCCTCGCATTTCAGGCAGCGCTGCGAGACGAGAACGCGATCCGGCCCCTCTCCCTGATGAACGCCTTCACCGCCGTCACCGCGCTCGGCCTCGGTATCGGCGCGTTCGGCGAAGCGCTCGGCACCAGCCCCGCCGCCAGCCTCGGCCACGCCGTCGCGATCGCGATCGTGCTCTGCTGCGTTGCCCCCCTGGCCCAAGCCCAGCAGCGTCTGGCCCACGCCGGAGACTCGCCGCCCGAAACCGAGGCGGAGAGCGCCGCCGCGGGCCGATCGCCACGAGCCGCGGTCGCCCCGGCTCGCCCCGTGCGGAGCTGGCGACGCTCCGTTCGCGGACTACTCGGCGGCGGGGGCGCCGTCCTCGCCGCGCTGATCGCCTGCCTGACCGGCATCGGCCTGCTCTACAGCTTGCGCGGCCTGCATTGGTTCACCATCGGGCCCGCAATCCCGGACGCGCTCCCGCTGCTGCAGTTGGCGGGCTTTGACGGACAGCCCCTGGTCCGGGTGATCGCCGCCTGGCTCCCGGCCGGGCTGGTCCTCGGGATCGCGTTGATCCGCATCGGGCCCCCGCGCCGGATGCTGGCCGGCGGCCTGCTGGCGGTGACGCTGCTGCTGCTGGCCTCCGACGCGTCCTTCGCACTCGCCCGCAACCTTCGGTTTCAGCACATCCTGGTCAGCCGCACTCCGCAGCTGGGGGCGTGGATCGAGGCGCTCGTGCTCGCCGCCGGCTGCGCGCTGCCCGTCGCGCTGCGGAGCTCGCCGCGGCGCAGCTCGACTGACCGCGCGCGCCACCGGTCTCAGACCCCGCTCTCCCCAGCGCAGCTGCCGTGAGCACCGCCGCACCGGATCGAGCCCGGCGGGCGAGTCCGCGGGGCCGACGGCTGCGGGTGATGTTTCTCGCCGCCGGGATCGCCGCAGCGGCAGCGCTGGGGACGTACCTCGTGACCAGCAACCATGCTGGCGCTCAGCTGCCGTCTCCCGTTCCTCGCCTATTCTCAGACCCCCATCGCCTCGCGCCGGCCCAGGCGCAGCGACGTCTGCTGAGAGTGCACTTCTATTCCAGCGCGCTGGACCGCGAGGCCGACTATCTGATCGACCTGCCGGCGCAGTACACCGGCTCCCGGCCCCTGCCGGTCTTCTACATGCTGCACGGCATGCCCGGGCACCCGATCGCCTTCACCGCGCACGCCGAGGTCGAGGCCAGGCTGGAGCAGTTGATCCGCGGTCACCGCGCCGCCCCGATGATCCTGGTGTTCCCCGATGGGCGAATCGACGGGCGCACCTCGTCGGATTCCGAATGGGCGAACACTTCGTCGGGACGGTTCGAGAGCTACGTGGTCGACGTCATGCACGACGTCGACCGTCGGTTCGCGACCGTCCCGGACCGCCAGGACCGCGCCATCGCCGGACTCTCGGCCGGCGCCTATGGGGCTGCCGACATCGGGCTTCACCAGGTGGCTCTGTTCGGCCTGATCCAAGTCTGGTCGGGCTACTTCACCGAGACCCACGATGGCGTCTTCGCCCACGCCAGGCCGGCCCAGATGGCGTATGACAGCCCGATCGACTATGTCCGCACGATGCGTCGAGCGCTGCGCCGATACCCGTTGCGCGCATTTCTGTACATCGGACGCCGCGACAGCTTCCATGCCCAGACGCCACCGATGGCCAGAGCGCTGAAGGCCGAAGGAGCGGACGTCCACTATGCGATCTACCCCGGTGGACACAACTGGCGGCTGTGGACCGCTCACACCGACCAGATGCTGATCATGGCCAGCCGCGACTTCCAGCACCCGATCCGATAGCTCGCCGGGGCGCTGGCCGGATCGTCGAATGATCCGGAACTCGGCGAGACGCGCAGTTACCGGCATGAGCCAGCTGCACGATCGCTTCCTTCACCTGGAGAACGTCCTCCACCACCAGTTCGTCGCCCACAGCGTCGCGGTACTGCGCATCGCCGTCGGGTTGATCTTCCTCGGCTTCGGCGTTCTGAAGTACTTCCCCGGTGTCAGCCCCGCCCAGAACATCACCGAGGCGACAACTCACATCCTCTTCTTCGGCCTCGTTCCCGGTCGCGTGTGCATGATCTTCGTCGCCACGCTGGAATGCTTCATCGGCGCATCGCTGATCGCCGGACGCCCGATGAGAGTCGCGCTGTGGCTGTTGGCGATCGAGTTCGTCGGCATCCTCTCGCCGCTGGTGCTCCTCCCCGCTCGCCTGTTCTCCGGTCCCCATCACGCCCCCACGCTCGAGGGTCAGTACGTGCTCAAGGACATCATCCTCGTCGGCGCCGCCATGGTCATCGCGGCCGCTACCTTCCGCGGCGGACGGCTCGTCCGCAGCGACCTGCCGCCGACCGCGCCGCTCCGTCCGGGGTCGCAGTTCAACGGCGACCAGAAGCTGCGCCTGGCGCTCGAGGGCGGCGGCGATCCAGGCGCGATCGCCGCGCTCTGTCACACCTATGCGTTCTCTGAGTCAGAGTTCTATGCCTGGCGTGAGACCGCCCGCGCCGGCGCGGCCCGAGCGCTGGACGAGCCGGCCGGAGGGGTTCTGGTCGTCGCCTGACGCCGGCGTCAGGCCGTCGGGCCGGGGAGTTGCCCGGCTCTGAGCTTGGCGATCATGGCGTCGGTCTCCTCGCGGTAGATCGTCCCGTCCGCGAGTTCAAGTACCGGAACGAACTTCTGTCCGCTGAGCTTGACGACGTCGGAGCGCGAGCCCTCGGACTTCCCGAATCCTTGCTTGACGACCTCGTATTCGACGCCCTGCTCGTCCAGCGCCTTCTGCAGGCGCCAGCAGGCGTCCGCCTTGACATGCAGGAACGTGTAGGAGCAACGATGAAGTTTGACCTTGGCGATCCTGGACACGATACCGGCGATCGCGCTTCAGGCGCCGATCGCCCCTGCGCGGTGGGAGGCACGGCGGACCTCGCCGACCTCCGGCGGTTTGGTGAGCCAGGCCGCTGGGAGGCTCGTGGTCTTCGGGGCACTCGCGATCAGCCGTTGCTCGCATGGTTGCATTGGCGAAGGCGGTCGATGTGATCGGCGGCGATCACCCGCCGAAACGCAAGGCGCGACTGCCGTGGCTCGCCTAAAAGACCGCGAAAGGGACTGCCTGAAAAGGTGTCTGGGTCCCGGCCCGCGACGCGACTGGTTGATCGACCGCGGTTCGGTCACGGGGTCTTTTCCGGGCGCGGGCGCTGGGCGCTGGGGCGCTGGGGCGCTGGTTCCCCGGGCCCGCGCGCGTGGCGAAACGTGGGCGTGCCCTGCACCGCGTGACAAATCCAACGAGCGGTCTGAGATTTGTCACCCACCGCAGGCTCAGCCGGCAACCGGTGACAAACCTCCGACGGTCGATCGGGTTTGTCACACCATGCACGCCGCGGCTGTGGTGGCGCGGCCAATCGTCGCCGATCAAGCATCGAATCTCGCTGATGGTTCCCCTGGCGACCAGCTCGCCGTTTCTTCGCGACCTCAGTGTCATCAAACGCCCACGCCGCCGGCTCGATCACCACCCAGACACGCCCGGCGACCACCCGACCAACCACCCCAGCATCCCACGGGTTCACGCTCCCCCGCCTCCATCGCCCCACGCGCGTAACCCGCCGCGGGCCAGCGCGCTCCAAGCGCACCAAGCCCGACGTGACAACACCAAAATACGAGGCCAACCGATCCTTGACCTCCGGCGCGACCCGACAATCTCCCCACCGATCCCGACAACCAACACGCTGGCAGCGCAACCACGCCAAACAAATTCACCACGCAGCCACATAGCCCCTCCCCAACACCCACCAGAGGACCACTAGGACCCACACCGCAATCAGGCATCTCGCTGGGCGGGTTTCAGTCCGCGCCTGTCAAGCTTCTGCATCGCGAGCTGATTGCCCACCTGTCCCACCCGCTTCGGCGCCCGGGACAAGCGTGCCCGGTCACTCGAGCAAACGCCAGGTCACAGCCCTCCGTCCGGGCACCGATCGATTCTCAGGGGGGATCTGCGCGGTGTCTACGGCCCGGGATCCGTGTGGACGATCCTTCCCGCAGGACGCATCAACCTCGGCCGCGACCCACCGCGGCTGGTACCGCACGAAGGTCGCCAGGTGGATCGGCGTACCCGAGGCGCTGCACATCGCCGCACGCCGCATAGACAGGCGTTCGGCGATACTCGGACATGGAGACATCGCCGACCCGTGGCAGGCTGCGCACCGGATTGAACCCACCAACATCGTCCTGCCGACCCCCGGCTGTTGGCAGGTCGCCGGAGGCGTCGGCCGCGACGTCTTGATGTCGATCTTCCGCGCCCGGGGCTAGTCTCACCACTCTGATCACCCGCGCGCATGGTCGCACCAGCCGTCGAGAACCTCGCGCCTGAAGGCGAGGCAGCTTCTGACCCCAACAAGGAGAGATCATGCAGATCACTCGTAACTCGCTCGACACCAACCCGGGCCCCAGCGACTGGTTCACGGGCGGCGTCTACATCGATGCCATCGCCTCCCCGTCACCGCCGTCGCGGACCGCCGCAGCCAGCGTGCATTTCACCCCTGGCGCCCGGACCGCGTGGCACACCCATCCTTTTGGTCAGACGATCTATGTCACCGAGGGCATCGGCCGCTGCCAGCGCGAAGGCGGACCCGGCGAGGAGATCCGCACCGGCGACCGCGTGTTCTTTGAGCCCGGCGAGAACCACTGGCACGGCGCCGCCCCCAACCGGTTCATGACCCACATCGCCATGCAAGAGGCCGACGAGTCGGGGAGCCTCGTCACCTGGGGCAAGCACGTGAGCGACGAGCAGTACAACACCGCACCTGCGACCTGAGCGACATCGGCCATCCCGAGTGGCGGCAACGCGGACGCCGGGTTGCCTCGGAGAAGGGCCTCAGCTCAGAGGGCGGAGAAGCGGTCGGCGATTCGCCGACGCGCGCGTTCATGACCCGCCGTCGGTTCGACATCCCCGCCCTGCCCATACGTCGACGACAACACACGCATTTCGCCCCTCCCATCCGCCAAGGCTGCGCAGGCGAGGTCAAACTCGTGCTGACCTGCAGTTTCGGTGGCTCGCCGATCCGTCTCGAGGACGGTCCGCTTGCGGGCGGGCACGGGAGCGGAAGTGCGCCCGGCCGAGCTGGCGCGCGCGGCCGTCGGCGACGAGGTCCTGGTAGCCGGGGCGATCAGGCTAACGGGGCCGCTGGTGCAGCCCTTCGGCGTCGCTGACGCGAGGAGGACGCGCTGGCGGCGGGCGCGCTGACCTGCTGGTTCTCGAGACGTTCTTCGCGGTGGAGGAGGGACAGTGGGCCGCAGAGGCGGTCGCGAGGCGACCGAGCTACCGCTGGTGGCGACGGTGTCTTGTTCAGCTGCCTTGGGTGAGTCGGTACCGTCGAAAGCTATGCAGCGGAATTCCCGGTTCGTGTCCTCGACCACCGACGGCGCCCGCAACGCGCGTGATCCAAAGCTCAAACAGCGCCTTACCAACGGCGAGCGCGTCAAGGTCCGGCGCGAGGTCAGGGGTGGCGGCGTCGAGATCCAGGCCGACCACCGCGACGTGGTGGTCGAGGGCCTGAAGGCCGACGGCTACTCGCGCGTCATCGCCCGCGGCTGATGCGCGTCGATAAGTGGCTCTGGACGGCGCGGCTGTTCAAGACACGCGCGCTGGCGGCGGACGCCGCCAAGGGCGGCCGCGTCCATATCGATGGCGTGGCCGCCAAGCCCAGCCGCGATGTCGGCCCCGGTGACAAGCTCGAGATCACCATCGGCACGGTGCGCCGAACAGTGACCGTGCGCGGAGCCGCCGAGCGTCGCGGGTCAGCCCTCGAGGCGGCGAATCTCTATGAGGAGACCGAGAACAGCGTCGCGGAGCGCGCGCGCCAGGCTGAGTTGCGTCGCCTCGCCGGACCGGTCGACTTCGGCGGGCGCCCAACCAAGCGCGACCGACGCCGGTACGACGCCGGCCGTCGCTAGCGATCCACCCTGGGACCTCGAGCGCGAGAGCGTCCGGGCGGCGCGGCCCAGGTTCCTTCCGTGTGATGGCTCCGGGGCGTGGGTTCGCCAGAATGGCGGCCGTGAGGATCGCGCCTCCGGATCGACTAGTCGGCGATGAACAGGTCGTCCTTTGACAGCTGCGCACTGCAGATCTTGATGTGCGGTGGTCCGAGGTGACGAGGAACCTGGTCGCGACGCGGATCCGATGACCGCGAGCGGCTACACCAAGCTCCTGCGCTCCCGCGGAGTCCCGCGGATGGTCGTGGCCGTCTTGACGGTAGGGATCGCGAGCACGATGACCCCGGTCGCGTTCGTGCTCTTCGCTCGCGCGGCCACGGACTCGTTCGCGACCGCCAGCCTGGTGCTCGCGGCCTCGACTGTCGGTGGGCTGTTGGTGAGCCCGCTGCGGGGGCGTCTGATCGATCGACGCGGTGCCCGCGAGGCGGTACCGCTGCTGGCCATCCCCGACATCGTGACCGACATCGCTTTCATCGCCCGCCGGACGTGGTCACGTCGGCGCGATCATCCTGATCGCGCTCGGCTTTGTTGCTGGCGCCGTGACCGCTCCCGCCATTGCCGCCTTGCGCAGCGTCTGGTCGCAGACCCTTGACGAAAACGACAGCCGCCAGGCCGGCTACGCGCTGATGACGATGATGCAGGAGACATCGTGGATCGCCGGGCCGCTGATCGCTGGCGTGATCATCGCGTTCGCGTCTGCCACCGCCGCGGTTGCGACCACCGCGGTCCTCAGCTTCGCCGGAGCGCTCGCGTTCGCGGCCACGCAGGCGCCAAACGAGCCCGCATCCAAGCCGCCACGAGCCTCCGGCCGGCTGCCCGCGCTCGCCGGCAGTGGGATCCAGACCGTGGTGGCGACCTCAGCGCTGTTCGGCCTCACCTTCGGTGTGCTCAACGTCGCGTTCCCCGCCTTCGCTCGCTTGCATGGGTCGACAGTCACCGCCGGTGTGCTGCTTTCAGCATTCGCCGCCGGAACGTGGATCGGCGAGTTCCTCTGCGGGTTACGTCGTCACAAGACCTCGGCTGGCCATCAGTATTCGAGCCTGTGCCTGTTGGCCGGCGTCGGTCTCGCTCCCCTGATCCTCACCCCGAGCTTGCCGGCGATGATCGCCCTCGCCGCGCTGGCCTGGCTCTGCTATGCACCCATCACCACATGCCAGCTGGCGGTCATCGACGAGGTCGCCCACCCCGCACACAAGGCCGAAGCCTTCACGTGGCTTGGCGCCCTCTACGGCACCGGGCTCGCCCTTGGCGCCGTCCTGGCCGGCCGGCTCATCACCGCCGCCGGCCCCCGGGCTGCACTGGCCACCGCGATACAGCTCGTCAACGGAACAGCGTCCAATCCTGCTGCACGAAGCTCCGGCCATCAGATCCGCCGTTGCCGGCGAAGCGTGAAGCTTCTGCTTCCGGTCAGCCGAGCCTCGACGGGCAGTGGCGCAGCTCCCGTCTAGCTCTCGATGCCCGATGCCGATGCTCTCCGTGGTCAGGCGCAATCGAACCTGCCCCGGGCGGTACTGTCTCAGCCGCTCAGCGTTTCTGCACCTCTCAGGCGTGCTGCTCAGCTCCTTCAGCCCCGGTCCGCCGCGTTGGCCGGCGTTCCTGGCTTTCGCCGCGCCGCGGAGCACAGAACCATCCCCGTGACCTGCGGTACGCAAGCCTCATCGTCACGATCACCAAGCGCCCAGGCGGGCGATGAGCGATCGAGCAGGTCCGGCTACCAGTTCTGAACGCAGGAGCGGAGCTGCCTCGCTCCCGCGTCCATGATGTCAAGGTCGGTCGAGCCCTCGAGCGGAGTGGGCCTTGCGGGTCTCGGTTTCAATCGGACTCAGTAGGCGCGCGCGACGATCGCGACGAGCCCAGGCTCGTCCTCGGCTTCTGGGATTGATCCGTCCTCGCGCTGGAGACAGCGCACGCTCGCCCCGTGGTCGAGCAACGTTCGTTCTCCGTCGGTCCCGAGCGTGTCCCACGCGATGCGGGCCACGCCTGTCTGTGCCGCTTCGGCAGCGTCTGGGATCGTCGTCGCGTCTGAGACCGACGCCTCGCGAAAGCTCAGCGCCTCGTCGAACATGGCTTGCTGGATTGTCGCGAGCAACTCCGCCGCGCGAGCCGCGACCTCTGACGCTGGCACGGCGAGCGGTGCGGTGTCGCGGCGCACGAGCGTCACGTTGCCTTGCTTGAGATCACGGGGGCCGATATCGATGCGCACGGGAACGCCCTTGATTTCCCAGTCGGTCGCTCGGCGGCCAAACCCGATGTGCGTGTTGGCGTCCAGCTTGGCTCGGACATTGCGTGCCTGGAGCTCAATAACGAGCTGTCGCGCGTGGTCGCCGGTGCCGTCCTCGTCTCGCACCACGACGACTGCCACTTGCACCGGCGCCACCTGCGGCGACACGCAGGCCCCGACCATCGCCATGGGCCATGATCAACCCTCCGATCATGCGCGTCGACGAGCCCCATGAGGTCGTCCACGCGTGCTGAACGGCGCCGTCGGCATCGGTGTAGGTGATGTCGAACGCCTTAGCGAAGTTCTGTCCGAGTTCGTGACTGGTGGCGAGCTGAAGCGCCTTGCGGTCTCGCATGATCCCTTCGCAGGCCAGCGTGCTTGTCGCTCCAGCAAACCGCTCGGCTCTGGTCTTGGTTCCGACGAAAACCGGAATCGCCAGGGCGGCGTTGAGGACGTCCTGGTACACGTCGCGGTGGATCCGCCGGGCGTAGGCCGCGGCGTCGGCCTGATTGACATGCGCCGTGTGTCCCTCTTGCCAGAGGAACTCGCTCGTGCGCAGGAACAGCCGCGGACGCAGCTCCCAGCGGACTACGCTGGCCCACTGATTGAGCAGCAACGGAAGGTCGCGGTAGGAGTTGATCCATCGCGCCATCTGTTCACCAAACACAGTCTCGCTCGTCGGGCGAACGACCAGCGGCTCGGTCAGCTCCTTGCCACCGGCGATCGTGACGACCGCGAGCTCGGGGCTGAACCCCTCGACATGTTCCGCCTCCCGCCTCAGATAGCTCTCAGGAATCAGCAGCGGAAAGTAGACGTTCTCAGCGCCGGCACGCTTGATCCGGGCATCGACCTCGGCCTGCACCCGCTCCCAAATCGCGTATCCGTAGGGGCGGATTACCATCGTTCCACGTACCGGGCCGCTCTCAGCCAGCGCCGCCTTGGCCAGCACATCCTGATACCAGCGTGGGAAATCCTGCTCTGGATCGGTCAACGACGATTTCGCCATCGCGCGATCCTCCCACGCAGATCAACAGGCCGATGTCACATGCGAGGTCTGACGGCTTCGGCTCGAGTGGAAGCGATCCCGGCTCGGACGCGGCCGCGGCTGACGTTGGGACCCGGACGCTCAGAGTCGTCGCCAATACACAGAGCCGCCTGGCCGTTGAACGCGTCTGGCACACGTCCGACCTCCACGAACTCCATGCGCTCCCACAGCCGACGACTCGGGTTGCCCTCCAACACCAGCTGGAACAGCATCGCGTCAAACCCGAAAGCCGCGGCCTGCGCGAGCGAGTGCTCGGCCAGCGCGCTCCCGACTCCCCGACGGACTGCTCCCCGATATCGAAGCGCGGATGCGAGACGAAACCGACCGACGAGCGTTACGAGATGCCGCGCGAGTGCTCGAACGCGTTCCGGAAGTCCTCGGCGCGAGCCCGCACCTGCTCGCCGTCGCGCAGCGCGCCGCGCGATCAGCGTAATGTCCTCGGGATGGGAAGGTTGACGCTAGACGCTGTCTTTGCGCTCGATGACGAGGATGCGCGCTTCGGGGGCGGGGTGGGCGACGTGTTGGTCACCGGTTTCAGCGTGGCACACGCGGCCTGGGGTGAGGCGTTGCACTCGCTCTTGGCCGTCTTGGCGGTAGTGCATATCAACGGCGCCGTCGAGCACGACGAACACCTCGGGGCCGTCGTTGACGTGCCACCGGTAGGGCTGGTCTGTCCAGTGCAGTCGCACGGTGGCGCGGTCGATCTCGGCGACCTCCACAGCGCCCCAGGCTCGCTGGGCGGTGAAGCTGCTGGCGTCAAAGAAGCGCATCGAGGTTCTCTTTAGACGGGTGGCTCGGGGTCGTATTGGATCGCGCGCCTGACCTGTCGGGCGCGATCGGCGCTGGCCAGGCGGGCGACGAGGTGCAGCGCCATGTCGATCCCGGCGCTGACTCCTGCGGCGGTGATGAGGTCGCCGTCATCGACCCAGCGGCTGTGCTCGCGCACTTGCACGCTGGAGTCCAGTGCACGGAGTTCGTCAAGCGCTTGCCAGTGGGTGGTCGCAGGTCGGCGGTGCAGCAGCCCGGCCGCGGCGTAGACCAGCGCGCCGGTGCACACGCTGCTCAGCAGCGGCACAGTCGCCCGTTGGTCGCGCACCCAGGCCAGGTGCTGTGGGTCGCGCAGCAGCGTCCTCGTCCCCTGGCCGCCGGGGTGGATGAGCACCGCCAGGGTCGGCGCGTCAGCGATCGGATGGTGTGCGCCGAGGACCAGGCCTTTGGCCGCGCTCACCGGATATCCATCCCCTGAGATGCAGCATGTGGCGTAGCCGTCCTGGGGGTAGTGAGACGTCCAGTGGGCCAGCACCTCCCACGGGCCGACGGCGTCGAGCTCTTCAACGTCGTCAAACAGGAAGATCCCGATCATCTTGGTTGTCCGTGTGGGGGCTGGCCGGGGCGCCATCTCGATGAGTCTGCCGTCTGCAGGCAAACCCGTCGAGGGGCAGAAATGCCCAGTTTCGTTAGGATGCTGCCTATGCATCGTGTCGTGGCTTTGGCGTTGCCTCGCGTGGTGGCATTTGATCTTGCGATCCCGGCGCAGGTGTTCGGCCATCGCGACGAGATCGACCGCTATGCCTTCTCGGTGTGCTCCCAGGCTTCGGGGATGGTGCCCTCCACCACCGGTTTCGCGGTCCATGCAGCGCATGGGCTGGCTGCGCTGGTCCGGGCTGACACGGTGATCGTTCCTGGGTATGACCCCCACGATCAGCCCCCACCAGAGGTGCTCGACGCGCTGCGTGCCGCTGCGGCCCGGGGTGTCCGCCTGGTGTCGGTCTGCACCGGCGCGTTTGCGTTGGCGGCAGCGGGACTGCTCGACGGACGGCGGGCCACCACTCACTGGCGCGACACCGCCGAGCTCGCCGCTCGTTACCCAACGATCGACGTCGACCCCGAGGTGCTCTACCTCGACGACGGAGCGGTGGCCACCAGTGCCGGTGTTGCCGCTGGCATCGACCTCTGCCTCCATTTGGTCCGCGGCGATCATGGCGCGCACGCCGCTGCGCGTATCGCCCGACGCATGGTCGTCGCGCCCTACCGCGAGGGCGGCCAAGCCCAGTTCCTACAGCGCCCCATCCCCACGGTCGGCGACGGACTCGCGCCCACATGCAGATGGGCCCTAGAACGGCTGGACGAGCGACTCACTGTCGCGGACCTCGCCCGACACTCCCGATGGGCACCCCGCACCTTCGCACGCCGGTTCCTCGCCGAAACCGGCACGACCCCCTTACGCTGGCTCACCGCCCGGCGGCTGCTCGAAGCTCGCCGACTCCTTGAGACCACTGACCTACCGATCGATCAGGTCGCCGCCCGCGCCGGACTGGGCACCGCCGCCAACCTCCGCCTGCACCTCGCCCGGGACGCCACGACCACCCCTACCGCCTACCGCCACACCTACCGAGGACGTCAGCCCCTGCCCGTTCAGCGTGCGGGCAAATAGCCGACACGCCGCCCTCTCCGTCATCGCGCGTCTGCGGCGTCGTCGTGTGCTGGCGGGAGCTCTGGCCTGCTTGACGATCGGCGCGGCCATGACCCCAGCGAAGCCCCCGCCGCCGCAGTCCAAACGCGTGCGTACGATCGCACTGGTGATCAGAGGCGGCCTTCCCGTGCAGCGCCAGCTCAAGCGCGCTGCGGATAACGCGGCGCGGGAGCTTGCAGGGTCGGGAGACCTCAGCAAGGTCTCGTGGGATGAGACCACGGGCCTGTGGGACCGGCTGGTGCCGCCCGTGGACGCACGGGCGGGCCGGCAGCCTCCGATGTGGTGGCAGTCAGCGCTGGCGATGCGCTCCCTCGTGCGCTTCATCACCCGCGCGCGTGATACTCAGCCGGCTTATCAGAAGCTCATTGCCGATGTGTACCGCCTGAACATCTCGAAACCGGGGACGCGCGAGCCCGCCGACTTCCAAAACGCGTTCATGGACGACACCGCGTGGTGGGGGCTGACGTGGCTGGCGGCCTACCAATACGAGCACAACGTCAAGCACGATCAGGCGGCCGCCGGGCGATACCTCGCGCTGGCCGAAGCTGACGCCGGCTACATCGCCGCCCAGCCCCGCGCGTGCCATTCCCAAGGCATCGAGTTCCGGCCGCGGTACGCGCCGAACACCATCACCAACACCGAGTTCGTGTCCTTGGCGGCCCAGTTGGCCCAGGTCCGCGGAGCCGCCGGCCAGTTCCACGACTCCGCCAAGCGCCGAGCGTGGCTCACCGACGCCAGCGGCGTGCTGTCCTGGCTCGAGGGCAGCGGCCTGGTGCACATGGACGCCGGGACGCTCGCTCAGACCTACACCGGCCGGTGCCAGCCGTCGGGAAACGGGCAGACGTACACCACCGGGGAGATGGCCGACGCGCTGACGCAAATGGGCACGGCCACGCACCAGCGCTCCTATTTCAACCAAGCGACGGTGTTCATCAATCGGGCGCTGGCGTCCTCGTCCCCGATGCTCGCCGGCGGTGTTCTGCAGGAGCCGTGCGAGGGTCAAGCGGACTTGTGCCGGGGGCACTCCTACAACATCACCGTGTTCAAGGGCCTGTTCACCGACGCCGTCGCAGACTGGACGTACGTGACCGGCTCGACCATGTATAACCGGTTTCTCGTCAGCCAGGCGCAGGCCGTTCTGGCCCACAGCACCGGGTCGAGCAACCGCGCCGGGGTGTGTCGGACGCCGGCGAGCTGTCAGCTGTCGATGTACTGGGCTCGGCGGGTGCCGGTCGGCGACGCGCCGATACCCCCCACCCCCGGTTCGCAGGCGGCGGGTCTGTCGGCGCTGTCTGACTCGCTGCTGGCCCGGTGAGCGCGCCGCGTGGCTGCCCGACGGGGCGCTGGCTGGTGCCGTCGATGCAGATCGGCGCCCATACGCGGAGCAGCATGCAGGGCGACGAAGCGAGACGTCCGCTCAGTAGGGACCGGTCGCCGGCGCCAATGCCCGGGCGCGCAACCCGGCGATCAGCTCTGCGCGCCCACAATCGGTCGCGACGAGCGGCTCATGCGTGGCTCGCGAGCCGCTCACGCCGCGGGCCACGATCCCGATCGCCTCTGCAGGACGCAGGAAATCGCCGATCCCCACGCGACATCGGGCACGCCCGGGCCACGCCGCCCGCTTGCCAAGCCTCGGCGACGATCGCTGGATGGATCGGCTCGGCGAGATCTCCGCCATAGTCGACTACGACTCGTACACACGCTGATGGAACACGACCTCGTCGACGAGCTGCGGCTGATCGTTTACCCGGTCGTGCTCGGGGCTGGCGAGCGGCTCTTCGGCGAGACCAGCATCCCGAAGTCCATGCGCCTCCTCGACACCCGGACCGTCGGTGACCGCCTGGCCTACGAACGCCTCCGGGAGGCATAGCAGGCGTCAGACAGCGCCGGCATTCCGAAAAGCCCGAAACGCCCGCCCGTCGTCAGGCTGCCATCTTGGGAGCCCTCGCCGCACGTTCCACCCCCTGGTGTAACGCGAAGCCCGGCCGCCAGGGCCCGACCACCGGAGCCGTTCAATTCTCGTTGTGGTTCGGTCGATCGGAGCCCGTAGTGCCGCAGAACGACACGTTCCAGGCTGGCGAAGACCTCGGCGACGACCGCGCGGACTGTCTGGGCGGTTGGCTTGTGCAGCATGGGTACTCCGTTCGTGTCGAGAGTGGATTACGAGTCCTGCGTACGCGCCCCAGCCGCCGAGCGAGGGGATCCAGAACGCGATCGCGTGGTAAAGCAGCAACGCTGCGACCGTCGCGGCCGGCGGAGCCCGGTACAGCACCAGGGCGCCTCCGATTCCGCCCTCAAGGACCCCGATGCCGGCCGGGATCGGGATCAGCGTCGCGGTGTAGCCAACCAGGTAAGCGAGCATCAGCGCGCCTACGTTGGCGTGATATCCCAGCCCGCGGAACAGGCACAGCAGGACCGCCATGTCGAGACCCAGGTAGCTCAGCGCGCCGATCAGCCGCCAGTTCGGACGACGTGCCGCACGCCACGCGTCGTCGACTCCGTCCACCAGCGCGGCAATCCATCCGCGTGACCTCAGCGATGGATGTCCTGCGACCAGCCAGGGTGAGGCTGCGATCAGCGTGGCCAGGGGGGCGGTGATGAGCAGCGGTAGCCAGGCTCGTGCGAAATTGGTTAGACCGTGCCCAATGCCGAGGAGCAGCAGCGAGGCTCCGACGAGCATGGCGAGGGCGTTGACGGCGGAGGTCAGCCAGAACACTGCGCCGGAGCGCACGAGGATGCTGCGCCGGCGCAGCTCAACATCCAGCGCCTCCAGCAACGCGACTGCCAAGGGGGCTGCAGCTACGGCGCGCTCGCCGGCGAACTCGCGGAGTGCAACGACAGCGTACGCGCCGACCTCGCCGCAGGGTTCGGCCGCTGGGAGCAGCTCTTTCGCCACGGCCTCACGCTCATGCGCGACCGAGGCGACCTCCGACCCCGACCAGCTCACCTACGCCCTAATGGCCGCACTGCAGGGCGGGATGCTCCTCGGCCAGACCGCGCGCGACATCGCACCGCTTCGAGCCGCCCTGACCTCCGTCCTGGAGTACCTGCGGTCCTACGCCGCCTGACACGTCGGCCTGCTCGGAATCGACCGCACCGAGACCATCCACGCTGCTCACGAGCGGCCCACCCCGACGATTCCGGCCGCCAACGAACTCAAATCCACCGGCTAGGCATCCGTGCCCCAGGCCACCAACAACATCCGGAGGAACGCCGGCATCAGCGGCGCTCCTCCGCCGGCGACGCCGTGCGCCCCGTGACGGCCGCTTCCGGCTGGAATTGGTGCCTCCGGACTATTTGCCTGTTTGGCAAAAGAACTTGTCAACCACGACCTGGAGCCGCACACTGGTGAGCATGGGCATCAACCAGTCGGGCGGCGCGGTCGTGGACAGCGCCCCGAAGCGCTCGGACAAGGTCACCTGATGGGCGCGCACGGGCACCATTCCACTCGGGACGAAGCGGCGATGTTTGAGCCACCAAACTGGGAGGATCGGTACTCGGGCGAGGCGAAGATCTGGAGCGGGAATCCCAACGCGCAGCTCGTCGCGGAGGTGTCAGGTCTGACGCCGGGCACCGCGCTCGACGTCGGCTGCGGCGAGGGCGGCGACGTGATCTGGTTGGGCCGCCGGGGTTGGAGGGTCACCGGCGCTGACTTCTCGGCCAACGGCCTGGCGCGCGCAGCCCGGCACGCCGATGAGGCAGGAGTAGCCGAGCGGACCGGCTGGTGGCAGGTCGATGCTCGGGCCTTCGCTGCCGAGGGCCGGTCCTATGACCTGGTCACCACCCACTTCCTGCACCCCCCGGACGGCGGAATGGTCGATGTCACTCGCCGGCTGTCTGAGGCTGTCGCGCCGGGCGGGCACCTCCTGGTCGTCGGCCACGCACCGTCAGAGGTGTTCACCCACCTGACCACGAGCCAGCGCCGGGCGATGTTCCTCGCCCAAGACCTGCTCCCGGGTCTACCTGAGGATTTCGAAGTGCTCGTGGTCGAGCAGCGACCGCGAAGGATGACTCGCAACGGAGCGACGGTCGACGTCCACGACTCCACCCTGCTCGCCCGTCATACGCCCTAGACCCATGGCGCGAGTGTGTTGCCGGCACTAGAGCTGGTCTCGGCGCCAGCGCCCGCCCCCCAGCCTCTCAGGTAGCCCTCTCTGCAACCGCCTCCTGCGAGCCGGTTCAGGCCACCGCCGGTTCCCTGTCGGCCTCCACCTGCGACCGGTAGCTCTCGATGATGTCCATGAACTGCTCATGCTCGGGCGCTGGCACACCGACGAAGCTCAGGGTCGCTGCGATCTCCATCGCGACCGCGTCGAAGTCCGTCTTGCTGATGTGCAGCGTCTCGTGCGCCTTCGTCATGTCCAGACCGGGGTAACACTCCGGCCCGCCGGCCACCTGGACCGACCACGCGGTGACAAGGAACTTGTAGCCCGGCGCGTTCTCGGGGTTCCCATGGTGGGCGTGAACCGCCTCGTTCGCGTTCACGGCGGCGTTCTCGAACAGCCGGTCCACAAGGATGTCGACGGCGCCAGCGATCCCGTAGATGCCGCCGAGCCGCTCGTACAGCGAAGTGCTGCTCATCGTGTCTCTCCTCCAGTTGACCGTGCAAGTGATCGAGATAGTCTCATAACGGCGTCAAGCGTGAGTCAGGTTGCGACGCGGGAACGAAGCCTGGGCGACCACTCAGTCGGTGGGTTCGAGCTCGCCGTCGCGACGGACATACTGCAGCGATCGGGTTCCCAGCGGCCGTCTGCTACCCCGAGACGGGAGAGTGGGTGCTGCGCCCCGCTCGGGGAGCGGACGTGCTTCACCTGCGGAAGAGATAGTCCGTGTCTCCACTAGCCCGCTGATCGAAGGGTCGACACCAACTGTCTTTCGACACCGGAGCAGTGTTGTCGGCTCGCGCGCGCAAAGCGACATATCAGTCGATGTTGGGATTGCTCCCGATTTGTCGCCGATCCCGTCACGAAGCCTCGGCTACTGCTTCTGAGCGCAGCCGGGCCAGAGGAGAAGTGCGGGAGTTGCCGATCGGCGCCGTCGGCGTAGCTCCCGGTTCGTTGAGCGGGAGCGAGGAGGCCTCCAGAGCCTGCGGCGGCGGGCCGCGTTGAGTCTTGCCGACGGTGGTCAGCCGAGCGCGGCGACGGTGGCGCGCAACCGGTCCAGGGCGGCGAGGGACAGCTCGCCCAGGTCTTGGTCTTCGTCGGTCTCGACCCATGTCGCGTAGGCCTGTTTGAAGGCCAGGGCGCCGAGCTCCGCGGCGACGCTTGCCGTCGACTCAGGTATCCCGCGGTCACGGAGCGCGCCCACCATCGCGGCGACGAAGCCGACTTGCTTGAGCGCGTAGCGCTCTTGAAGATCGGTGCTTGTCGCGATGGCCGCCTGAAGCCGGGGCGCGAGTTCGCGGTTGAAGGGTCCCATGGCGGAGGCGGCGCGCTGAAGCCCTGCGGCGACCGCGGTGAGCGGGGTGGCCTGCAGTGGTGCGGAGGTGATGCCCTCGACCAGGAGACGCGACAGGGTCTCCTGGCCGGCGGACAGCACGTCGCGCTTGTCGGGAAAGTGGCGAAAGAAGGTGCTCTTGGTCAGTCCGGCGCGCTCGGCGATCTCAGCGACCGTCGTCTCGTCATAGCCCTGCTCGGAGAACAGCTGTAGGGCAGCTAGGACTAGTCGCTCGCGCCCGTCGGGTTGCCATCGCGGCATGGCCCACATCCTACGACGGGACCTTTGTCGCGTTGTGCTGCTACGTTGACGGGATAACAGTCGCATCAATCGGTCGCCGACCCGGCGGCCCTCCTAGGAGAACCATCCATGCGTGTTTTTGTAACCGGCGCGTCGGGCGGCATCGGCTCCGCCGTCGTGGCTGAGCTCCTCGCCATGGGCCACGAGGCCCTCGGCCTCGCCCGCTCTGACGCCTCTGCCCAGGCCCTCGCCGCCGTGGGCGCCGAAGTACAGCGAGGTGAGCTGGCCGACCTCGAGAGCCTGCGCGTCGCCGCCACCCAGTCCGACGGGGTCATCCATCTCGCCTTCTCCAACGACTTCACCAACCTGGACGAGGGCATCGCGCAGGAGACCCGCGCGATCGAGACCCTCTGCGGTGCCTTGGAGGATAGCGGCAAGCCGCTCGTGATCGCCTCCGGCACGCCGGTCGTTCCCGGCCGAGCCTCCACCGAGCAGGACCCGACTATGACCGAGGGCCCCGTCGGTGGTCGCGGCCGTGCCTCTCGGGCTGCCCTGGCCTACGCCGAGCGCGGCGTCCGCGTCGGGCTGGTTCGGCTGCCGCGCTCAGTCCACGCCGCCGGCGGTCCGTACGGGTTCGCGTCCGTGCTGGTCGCCGCCGCGCAGCGTACGGGAGTGTCCGGGTACGTCGGGGACGGCACCCAGCACTGGCCGGCCGTCCACCGGCTCGACGCCGCACGACTGTTCCGGCTCGTGCTCGAGCAGGGCGAGCCCGGCACGATCGCCCACGCCGTCGGCGACGAAGGAGACGCGATGCAGACGATCGCCGAGACGATCGGCCGAGAGCTCAACCTGCCGATCGAGGAGGTCCCCGTCGAGAACTTCGGGGTGCTCGGCATGATGTTCGCCATCGACCAGCCGGCCTCCAGCACGCTGACCCGCGAACAGCTCGGCTGGGAGCCCACCCACCCCAGCCTGCTCGACGACCTCCAGGCCGGGAACTACCCAGACTGACCGGGCTGCTCTGGGGCTCTGCCGATCCGAGGCAGCAGTGCGAGTCGGCTGCCTCGGCCTCCTGTGTCGTGGATGCGGCAGCTCGGAGGATCCACTGCCTGCGTTGTGGAGGCGTCACTTCAGGCGCGCGCCGGGTTGAAGTAGAGGCCGCTGTCGAGGTCCGTCGATCAGACGGATCCTGGCCGCTGGCGTACCACCCGAGGATGTCGTGTGTGAGCTCGGCGCCGGCCGGTCCGTCAAACGCCCAGAAGCGGCCGAGCCTGCCGAGTATTGGGGGGGCCTGATCGGGGTGACTGAGACGGCCGGAATGTCGAGATGCCTGGCGATGATCTCGGCGATGGCCCGGATCGGGACGCCAGTGTGACCGACCGCGTCCGCGCCGGCGGGTTCGGTGCTTCACGCCCGCGTGGTCTGCTTGGCCGGCGGCGTAGTCCCGGCGAAGGCGATGTCGAGCTTGAACAAGATGAATGACGCCCTCCGACGTGGCGGCGGCGCGATGCAGAGTCTCGAGCTCAGCGCAGTGGATGCGGCGCGGCGACGCGCTCGTGCATCGGGCCGGGCTGCCTGATGGGTCTGCGCTGGGGGCGGTGGCGGCCAGCGTGAGGGTGCTGCTCGCGACGAGCGCCTACCCGCCGGTCGCCGGCGCGCAGGCGATGGCCATCACATCGCGCCCGTGTACAACCACGTGCTGATGACCGAACCGCTCGATGACGCACGGATGACGGCGATCGGCTGGAAGGCCGTCAGGGGATCGATCACGGCGCCAGCCAGCTTCACTACTACCGGCGTTCGCGCGATCACCGGATCCCGTTCGGCGGATACGACACGGTCTTCCGCTACGGCGCCCCGGTCGCGGACCGTCTCGACGACCACGACGCGACACTCGGCCGGGTCTCCCAGCACTTCTTCACCGTCGTTGCGCAGCTTGAGGGCGTGCGCTTCACGCACCGCTGCGGCGGCGCGATCGATACCTGCAGCGGCTTCTCGGTGTGCTTGTCTCGGCAATGGCAGGTCGGGTGGTGTGGGCGGCCCGCTACACGGGACTCGGGGTCGGCGCGGCCCGCTGGGGGCGCCCAGGTCGGGCTGGACCCTGCTCGACGGTCGTGAGAGCGAGGCGATTCGGCTGCGCTTCGTGCGGACGGGGCCGCTGCCGTCTCCGCCCGAACCGCTGCGTTCGGCGGTCATCCAGCTCACCCCGCATCGCCTGGCGGCGGCCGACCAGCGACAGGGGCGGTCGGGGCTGTGACTCTGCGCGCTCGATCGCCTTGGGCTCGGGTGCAACAGCTGAGGCGAACCCGGCGGGATCAGCCGCCAAGCGTGGGGTGACGGGCGGCGCGTCGCGGACGGGCGATGTCACAGCCGGAGGCGGAAATCGCAACTACGGGACATGAGCACTGACGAAAAAGCACTGACGAGGACGATGCGGGAGCGACCGGTCGCAGTGAGGGCGCGGTCACGCGGGGGGCCGCGCAGCTCGCCGCTTGAGGAATTCGAGCTCGTGTACCTGCGCAACGTCGATGTTCTCATGGGCTACTACGCGCGTCGGTGCCGCGATCCGCAGACGGTCGCCGATCTCACCTCCGAGACGTTCGTTCGGGCCATGGATGGCTTCGCCAGGTTCGACCCTCGCCGAGGATCGGACCGGGCGTGGCTGTTCGGCATCGCCGCCCGCGTGTTCGCCCGCCACTGCGAGCAGTCGGCGGGCGCCCGAGACGCGGTCGCGCGTCTCGGCGGCCACCGGCCGCTTGACGAGGACGAGATCGAGGAGCTCGCCCCGAAGGAGGCGGCGCTGGCCCTCGGCGTCTCCCGTGTCGCATTTCGAAAACGGTTGTCCCGGGCGAGGTCCCGGCTAAGAAAGGAGCATCAAAGCAATGAGTAAGTTCACAGATCATCTATGGCGCGATCTCGTTCGAGAGCACGGCCCGACGCTCGCGCACGCCGATCGACCCGAGCCGGGTCAACCCCGTCGCCGTCCGCGAGTTCTCGCGGTCAGCACGCTCGGACTGGCGGGCGTCGGCGCGGCGCTCGTGCTCGCCCTGAGCGGGTCGGCGACCCCGCCGGCGTACGCCGTCACGACCAACGGCGATGGTTCGGTGACTGTGCAGATCGACCGCACGTCGTCGATCGTCGCCGCGAACAACAAGCTCGCCGCAATGGGAATCCACGAGCAGTTCGGGATCGACATGGCGAGCGGGCCGGCGCCCGTCAGTGGCGCGGTAAAGTGTCAACCGAAGCCGGGTGAGAGCGTGTCGGGGCCGACGGTAAAGGTTCTCGTGGGCAAAGACGGCACAGAAGTCATCCACCCGGCCACGGGCGGCAACACAGGTGTGGGCACCTTTCACCTGGCCGCCTGCTACGTCTCCAACGGCACGGGCTACACCGGCGGCACGGGCAATAGCGGGGTATAGCGGCAACGCGAGCGCCGGTTGATCTGGTGACGGCTGCCGGCGCGCGCCCGGTTCGGGTGTCGGTGGTGGCGCGGTTGGCGGTCTGGCCTCGGGGTGGGGGCCGGACCGCTGCTGCGTGGTGGTCGTGGGCGATCGTGGCCGCGGCGGTCGGTTGGAATCTCGTCAGCTTGCGGGCGCTGACGGTAGGCGAACCTGCTTGCCATCGGACGGGCCGAGGATCCGCGGGCCGGTCGTAACGCTCATTGAGATCGTCTCCTCTATTCGTTAGACACCACTGATCAGCGAACACGCTGTATCCGTCTGCGCGATCTGTCAAGATCCATTAGGCAGATATGTCCACCGAAAGGCCGACAGCGACCGGCAAACGCCGCTACGAGCAGCGCCGCCGCGCCGAGCAGCAGGCGCAGACGCGACAGCGGATCGTCGACGCGGCGGTGGAGCTCCACGGCACACTCGGCCCGGCTCGGTCGACCGTTTCGGCGATCGCGGAGCGCGCCGGTGTCCGCCGCGCCACGGTCTATCGCTACTTCCCCGACGAGCGATCGCTGTTCCTGGCCTGCTCGGGCCACTGGGCGTCCCTGCACCCGTTTCCTGACCCCGCGAGCTGGACGGCAGTCGAGGACCCGGCCGCGCGCGCCGCGCAGGCACTCGATGCGCTCTACGGCTTCTTCGAAGGCGCGCAGGACATGCTTACCGTCGTGATCCGCGACGCCTCCGTGCACCCGATCGTCGCCGAGCTCGCGGTCCGCCGCGTCGCCTACCTGAAGTCGGTCGTCGACAGCCTCGCGCGCGGCTGGGGCGCGCGCGGCCGCAGAGCCGCGGCGGTGCGTGGCGCGCTCGCACTCGCGGTCAACTTCGCGACGTGGCAGACGCTGAACGCGCGAGGCCTACGCCGCGACGAGGCCGCCGCGCTCATGTGCGGCGCCGTTCGCGCCGCAGCATCCGGGTGCGCCGACCGGTAGCTTGGCTGCAAGGTCGCCTCTATCTCAGCGCGCTCGCTCAGACGGACGGGTCCGGAGAGATCCGGCCGCGGACCACGCTCGCGGATCCAACTCGCAGCTAGCGAAACAGGGCAAACCGCCAGCGCCGGATGCACCCCCGTAAGCGCAACGCAGGTGCAGCGAGCCGAACTGGGAGCCCTGCCTTCCGCGCGCGAAGGAGGCCGCTCGTCGACCGGGACGTCATGCCCGTGCTGCGATGAATCCAGGGGCGCCGATTCGCTTTGACCAGAGTGCTGCAGGTCCTCAATTGCGGCACTGTGATCGAGCGCCGTGGTCACTTCTACAAATCGTGAGACGGGCTGCTTGCTGTAGGGGCGCCAGCTGGCCCGGGCCGCGCTTTGGCGCCTTGCTGCTCTCTGCGGAAGGCCGGAGTCGCACCACCGCTCGCCCCCCTGTTAGGCCTGCCTCGCGTCCGTGGGGTGAGTGCGCTCGGCGTCAGCCCGCACTATCGCTGCAGAGCGGCCAGACGGCAGCTCAGCACCGGCCCGCCCGAGTCAACGACGACTGCCGTTTTCGGGAGCCAGATGCACGGAAGCCCCTTTCTCTGCGCGCCTCTCGGTTCTCGGTTCTTTCGAGCCGTAAATCGAAGTCTCAGGTCTGCGCGCCTTGGGCCTTGCGACCGGTTGGCGCTGAGATCGAGTCGGCTTGCTTTGATTGGGGCTTCCGAGAGCGGGTGCCGGGGCTCGAACCCGTGCTGTTGCCTGATCCGCTAATGACGATTGATACTAGCGGATCGTGTCGGCGGTGTCCAGCATCCGGCCCCTGACGAGCGAGATGAGGTGCGACTCACAGCCTCCCTCGGCGATCATGGCGCGAGCTTCGAGGTGATCGAACACGCCCGCAGTAGTTCGTGGGAGGCAGCACTGGCGACCCCGGGAGGCGACGAGTTCCGTTTCGAGCTGGGCAAGCAGCAGTGTCAGATCGGAGATGGCCTCCGCACTCGTTTCGAGCAACGAGTCGTGCGCGCCGGACTCACCTTGAAAGGGTGGGCGGAACGAGGTACCCGGAGATAGGTGGTGGGTCAGTTTGAACCTGGCTCGTACTGCCCGTGGTGCGGCAGTAGGCTCGGGGGCAACCATGGAACCGCTACGGCGAGACATCGGGTGGTGGCTGAGCTACATTCCGCGCCTCATCGGCCATTTCAGGAATCGGCGTCAACTCGGCCAGGCGGTCGGGCCTGCCCTCCGTAGCGCCCAGGAACGAATGCGGCAGTCCCGATCTGGACTTCAGCGGGCACCCAGATCACCGCGTCGGCGAGAGTGAGACCGATCCAGGTCCATCCGTGATGGCTCCTTCTCGCTCATCGGCCCACTGCCTCAGTGACGCTGAACGCAGCGAGCTGTGGCTCGCCTTGCGCTTCTCGACCGGGCGGTGCTTACCGCTGGTGGCTGTCGCCCTGGCGCTCGAATCCTTCGTGGTGGTGTTTGCTCTCGCAGGGATCAGCGTGATCGCTAGCTTCAGTACCCGCCACCCGTTTGATCACCTGTGGAACCACGGCGTAAGGCATCTCCTCGGCGGGCCGCCGCTGCCGCCCAACCCACCGCGCCGTCGTCACGCGTTCCAGGTCGCCACGGTCTGGCTGGTCGTCGTCGGCGCGCTGCTTGCGGCGGACGCCCCGCTGGTCGCGCTCGCCCTCGACGGATTGCTGGTTGCCGCCTGTGCCACGGCCACCGCTACGAACCTATGCCTGCCCTCCGAGGCGCTCGCCTGGTGGCAGCGCCACAGCACGCGCGAGAAGGTGATCGCCACATGAGTGCCACCGAGAGCGCGGTTGACGTTGACGTCCTGCGCGAGGAGATCCGCAAGACCTACACCGATGTCTCCACCGACCACGAGCATGAGTTCATCTTCCCAACCGGCCGGGCGTGGGCCCAAGAACTCAGCTACCCCGAACCCGAGCTCGCGCGCGTCCCCGACGCGACCGTCGAGAGCTTCGCCGGGGTCGCGAACCACTGGACGCTCGGACACGCCGAGCCTGGCTCGGTCGTGCTCGACCTCGGCTGCGGCGCCGGCACCGACCTGCTGATCGCGGCGCAGATGACCGGCCCCACCGGGCGCGTGATCGGAGTCGAGATGACCCCAGCGATGCTCGAACGAGCCCGTGACAGCGCACAGCAGATGGGATTTCACAACGTGCAGCTACACGAGTCACTGATCGAATCCCTGCCACTGAAGGACGCCTCAATCGACATCGTGATCTCCAACGGCGTGATCGACCTCATACCGGACAAGGCCGCGGTGTTCGACGAGATCGACCGCGTCCTGCGTCCCGGCGGCCGCCTACAAATCGCCGACATCGTGATCCACACTGAGGTCTCCGAGGACGCACGCAAACGCATCGACCTCTGGACCGGCTGAATCGCCGGTGCCCTGCTCTCCGGAGAGCACGCGCGCCTGCTGGTCCAGCGGGCCTACACCAACCTCACCCAAGGCGAACTCGTCGACACCTACGCCCAGTCGGCGTTCGAGGACACACGCCGCAAAGCCGCGAAGTTCGGCGCCATGGGCTCGACCATAAAGGCCTACAAGCCGCAAGAGGAGAAATGATGGCTGAAAACCACAAGGTCGTAGTCAACCTCGCCACCGGACTCGAGGACGCCGAACGCGTCACTGTGGCCTTCCTCATCGCTGGCGCCGCGCTCGAACAGGGCAAGCAGGTTGCGATGTTCCTCACCAAAGAGGCCATCCGACTAGCACTGCCCGGCTATGCCGACGCCGTCGCATGCGACGGGTGCCCGCCGCTGGCAAAGCTGTTCGAACAATACGCCAACGGCGGCGGCGAGCTGCTCGTCTGCCCAATCTGCTTCAAGGCCCGCAAGCTCGACGAGGCCGCGCTAGTCGCCAACGCCCGGATCGCCGGCGCGACGCCACTATGGGAATGGATCGGCGAGGGCGCCACCGTCTTCAGTTACTAGGGAAGCGTCAAGGAATAAGGTGGAAGGATTAGGGTTGGCATTCACCGGGATCTCCGAATAGTCCCGCTTCGTCGCCCCAGCGGCCACGAATGACAGGCTGCCGCTTGGACGCGGCCGATCAAGAGCAGAAGCGATGTCGCCGGCGCTGAGGTCGGGCTTGTGGCCGGTCCTTCGTGGAAGTAATCATGGCCGGTGGGCCACCCGCGGGGGGTGTGAAATGCCCCAATGCTCAGGAAGGCGGAGCATTTTGTGGGACGGGTAGTTCGCCACAGGAGCAGTGAGCGGTGGGCTCACCGAAGCGCCTGTTCGTCCTCACGAGCGGCACGGATCTCGGCGTCGGCTATGACGCTGCTCCGCCGTGGTTCGTGCTTGCTGCCTGGGAAGGCTGCAAGCAGCTGAGCGCTTGCAGGTCGCGCCGATCCTGCAAATCGTCTGGCTGGCATCGTGCACGGATTGCCGGCAACGCAGGTGAGTTCGCCGCTGCAGCCATCGCGCTCCGCCGGATGGAAAGCAGGTGTCTCGCGACGGCACCCCTCTCTGTCAACGCGCTAGGGCTCGCCGCTGGCCGGCATCGACGTTCGAGTCGTGTCGCGCGCGGAGCACCTGGGGTCGGCGCGGCAATGCGTGTTCGTGTTCAACCACCAGAGCAAGCTCGACCCGATCCTGATCATGAAGCTGCTGCGGGGCGGGTTCACGGGCGCGGCGAAGAAGGAGGCTGCGAATGGTGGGTGCCGGAAACTCGGTTCGGTCGTGACCTGGGCTTTTCGTTGGGCGCTGTATTGTGAAGAACGGGCCGGGCAGGAGGTTCGCGTTCGCCCGGCTAGACAGGGGCCCCCCTGGACAGCCCGATCAGGGATCAAGGAGGTCGACCCCGCCATGCAACCGACTCGGCTGGTGGTGCTTGCCAGCGGTATGGGCTCGCGGCTGCGCTCCAAGGCGAGCCCGAAGCCGCTTGTTGTGCTAGGGGGTATCAGCCTCGTCGAGCGTGCCCTCGTCGGCGCCCGGCAGGCGGGATTTGACGAGGTGGTGGTGGTCACGGGCGATCGTGCCGACCAGGTCGACCGGCATGTGCTCGCGGTGAGCCGGCGCCGGGGTATCGCCGTGACGGTCGTGCGCAACGAGCGCTACCGGGAGGGCAACGGGCTCTCGGCGCTGGCGGCGCGTGACCGGGTCGGCGATGAGCCTTTCGTCCTGGTGATGGCCGACCACGTGTTCTCGCCCCCGCTGTTGCAGCAGCTCAAGCAGGCGTTGCTGGAGCCGGGCGAGGTCCTGGTGGCGGTCGACACACGGCTCGGTCGGGCGGCGGGGGTCGATCCTGGCGATGCGATGAAGGTTCGCATCGCCGACGGCGGTATCCGAGCGATCGGCAAGCAGCTCGCGGTGTACGACGCCTTCGACGTCGGCGCCTTTGTCTGCGGCCCGGCCCTGTTTGACGCCGTCGAGATGGCGGTCGCCGCCGGCGACTCCAGCCTCGCCGGTGCGATCCAGGTGCTGGCCGACGCGGGTGTCGCCCGTGCGCTGAGCATCGGCGACGAAGCGTGGTGGTTTGATGTCGACACGCCGCGCGACCACCGCAACGGCAGCCGCCACGTCCTGCGAGTCACGGGGAAGGCGCTCGACGGCGCAATCGCCGCCCGGCTGAACCGCACCCTTTCGCAGCGGGTGGTCACACCCGCGCTGCTCGCCGTCTTCCCGCGCATCACACCGAACCAGGTCACGCTCATCGCCTTTGCCGTCGCCGTGGCGGCGGCCGCCGGCTTCTCGGTGGGGGCTCCGGTCGCCGCGGCCCTGCTTGTCGCGCTGGCCAGCGTGCTCGACGGCAGCGATGGCGAGGTCGCCCGGCTCACGTATCGGTCGTCCCCGTACGGCGCGTTCCTCGACGCAGTGCTCGACCGGGCGGCCGACGGCATTTTGTTCACCG
>JBPCPC010000271.1:0-12802 GCA_050999585.1 Solirubrobacteraceae bacterium | reverse complement strand
CCCCCCCCCCCCCCTCCCCCCCCCCCCCCCCCCCCCCCCCCCCCCCCCCCCCCCCCCCCCCCCCCCCACGCCGGGCGTCAGCCGGCGGCGCTGAACAGTTCGGCGACCTTGGACCAGTTGACCACGTTCCAGAACGCGTCGATGTAATCGGGGCGCTTGTTCTGATACTTGAGGTAGTACGCGTGCTCCCACACGTCGACGCCCAGCAGCGGGGTCTTTCCGTCGCTGATCGGGCTGTCCTGGTTGGCGGTGGAGACCAACGCGAGCCCGGAGCCGTCGTGCACCAGCCACGACCAGCCTGACCCGAACTGGTTCACGCCGCCGGCCTTGAACTTCGACTGAAAGTCGCCGAAGGAGCCGAATGCGGAGTCGATCGCCTGCGCCAGGGCGCCGTCGGGCGCGCCACCACCGGTGGGGGACATCCACTCCCAGAACAGCGAGTGGTTGTAGTGACCGCCGCCGTTGTTGCGGACCGGTCCCTGCTTGTCGGAGGGCAGCGAGCCGAGGTTCTTGAGCACATCCTCGATCGGCTTGTCGGCCCATTCGGTGCCCTCGAGCGCCGCGTTGGCCTTGTCGACGTAGGCCTGGTGGTGCTTGTCGTGGTGCACCCGCATCGTCGCCTCGTCGATATGAGGCTCGAGCGCGTTGTAGTCATACGGCAGATTCGGTACGGAATACGCCATCACGGGCTCCTTTTCTCCACGCTTAATTTCTAGCTGCACTGGAGAACATACCCCGCAGGCTGAGCACTCGATCGCAGAGTCGGCTTGGCGGCGTGACCCGGCTGTCTGAGTACCTGCTGCCCACTGAGCGCGAGCCGCCGGCCGACGCCGAGGCGATCTCGCACAAGCTCATGGTGCGGGCCGGACTGATCCGCCAGGTCGGGTCCGGGCTGTGGTCGTGGCTGCCCGCGGGTTGGCGGATCCACCAGCGGATCGTGCAGATCGTGCGCGAGGAGATGAACGCGATCGGTGGTCAGGAGATGCTGATGCCGGTCCTGCATCCCGCCGAGCCGTGGCGGAAGACGGGGCGCTACGAGATCGACGAGCTGTTCAAGCTCAAGGACCGCCGCGGCGCCGACATGGCGCTGGCAATGACCCACGAGGAGATCGTCACCGGCCATGTGGCGGCGGCGGTGAAGTCCTACCGCGACCTGCCGCTGATCCTCTACCACTTCCAGGTCAAGGAGCGCGACGAGCCGCGCCCGCGCGCCGGGGTGCTGCGCACCCGCGAGTTCATCATGAAGGACGCCTATACGTTTGACCGCGATGCCGCCGGGCTCGATCAGCGCTACGCGCTCCACGCTACCGCCTATGACCGCATCTGTGACCGCCTCGGGCTGGAGTGGTACAAGGTCGAATCCGACGTCGGGATGATGGGTGGCCACGGCGCCGACGAGTACATGGCTCCCTGCCCGGCGGGCGAGAACGACGTCGCCCTGGCCGCCGGCTATGCCGCCAACGTCGAGGTCGCCTCCGCTGACCCCCAGCCGGTGACGCTGCCGGACTCACTCGATGCCCCCGAGCGGGTGCAGACCCCGAACGCGACCACGATCGATGCGCTCGTGTCGCAACTCGGGCTGCCCGCAGGGGCGACGCTGAAGGCGTTCCCGGTGGTCGTCGACGAGGACGCGATGAAGCTCGTAATCGTGCGCGGCGATCATCGCATCAACGAGATCAAGCTTCAGAACGCGCTCGGGCGGCCGTTTCGCGCCGCGCGGGCCGATGAGATCTCTGACCGCCTCGGCCCGCCCGGGTACATCGGCCCGGTCGGCGCGCAGCTGCCGGTACTGCTTGACGCGGCCGTGGCGCGGAACGGGTCCGGTGGGGCGGGTGGGTCCTACGTCACCGGGGCCAACGAGCCCGAGGCTCACCTGCGCGGCGTCCAGCCGGGGCGTGACTTCCCCTACGAGACGGTCGACGTACGCAGCGTGGTCGCCGGCGACACCGTCAACGGATCGGCGATCCGGATCGAGCCGGCGATTGAGATCGGCAACATCTTCAAGCTGGGCACGCGGTACTCCGAGCCGCTGGGGGCCACCTACCTGGACGAGTCGGGAACCTCGCAGTTGGTCTGGATGGGCTGTTACGGCTTCGGCCCCGCCCGCGCCGCGGCCGCCGCCGTCGAGCAGTACGCCGATGCTCAGGGGATCGCCTGGCCGCGCTCAATCGCGCCGTTCGACGTCGAACTGGTGGTGCTCGGCAAATCCGGCAGCGCCGAGCGCGATTTCGCCGACGGCCTGTACGGCGAGCTGCAGGCGGCGGGGCTGGACGTTCTCTACGACGAGCGTGACGCCGGTCCGGGTGAGAAGTTCGCCGATGCCGAGCTGCTCGGCTGTCCGGTGCGGTTGACCGTGGGGCGGCGCACGCTGGCCGCCGGCGAGATCGAGGTCCAGGTGCGCCGCGGGCAGGGATCGCGGGCGGTCCCGGTTGCGGGAGCCGCGACCGCGGTCGCGGAGCTTTGGCGCGGACTGCCGTAGCCGGCGCGGGACCGCCGGAGGCCGCGCTGAGCCCGTCGATCACCAAGCGCCGCCTGTTCGGGCTCGATCGCTCGGGACCGTCCCCGACCGCGACCCAGTCCGATCAGCCGCTGAATCCGTGGACGATCCCCAACGCGATCGGGTTCATCCGCCTGGCCGCGATCCCCGTGTTCCTGGTGATTGCCCTGTCGAGCCCCCATGGCCAGGACACGGTCGCCACGATCCTGTTTGCCGTGATCGGCTTCGCCGACTACGCCGACGGCTTCGCGGCGCGTCTGACCGGCCAGTACAGCCGGCTCGGGGCGCTGCTGGACCCGATCGTCGACCGCCTGCTGGTGATCTCCGGGGTGGCAGTGGCCTTCGACTTCTCGCTGCTGCCCCGGTGGGCGCTCGGGCTGGTGGTGGCCCGCGAGCTGTTCATGCTCGGGCTCAGCCGCTACGGGCTCTCGCGCGGGGTGCAGCTACAGATCAACTGGGCGGGGCGGATCGGCGTGGCACCAACGATGAGCGCGCCGTTCCTAGCGATGGCCGGCGTCCATTGGCTGGCGCTGGGGATGCTCTACGTGGGGCTGGCACTGGCGCTCACGGCGACGGTGCTGTACGTTCGCCGCGGAGTGGCTGAGTCGCGGAGGCTGGCCGCACCGCTGGAGTAGGGACAGTGGCCGAATCGAGCGCGCCCCGAGTCTCAAGCTCAGCTTGACCCTACGGTTGTGCCGGTTATACTCGCGCGAGCCCACGCCAAACGAACCCCGACGGCGGGGAGGACATTCACCCCATGGACACCTTTCCAGACCTCGGATCGCTGACCGATCAGGAGCTGAAAGATCTCATCAAGCAGCTCACCGAGGAGGAGATGGAGATCTCCTACCGGAGGCGCATCCTGCACGGCAAGATCGACATCCTGCGCGCGGAGCTCGTCAACCGGCTGCGCAAGAAGGACGAGACAGGCGAGCTGGTGATCTCCGGCGCCGACGTCCAGCAGCTGACCGACATCCTGGCCGGGCGAGTCTTGGGCGGCGAACCCGAATAGTCCTGACACCGGGCTGATGGCCCAGCATTGCCCAGAGTGCGGCTTCGCTAACGACGACGGCGCGAGTTACTGCCAGCGCTGTGGAGCGTTCCTGGCGGCGATCGACTCGCCGCCCGGGATCACAACGGCAACCTACAAGGTCGGGGAGACAGGTGAAATGGAGGTCGTGGAGCTCGAGGATGTGGTCGCGCGCGGTGCGGCCTTGGTCATCCGCGCGGGGGGCGGCCGGGCGGGCGAGAGCTTTGCGCTGGAGGGCGACCGCCAGTCGGTCGGGCGCCGACCCGAGTCAGACGTGTTCCTGGACGACGTGACCGTGTCGCGCGACCACGCGTTGATCGTCCGGCGCGGCAGCGATTATTACCTCGACGACTGCGGCTCGCTCAACGGCACCTACGTCAACCGTCGCCGGATCGACTCCCAGCGACTCAGCGACGGCGACGAGCTGCAGATCGGCAAGTACAAACTGGCGTTCCTGAGCCGCTGATGGCGAGCGCCGACGTCACCAATCCAGGCCTCGAGCTGCCCGATCCCGACCAGCCCGGCGACTCGGCCCAGCGCCAGAAGGCGGTCACGATCGGCGCCGTGTGCAAGGCGCTGGTCCAGGAGTTCCCCGACATCTCGATTTCCAAGATCCGCTACCTGGAGGATCAGAAGCTGCTCACGCCGCGGCGCACGCAGGGTGGGTATCGCCTCTACACCCAGTCCGACATCACCCGCCTGCGCACGATCCTGCGCCTGCAGCGCGACGAGTTCCTGCCGCTGCGGGTGATCCGTCAGGAGCTGGCCGGCGGTCGCTCAGAGCGCGAGGTGGCCGCTCCACCGGGTGACCGCATGGGCGTGCGCCGCTCGGCGGTGGCGGTGCGCAATCCCGGCTCGCTGTACTCGCTCGACGATGTCGTCGAGGACACCGGCGCCGATCCGAAGCTGGTGCGCGAACTGGTCGACTTCGGTGTGATCAAGGGCGAGAACCGGGGTGGGACGAGCTACTACGACGAGACCGAGCGGGAAATCGTCAGGGCCGTATCGGAGCTCGCGAGGTACGGCGTCGGGGGTCGCAACCTGCGCGTGTTCCGCAGCTCCGCCGACCGCGAGGCGCAGCTGCTGCAGAGTATCCTCGCCCCGGCGCTGCGCTCCCGCAATCCCGAGCGGCGCAAGGAGGCGATCGAGGCCCTGGAGAACCTTGCCTCGGTCACCACGCACCTGAAGCACCTGCTGCTGATTCGCGATCTGCGCAAGATCGCCACCTAGTGTCCCGCCACCGAATTTCCCCAACGGGGCACTAGCGCGCCGTGGCGCCACCGATCGCGGACCTGCGGCCGTTCGTTCGTGAGATCCCGGATTTCCCCCGGCAGGGGATCCTGTTCCGGGACATCACTCCGCTGCTGCTGAACGCCGGTGCGCTGGACGCGGCGGTATCCGCGCTGGCCGAGCGGGTCAGCGGCCTGAGCGTCGACTTCGTCGTCGCCGCCGAGGCCCGCGGCTTCATCCTCGGGGCGGCGCTGGCCCGGGAGCTGGGCGCCGGGTTCGTTCCGGCGCGCAAACCGGGCAAGCTCCCGGCGGCGACGATCAGCGCCGAGTACACGCTGGAGTACGGGCTCGACGCGCTCGAGGTCCACGCCGATGCGCTGGCCGGTGGCGCGCGCGCGTTGCTGCACGACGACCTGCTGGCCACCGGCGGCACCGCCGGAGCGATGTGCGACCTGGTCGCCGGCCTCGGCGCCGAGATCATTGGCTGCTCGTTCCTGGTCGAGCTGCGCGGCCTGGGGGGCCGTCAGCGCCTGGCCCCGCGGCCGGTCCGTTCCGTGCTCGAGTACGACCACTAGCGCTGGGAGGAATCGACCGATGGCCAACGCCAAGCGCTCGCGCGTGCTACCCGCTTCCCAGCAGCAGCTCTGGGAGCTGATCTCAGATCCGCATCACCTGCCGCGCTGGTGGCCCGGCGTCGAGCGGGTCGAGAGCGTGGACGAAGACCGCTTCACGCAGGTGTTCAAGACCAAGCAGGGACGCCCCGTGCGGGCCGATTTCCGCGTCGTGGAGTCGGCGGCGCCATGGCGGCGGGCCTGGGAGCAGGAGATCCCGGGGACGCCGTTCGCACGCGTGCTTTCCGAGGCGGTGATCACGGTGGCGCTGGAGCCGGCGCCCGCGGGCACCGAGGTCACGATCGCGCAGCTGCAGAAGCTGCGCGGCTACTCGCGCACGGGCGGGTTCATGCTGCGCCGGGCTACCGCGGCCAAGCTCGGCGAGGCGCTGGACGGCCTGGAGCAGATCAGCGGCTGATTCACGGCGCTATGCGCCGGTGAACGTGCCCTGCAGGACGATCGCCCCAGGTTTCTTGGGACTGCCCGAGCTCTCCAGGGTGACGACCAGTTGCTTGTAGTGCGAAGCGTTGGCGGGCAGGGCCCCGGCCGTCGAGAGCTTGCCGGTGCTGCCCACGCCGGGGTTGACGAAGCCGAGGATCTTGGCGTCGGTGGCGGAGTTATACAGCCACACGGCGTAGGCGTTGGGCGGCTTGGTGCTGTTGGCGGTCATGTTCTGCGCGACGATCGCGACCCCGTTGGAGCTGCCCTCCTTGAGCACCTCGGCGATCCCGGCGGCCTTGCTGCCCGCGGCGGTCGGCGTCAAGTTAATCTGACGGAGCACCTTGGCCGCGGTGGTCGAGGTTGTACTGGTCGCCAGCGTGGTGCTGGTGGTGTTCGACGTGCTGGTCGTCGTTGGGGAGATCGCCGCGGTCTTGTGTTTGGACCCGCCCGAGCCGAGCACGATGACGAGCACCACGACCACGATCAGCACCGCCACCGCGATCACGACCAGCCCGCCGACACGGGAGCTGCGCGGACCCGCGGCGGAGTCTGGAGAGCGCGCGCTGCGCTTAGGCTCGCGGGGGGGCCTGGGCTCGCGTTGACGGCGGCCGCGCCGCTTCTCCGAAGCCGAGCCAGACGGTTGCGGTGCAGCTGCAGAGACCGAATCCGGTGCGGACCCAGCCGGGGCCGGGGGGGCGGGTGCCGCCGCCGCCTCGGGTGCCGCCGCCGGCTGCTGCGGTCGCGAGCCCGTGGTCTCGAGTGGGATCTCGGGCATCGCGCCCGCTGCGAGGGGCGCCAGCTCGGATGAGAGCACGCGTGCCCAGGCGCGCTCGCTGGCCGACTGGGCGAGCCGGTCGCGAACCCCCTCGAGCTGGTCGTCGGGCAGCTGTCTGAGCAGGTAGTCGCTGATCTGTGCGCGGGACTCGCCATCGAGCTTGGTCTGAGGACCGAGCGCGTCCAGTGCCGCCAGGGCCCGCTCGCGAACGGCCTCGGGCTTGATCGTGAGCAACCGAGCGATCTCGCCGTAGCTGCGACCGCGCCCCAGCACGAGCTGCAGGACAGCGCGCTGGTCCCTGGGAAGGCTGTCCACCGTTGCCATCGCGCACAAGCGTAGATGAGCGCGCCGGCGGATGCGCCTCGCGACCGGCGAGCCGGGCGCCCTTCAGCGGCGGTCACTATCGTGGCGCGCGATGCCGCCCGAGCTCCCGTTTTCGCCCGACCACGGATTCGACCTTCTCTACGGCCTGGTTTTGACCGAGGTCGCTGACGACCTGCTGCGCGGGACGGTGGAGGTGCGTGATGCGCTCAAGCAGCCGGCTGGGCTGATCCATGGCGGCGTCTACGCGTCGATCGCAGAGTCGCTGGCCAGCACCGGCACCGCGCTGGGCGTCGCCCGCGACGGCAACGTCGCCCAGGGGCTGTCAAACCAGACGAGCTTTCTGCGCCCGATCCTCGCGGGAACGATCCACGCCACGGCCCGCGCGCGTCACCGCGGCCGGACCACCTGGGTATGGGAGGCCGAGGCGGCGGACGACGCCGGCCGGGTCTGCGCACTGACCCGGGTGACGGTCGCGGTGCGCCCGGCGCCGCCCGGGGTCGACGTGCGGGAGCTGCTGGACCGCTGGCCTCGGCCCGGGACCTGAACCTCACTCGCCGGCGGCCCGGCGGGCGCCACGCCCGAGCCAGAACTGCGCGAACGCCCGCAACGCGGGATCCTCGCCGGAGGCGACCCGCAGCATGTGGCCCCAGGCCAGCGCGGTCACGCTGTCGATACCGGGGCGGTGCGCGAGGATCACCGCGCCGCCGGACGCGGCCAGCGCCGGTGTGAACCGGCTGCCGACAGCGTCGGCGAGCGTGGCGAGACCGGCCGGGGGCCGCGCCGTGCCGTACATCATCACCACATCGCCGACGTCGAGCGCCTGCAGCAGCTGGTCGTCAGACAGCGCCGCGCCGTCGCGCGTCACGGCCACGGGGACGTGCGGGCCACTGGTAGGCGGATCAGAGTCGTACACCGGGTGTAGCTCGCCAGCCCGGAGGTGCTCATTGCCTTGATCGCGGAAGGCGGTCCCGGGACCGATCTGGCCGGCGGACACACCGGGATTATCGCGGCCGGCGAGCAGGCCGCCCGAGAGCAGGGCGATGATCCCGATCGAGACCGCGAGCGAGACGACGACGATCAACACCCGCTCCAGCAGACGTGACATCGAACCGCCGTGAGGTCCTGGACGCCGCCCGCGGATCACTCCGCGGCGGCCACCGTGCTTCGGTCCGACGGCACCTCGCGCGGCCGCGCCCCGGCCGCGGCCACCAGCTCGTCGATCGAGGCGCGCAGCTCGTCGGCGAGTGCCTCGAGGTCGGGCAACGCGCCGTAGTCGGCGTTCAGCCCGAAGTTCAGCTGGCCGTTGTAGCTCATGATCGCGATGCCCAGTGCCTGGTTGGCGGCCAGCGGCACCATCGGGAACATCGCATCCATCTCGCGACCGAGCATGTACAGGGGGATCTGTGGTCCGGGCACGTTGGTCACCACCAGGTTGAACATCCGCTGGCGGGCCTGCAGGCGGGCCGCCTGAGCCATGATCGTCGGTGGTGCGAAACCCGTCAGCTCGGTGAGGACCTGGGCGCCGACCGCCTGGCCCGACTCCTTGATCCCGTCCATCTCTCGCGAGATCGTCAGCAGGCGTTGCACCGGGTCGGTCAGCCCCACGGCCAGCGGCGCCCACATGGCGGCCACGCGATTGCCCAGCGCGCCGCGCTCGACGTCGGCGCGCACCGACACCGGCACCATCGCCCGCAGGACCGTGTCGTCGGTGGCCTCGCCGTGCACGCGCAGGTAGCGGCCCAGGGCCCCAGCAACGGCTGCCAGCACGACGTCGTTGACGGTCCCGCCGAGCGCGTTCTTGACCGCCTTGAACTGCGCCAGATCGCCGCGCACCCAGGTGAAGCGCCGGTGGGGACCGATGCGGACGTTCAGCGGGCTGTCGGGCGCGGTCTGCAGCCCGAGGCGCGCGAGTGCGCCCACCCCGCCGAGCGCCTGGCCGAGCCGGCCGGCAAACTGGCGCGGGCCGCGGAGCGTGGCCCGGACCCCGCGCGCGATCTCGGCCGGCACCGTCGCGCGCTCCAGCAGCGCGTCGGCCAGCAGTTGGGCGCCCGTGGGCAGCGGCCGCGGGATCCACTCGTGCTCCGGCGGCGCCACCGGCAGCGGGTCCGGCGAGACGTCGAACAGCACCGTGACGATGTCAACGCCCGAGATCCCATCGACGAGCGCATGGTGGGTCTTGGACAACAGCGCGAAGCGATCGTCGGACAGTCCCTCGACGAGCCAGATCTCCCACAGCGGCCGGCTGCGATCGAGCGCCTGGGAGAAGATCCGTCCGCACAGGCGCTTGAGCTGGTCCTCGCCGCCCGGGCTCGGCAGGGCAGTATGGCGCACATGAAAGGCGACGTTGAAGTGCGGATCATCAACCCAGACCGGCCGCCCCTGCCCAAAGGGCACGAACGCCAGGCGCTGGCGGTATCGGGGGACGAGGTGCAGGCGCGAGACGATCTGCGCCACCAGCTCGTCATAGTCCGGGGCCTGGCCGCTGAACACCGAGCACCCAGCCACGTGCATGTGGGTCGAGTCGTGCTCGAGGTGCAGGAACGAGCTGTCCAGCCCGGTGAGTCGGTCCGCGTTGGTCATCGGGGGGATTCTTGCAGGCCGAGCCTTGTGTGACGAGTGTCACGTAAGTGGCGGTCCCCGCCTGCCAGCCTCGTCCAGTCTAAAAATTCGACCTGCCGAGTCGTCCCTGCCCGGTGCGGAGGCGAGCGGGGGACCCATTGCCGGGTAGTTGACCAGCTCCCACCCGGCCGGGGCGAATCGGTCGCCTGGCCACCACCAGCCCGCGACCGTAGCGACCGCTTAAGCCTGTGCCCATCGCACGTTTGCGCGTTCGCGAGCCCGTCAGCTAACCACGTAGGCGCCCGGTCGACGAATTCAGGAGGTCCTCGGTTTGAGGTCCAAGCTCAACACGCGCCGAATGCGCTCGATACACGTGACGATTGCCACGACGCTGCTGGTGGTGCCCGCCTCGGCATTGGCGCTGACCAGTTCCACGGTCCGCGGCGATGGCTCCCAGCCGTCGCCGGCGACCGCGCTACCGGTCCAGGTCAGCCCCAAGCACGTCGACTTCGGAGATCCCGTGAAGGTCACCGGCGTCGCGCCGGCGATCGCTCCGGGCGGCCGGGTGGTGCTGCAGGCTCAGTACAGCCGCAGCCACGTTTGGAAGCGAATGGCGACCACGGTCGTCAGCCCCCGGGGAAGGTTCTCGTTCCGCGCCCACCCGCGCCACTCCGGCCGGCTCCGTGCGATCTCGGCCCCCGGCCGGCCCGTGGCGATCGCCGCTCGACCGCAGGTCGGCGCGCGCCGCGTGACCCCGGTCGAAGTCGCGGCCACGCTGCACACGAATAGCCGTAACCGCAACGTGCTGGCCGGCTACGCGTTCCAGGTCGACGGCAAGCTCCTTCCCGGACGTGCCGGGCGCGCGGTTGCGCTCCAGGGCCATTCGCGCTCGGGCTGGGCCACGTTGGCCCGTGCACGCACCGGTGCACGCGGCGGGTTTGCCGTTCGCTACGCGCCCGGCGCTTCGGGCATCGCGCGGCATCTGCGGGTGGTGTTCAGGGGCGATCGCGCGAACGCGCGCTCGACCGGTCCGGCCGGCGCGATGACCGTCTACACGCAGAGCGTCGCGTCCTGGTATCAGGACGGCGGCTCGACCGCCTGCGGATTCCATGCCGGTTTGGGGGTCGCCAACCGTTCGCTGCCGTGTGGGACCAAGGTCCGTTTCCGCTACGCCGGGCGCACGGCCACCGCCACGGTCGACGACCGCGGGCCCTTCGTCGGCGGCCGCGAGTGGGATCTCAACCAGAACACCGCCGCGGCGCTTGGCTTCGCCGGCGTCGGCACCGTGTGGTCCAGCAGCTGAGCCGGGGTCACGCAGCCTCTGAGCCGTCACGGACCCGCGCCATAAAGGGCGCGGGGTCCGCGTCGTCTGACCGCTGACCTAACGTCCAACGACGATGCCCGGACGCTGCATCGCCCATCTGGACATGGACGCGTTCTACGTGTCGGTTGAGCTGCGCCGCCGTCCCGAGTTGCGCGGCCAGCCGGTGATCGTCGCCGGCTCGGGTCCGCGCGCGGTCGTGACCACCGCCTCCTACGAGGCTCGCCGCTTCGGGGTCGGCTCGGCGATGCCGGCCGCACGGGCGCGGCGCCTGTGCCCCGACGGCGTCTACCTGACGCCCGACTTCACCTATTACCGCCAGGCGTCGGCGGAGGTGATGGACCTGGTGCGGGCCAGCGCGACCTCGATCGAGGTGATCGGGCTCGACGAGGCCTACCTCGATCTCAGCGGGCTGCCGGCGCCAAAAGCCCAGATGCGAGCGCTGGCCCTGGCGATTGAGCGCCGGACGGGCTTGGTCTGTTCGATCGGGGTCGGTCCCTCAAAGCTCGTGGCCAAGGTCGCCTCCGACGCCGAGAAGCCGCGCGGCTTCGTGGTCCTTACGCGCGAGCAGGCGTGTGAGCGTTTTCGCGACTCCCCGTGCGGTCTGATCCCCGGGATCGGGCCGAAGACCGCCGAGCGCCTGCGCGCCGGCGGGCTGGCCACGCTCGGCAGGCTCGCGGCCGCCGATCCCGGGCGGATTGCAGCGGCGTTCGGTGCCCGCATGGGCGCCGAACTGCAGCGCCGGGCCCGGTTTGAGGACGACGCTCCGGTCACCCAGGAGCGCAAGGTCGTCTCAGAGTCGCGCGAGACGACGTTTGACGCCGACATCGTCAGCCTCGAGCAGCTGGAGGAGGTGCTCGGCGAACTGGTCACCAAGCTGTGCAACGGGCTGGCTCGCCAGGAGCGGCGTGGGCGCACGATCGGCATCAAGGTGCGCCTCGACGACTTCTCCACCCACACCCGCGCCCGCACGCTGGCCGCGCCGGTGAGCTCGGCGCAGCGCGTCGGTCCGGTGGCGCTGGAGCTGCTGCGACGGTTCGCGCCGCCGCGTCCGGTGCGGTTGCTGGGCGTGCGGGTCGCGGGGCTCGAGGCGGTGGGGCTGCCCGACGCCGAGCAGCTCACCCTGGCGCTCGAGGGATAGGGCCCGAGTGGATCGCCGGTGACGCTACGCGAGCTGCTGGTCGGGGTGGAGGGCCTCGCGCTGCTACGCCATCTGTACGACGGATCGTCGGCCGACGCCGACCGGCGTCTCGCCGAGGTTGAGCGGGTGCTCGCCGACGATGCCTTCGCGGAGGGCGAGTGGATGGGAGAGGCGAACTCGCGCAGTGGGTACCGCGTCTGGTCGCAGCGTTACGACGAACCCGGCAACCCGATCATCGAGCTCGGCAGCCGGCCGTGTGGTCGCTGCTGCAATCGCTCGCTGCGGGGGACGCGCTCGACGCCGCGTGCGGAACCGGTCGCCATGCGCGGCGGCTCGTTGACCTCGGCCACACCGTCGTCGGCGTCGACGTGATGCCGGAGATGCTGCAACGAGCCCGCCAGAACGTTCCCGAGGCCACGTTCGTGCCGGCCGACCTGCGGGCGATCCCCGTGCGGGACGGGGCGTTCGACACGGTCCTGTGCGGATTGGCGTTGGCTCACGTCCCCGACCCGGCGCCCGCGGTCGCCGAACTCGGTCGCGTGCTGCGCCCGTCGGGGCGCCTGATCATCTCGGTGCTCCATTCCTTCCAGGCTCACCTCGGCTGGCACGCGCCGTTTGCGCGCAGCGAGGGCGCACGGGGGTTCGTCAGAGAGCATCCCCACACGCACGCCGATTACTTCGCGGCCTTCGCTGCCGCCGGCCTGCGGGTCCGTGCGTGCCTGGAGCCGGCGCTGGGGCTGGATCCGGTGAAGGCCAAGCGCCGGGCGTACCGCCATTTACCGGACGCCACCGTGGCCGCATAACTGGGTATCACGGGTGTCATGGTGTGGGACGTGGAAGAGCCTTAGTGCAACGAGGCTCTTTAGCGTCCCG
>JBPCPC010000194.1:0-24740 GCA_050999585.1 Solirubrobacteraceae bacterium | reverse complement strand
CCCCCCCTCCCCTCCCCCCCCCCCCCCCGGGCCCCGAGGTCGCGCTCGGGGCGTCCGGGGGCGGGTCGGTGGGCGCCGCCCACGGTTCCGCTGCCGGCAATCCGCTGTCGGGGCGCGCGATGTGGATCTGGGAGCTGCCCGCCGCTAATCACGGCAACCTCAGCTCGATCGTCGCCACCGCCAAGCGCTACGGCGTCGGCACGCTGCTGATCAAGAGCAGCGACGGCAGCAGCATGTGGTCGCAGTTCACCCCCCAGTTGGTGGCGACGCTGCACGCGGGCGGCCTGCGCGTGTGCGCGTGGCAGTACGTCTACGGCAGCCATCCGGGAACCGAGGCCGACCTCGGCGCGGTGGCGGTCAAGGACGGCGCCGACTGCCTGGTGATCGACGCCGAGTCCGAATACGAGGGTAAGTATGTCTCGGCCCAGACCTATATCTCGCAGCTGCGGGCCCAGGTGGGCGCGAACTACCCCCTGGCGCTGGCCGGCTTTCCCTACGTCGATTACCACCCGGGCTTCCCGTACTCGGTGTTCCTCGGACCGGGCGGCGCGCAGAGCAACGCGCCGCAGATGTATTGGAAGGACATCGGCACGACGACCGATGCGGTGTTCGCCCACACGTACGCCTACAACCTGATCTACGGGCGCCCGATCTTTCCCCTCGGGCAGGTCTACAGCAGCCCGCCCGCGCACCAGATCTTCCGCTTCCGTGAGCTCTCGCGCGCGTACGGAGCATCGGGGGTGAGCTGGTGGGACTGGCAGGAGGCGACCCCGTCGCAGTGGAACGCCGTGTCCCGTCCGGCCGGCGTGCTGAGCGGCTATCAGCCGACGATGACGATGGCGGCGATCAAGCAGGGCGCCGCCGGCGACCTCGTGGTGTGGGCGCAGGAGCATCTGCTCTCGGCCGGTTACAGCGTCGGCGTCGACGGTGGCTTTGGCCGCAGCACACGCCGGGCGGTGCTCGCGTTTCAGGCCGCCCACACGCTCACCGCCGACGGCATCATCGGCCCCGCAACCTGGCAGACGCTGCTTCACTACCGCCCGGCACGAATTATCTGGAGTGCCAAAGGCGGCGCTCGGCCGGCCATCGCCTCCGCCGCCGTCGCGGGCGGTGGCCGTGCCGCGGTCACCCGGGTCGCGCCGGTACCCAGCTCAGCCTCCCGGGCGGCCAAGCGCGACGAGATCCCCGGGTCGCCGGGCGCCGGTCGCCCGTAGCGCCGAGGCCGAGGGCTGCTCAGAGCAGCTCGTGCTCGCGCATGTAGGCGACCAGCTGCGCCCGGGAGCCGCACGACGCGATGGTCGTCGGCACTCACGCCCCGGATTCCAGCAGCGATCCGGGCGCCAGCGTGGTCGGCTGATCGACGTCGAGCGCCACCGCGCCGCGGACGATCACGCCCGCCGAGAACGTGACGTCGCCGTGCACGAGCAACCGCTGGGCCTCGCGCAGCGACGGCGGCCCGTCCGGGAACCGGCGCTCGAACGCGTCGATCAGCCGGTAGTAGCGCTTGTCGAGTTCGACGTAAGGGAGGTCCTCGGCTCGGCCGTCGATCGGCTCGACCTCGAACTCGTCGCTGACCGCATACACGTCGGAGCGCAGCACGAGCAGATCATCGGTGGTCTTCACGGGGGCGAAGCGGGTGCGCGGGACGAGCAGCAGGCTGGCGCCGGAAAAGCTCTCAATCGCGGCGCCCATCGCGCTCTCCAGCTGGATCACCGGCGGAGAGTCAGCGTCGCGCGGGTCAACGGTCTTGCGGTTGACGATCAGGGGCAGCTCCAGCACGCCGCCGGCACCGTCCAGGGTCTCAATCAGCACGTCGAGGTCGACCCACAGGTTGTTGGTGTTGTAATAGCGCCAGCGACGGAAGTCCCGGAACGAATCCTCGTCCTCGGGCGGCGTCTGGGCGGTCTCGCGCAGCAGCAGCTGCCCGTCTGAGCGCCGGCGCGCGACGTGTCCGCCCTTGCGGTCGGCCTCGGTCCCCTGGACGACCTCCATCAGGAACGGGATCCCGCCGGACTCCATGTGGGCGGCGACGCGCGCGTCGCAGCGGGCGCCGAGGTTGTCGGCGTTGGAGATCATCGCGTAGCGGATCCCGCGGGCGCGGAGCTCGTCGAGCATCCCGGAGCGGCGCAGCGCGCCGTAGACGTCGCCATGTCCCGGCGGGACCCACTCGTTGGACGGCGCTTGCGGCCAGCTCACGGGCGCCAGCGTCTCGGCGTCGAGCTTGGGGATCACGCTCTGTAGGAAGTCCGCCTCGATGCCGTCATCGGCGAACTCGGGATGGGCGGCCAGCGCCGCGAGCGTCGGTTCGCGCGTCGCCGCGCTGTCCATCAGCACCAGCGGCAGCATCACGTCGTAGCGGCGGCGCAGGGCCAGCGTCTGGCCGACGATGATGTCCAGGAACGAGCGGCCGTCGCGCGCCTCCATCAGGGACTTCGGCTTCTGCAGGCCCATCGTCGTCGCCAAGCCGCCGTTGAGCTTAATCAGCGCGACCCGCTCGAGGATGCTCCCCGCGTCGACCTCGGGCAGCTCGGCGAGCGCCGGCACGTCGCCGGCGGGCTCCAGTTCGGCGCTGGGCAGCATCGTCGACCGGCCAGAGTCCAGGCGCGAGTAGGCACTCTCAAACGCTGCGATCGCCTCCGCGTGCGCGCCGGCAGCGCGCATCTTGTCGGCGGCGGCCTGCCGACCTTCGTCGCTCATGGCTCGCATTGTGCCTGCCGGGGAGGGCGGGCGTGGTCTCCCGGAGCGCGATCTGCGCCGGGGACCCTGCGAGGATGACCGGCGTCCACGAGAACTTGCGCACGAGCAGAACCGGGCAGGCAGTCACGACAGCGAAATCGCTCGCGCTCGATCGGTTCGGTGACGGTCGTGGCCTCGGCGGCCGCCGAGGTCGCGAGTCAGCCCTGGCCGTAGTAGGCGCCCGGGCCGTGCTTGCGATCGAAGTGCTTGTCGCGCAGCCGTTCGTCGAGCGGGCTCACGGCGGGCTCCAGGAGCGTCGACAGCAGCGCCAGCCGCGCAACCTCTTCAAGCGTGACCGCGGTCTCGACCGCGTGCGCCGCGTCGGTCCCCCAGCAGAACGGCGCGTGCCCGGTGACCAGCGCCGCCGGAATCCGGTCAGCGCGCCCGCGGACCGCCTCGATCACCACGGTGCCGGTCGCGGCCTCATAGCCGCCGGCGATCTCCTCGGGCGTCAGCGCCCGGGTGACCGGGATCGGCTCGCCCGAGAAGTCGGCGTGGGTGGTGCCCAGCACCGGGATCTCGCGCCCGGCCTGCGCCCAGGCGGTGGCGAACGTCGAGTGCGTGTGGACGATCCCGCCGATCGACGGCCACGCGCGGTACAGCGCCGCGTGGGTGGGCGTGTCGCTCGACGGGCGCCGCTCGCCCGCCACGACGTCACCGCTGTCCATGTCGACGAGCACGATGTCGGCCGCGGTCAGCGACGAATACGCGACGCCGCTGGGCTTGATCGCGAGCACGCCTCGCTCGCGGTCCAGCCCGCTGACGTTGCCCCACGTGAGCTTGACCAGCCCGTACTCGGGCAGCGCCAGGTTGGCGGCCAGCACCGCCTCGCACAGATCGTCGAGCATCGCCGGGCTAGATCTCCTCGTAATCGAGCTCGAGCAGCTCCGCGAAGCGCCGCCAGCGCTCAGTGTGGTCACCGAGGTTGGTGACGAAGTGATGCGGCCCTCCGAGCTCTAGCCAACTGTCCATGAACGGCTCCATCCCCTGATCGGGCGCGAAGTGGAAGTAATGCATCTCGACGTTGGGCAGCTCCGGCGTGTCCAGCACCTCGCCCCGGCCGACCAGCAGCCGATAGGCCTCGCCCTCCAGCGGGATCAGGGCGGCCGTGGTCGCCGCTCCGGGGACGGCTGAGAACACCGGCGTCGGTGGATTCTCCAGCCCGCCGATGCCGAGCGGGCGATCGATCAGGCGCACCGGACGATCGGTGCGCGCGAGCTTCCAGTTGCCCTCACCCATGTGGCTGATCAGCACCGCGTCAAGCTCCCAGTCCATCGCGTACATCTCAGAGAAGTGGGCGTCGCCGATCATCGTCTGCGCGGCACACATCAGCGACGCGGTGTTCGTGTCCCCCTCGGCCGCGTAGCCGTAGCCGTCGGCCATCAGGTTCGAGGCGGCCAGCAGCGGTAGCTGGGCGAAGCGCCCGTCGCCCCCGATCGCGTCGAAGTGAAACGACCAGCCGGCGTAGCCGCCCTCCTCCAGCATCTGGCGGATCGCGATCTCCAGCCGCGCCGCGTACGCGTGGCGCCCGGGGGGCAGGGCGGAATCGATCGCAAACCGCTCGCCGTGCTCGGTCACGAGCGCGTCGACCGCCGCCTCGGTGACCGCCGCCAGCCGCGTGTGCAACCCGCCCAGGTCCTCGGCGACGATCGTCGGCCCGATCCGGCGCAGCATCGCCGGCGGGTCATACAGGATGTCGCCCATCCCGTTCATCGGGTAGCCGAGCAGCGCGACCTTGGCGCTGCGCAGGGCGGTGATCGCCCGCGCCGCGCCGGCCCAGTCGGCGAACGCCTGGGCGAAGCGCTCCGAGCGCCAGTCGGCGGTCACGATCGAGCACGGAACGCCGGCGCGCAGCAACGCGTTAGCCTGATCCTGGGCACCGTGAATGCCCTGGTTATAGGTCAGGTCGTCCATGTCCCAGGCCGCGGTGATCGTCCGCTCGGGCTGGATGTTGGCCAGCAGCAGCGGTACCGGCACCCCCTGCAGTGCTCGGACCGAGCGCATCGCCGGGCCGTAGGTGAGCATCACGATCATGATCCCGTCGACCCCTTCGGCGACCAGTTCGTCGACGCGTTCCTGGATCTCTGACTGGTTGCGCGCCGGGCGACTGAAGCTGACGTCGGCGACGGGCGACAGGCGCTGGGCCACGTCGGCCGCGTACTGGGCCTGGTGCTCGGTGATGCCGGGGATCATCTCGTCGTAGAGCTCCTGCATGATCCCGAGCAGGCCGATGCTGGGCAGCTGCGTCACGGTTCTCTCCTCTCGGTGGCGATGCGCTTGAGACCGTGCAGCAGCGCCACCTCGCTGCGTCCGAGCAGCTCGTACAGGCTGCGGTAGATCGGGTACACGCGGTCATAGATTGCCGTCGCCGCCGGCTGCGGCTCATAGACGCGGGCATCCGCGGGCGCAGTAGCGGCGATCGCGTCGCGGATCCCGTCATAGACCCCGGCCGCGACGGCGCCGAACAGCGCTGCGCCGCGGGCGGGGATCAGGCCCGAGTCGGGCACCCGCACACGGCGGCCGCTGACGTCGGCGAGCAGCTGCATCGTCAGCGGGCTCTTCTCGGCGATCCCGCCATTGGCGACGATTTCGGTCAGAGCGATTCCGTGCTCGGTGAAGTTGTCCATGATCCGCCGGTTGCCGAATGCGATCGCCTCCAGCAGCGCGCGGTAGATCTCCGGCGGCCGGGTGCGCAGGGTGAGCCCCACGATCGCGCCGCTGAGGTCGGCGTCGGCGAGGATCGAGCGGTTGCCGTTGAACCAGTCCAGCGCCACCAGACCCGTCTCCCCGGGGGCCAGCTGGGCCGCCCCCCGCTCCAGCGCGGCGAAGTCGGCGCCGTCGCCGAGCGTGCGGACAAACCACGCCAGCATGTCCCCGACCGCTGCCTGCCCGGCCTCGTAGCCGTACAGCCCGGGGAGAATGCCGTCGGCCACCACCCCGGTGATCCCCGGGAGCCGCACCTCCTCGGCGTCGACGACCATGTCGCAGATCGAGGTGCCGATCGCGATCACGAACACCCCCGGGCGGTCCACGCCGGCGCCGGGAACCGAGGCGAACGAATCGACATTGCCGACCGCGACCGCCACGTTGTCGCCGAGTCCCAGGCGCTGCGCGAGCGGTGGGCGCACCGTTCCGGCGCACGTCCCGAGGGCCACGAACGTGGCGCCGAGCTTCTCATCGGGGCGCGAGAACCCCGGATAGGCCGCCTCGAAGTACGCGACCGGCGGCAGGCCCTCGGTCGGTGACCACATCGCCTTGTAGCCGGCGGCGCAGCTCTGGCGGCATTCGCGCCCGGTCAGCTGCCAGACGATCCAGTCGGTCGCCTCCAGAAAGCGGGCGGCGGCATCATAGATCTCGCGGTCGGCCAGCCAGAGCTCGATCAGCTTGGGGAAGTACCACTCTGAGGCGATCCGCCCCCCGTAGCGGGCCAGGAACGGCTCGCCGCGCTGCGCGGCGACCTCGGTGAGGCGATCGGCGACCGCCTGGGCGGCGTGGTGCTTCCATAGCTTGGGCCAGGCGTGGGGCCGGCCGCGCCACCGCGGCGAGCGGCACAACGGCTCGCCCTCGGCGGTCACCGGCAGCACCGTGCAGGAGGTGAAGTCGACCCCCAGGCCGACCACCTGATCGACCCCAACCCCGCCGCGGGCGATCACGTCGGGCACACCCCGATCGAGCACGTGCATCCAGTCGTCGGGATCCTGCAGGGCCCAGTCGGGGGCCAGCGGCTCACCCGTGCCGGGCAGCTGCACGTCGATCACGAGGCTCGGATAGGGGACAACGCTGACCGCCAACTCCTCCCCGCTGCGCGCGTCGAGCAGCAGCACGCGGCCGGATTCGGTGCCGAAGTCGACACCGATGCAGTGGGCCGGTTCGCTCACCGGTCGAGGCTAGGCGCTGTCCGGAGCGGCGGCGGCGCCGTTGCCGGCCCGCGCCTGCTCCTCCGCCTGCGCCTCCAGCCGGGCGCGCCGGTACTCCTCCACAACGATCTCGGTCAGCTCCTCCACCGACGTCTCGGCCGTGGGCTTGTCGAGGCCGATCACGCCGTCCTGGATCAGGTTGACGCGATCACAGGCGGCCAGCACGTGCACGTAGTTGTGCAGGATCATGATGATCGAGACGTTGCCCTCTTCCTTCAGGCGCGCGATCAAGTCGAGGATCATCGCCCCTTCCTTGGCGCCCATCGCGGCCAGCGGCTCGTCGAGCAGGATGATGTCGGCGTCGCCGGAGATCGTACGTGCGACCGCGATCGCCTGACGCTGGCCGCCGGACAGGCGGGCCGCCGGCACATCGATCGAGGGGATGTTGATCCCGATCTGGTCCAGCGCCCTGCGGGCCTCGCGGCGCATCAGCGCGTTGGACAGGAACGGGATCGGCGAGCGAACCTTCTCGCGGCGCAGGAACAGGTTGTGGTACACGCTCAGCTCGTTGATCAGCGCCAGGTCCTGGAACACCGTGTCAATCCCCACCGACCGAGCCTCGTCGACGCTCTTGGGGGTGTAGGGCTGGCCCTTGACCCACAGGCTGCCGCTGTCGGGCTTCTGGAACCCGGCGAGGATCTTGATCAGCGTCGACTTGCCGGCGCCGTTGTCGCCCAGCAGCCCGAGCACCTCCCCCTTGCGCAGGTGCAGATTGATGTCGCGCAGCGCGATCGTGGCGCCGAAGCGCTTACCGACGTGCTCGACGCGCAGGACGTCGTCGTCGGCCGTCGTCGGCGCGACAATCGTCTCACCGGGGGTGGTCATATCAGCCACGGCCGGAACCCGTCCTGACGCGCGAGACATAGGTGTTGATCGCCATCGCCAGCAGGATCGCGATGCCGAGGTAGAGGTCGAGGTAGTTGGCGTTGACGCCCTTGATGATCAGACCGTCGTGCAGGATCCCCAGGAACAGGGCGCCGATCAGCGCGCCGACGACCGTGCCCGAGCCGCCCTGCAGCAGCGTGCCGCCGATCACCGCCGCCGAGATCGCCTGGAAGAGGATGTCGTTGGAGCCCGAGGGGTCCGGCGTGGCGGTCGTCGTGCGGACCGCCTCGAGGACGCCGACGAACGCCGCCAGCCCAGCGCACATCGTGAAGTTGCGGATCAGCACCAGCTTGGTGCGAATGCCGGCCTCGGCCGCACCGAGACGATTGCCGCCCACCGCGACGGTGTAGATCCCCCAGCGGGTGAACGACAGCACCAGCTGCAGGATGAGCACGATCCCGATCGCCCAGAACAGCTCGGAGTAGGTGCCGCCGCCGAAGATCTGCTCAAACGTTGAGCCTCCGAGGATCGTCGTCCCGGGCGTGTTGACGGGGGTGGCGTGGGAGATGACGAGCGTCACGCCGTCGAGCACGAACAGCATGCCCAGCGTGGCCACGAACGAGGAGATCCCGATCACCGCGACGGCGAAGCCGCTCAGCGCGCCCAGGATGCAGCACACGATCAACGCCAGGATCAATGCCGGCACGACCGGGATCCCGCCGTTGTGCAATTCGTAGAACATGAACGGCGAGAACAGGTACATCGCGCCGATCGACAGGTCGATCTCGCCGTTGATCATCACGAACACCTGCCCGGCGGCCATGATCGCGTACGGCGCGAAGTACGGCAGCAGGGTCTGGAAGTTGGCGGTCGTGAAGAAGTGATTGGTGCTGGCCGAGAAGTAGATCAGCGTGATCAGCGTGACCACGATGATGCTGCCCTCGCGCAGGGTCAAAAACCGCTTGAACCCGGTCAGCCCCGCGTCCCGTCGGGCCCGGCTCGCGGCCGGGCCCCCTCCCTGTGGTGAGGCTCCCGCCGGGGGATTGTCTGACGTGACCGCCATACCTGGGGGAGCTCTGGCCTACGCCTTCTGCACGCCGGCAGTCGTGCCGGTGCCCTCGTAACGGCTCTTGGTGGTGGTGTACGGAGCGACCGTGGACTTGTCCAGGAACTTCAGACCGGTGTCCACGGTGGCGATTCCCGACAGCCCGGAGGACGCGTTGTACATATACATCTCCAGGATCGGCAAAAAGCCCTGCAGGTAGGGCTGCTGGTCGATCGTGAAGTCCAGATCGCCCGCAGTGAGCAGCTGCTCGGTGACCGGCGTCAGGTCATAGCCGCCGCCCTTGACGCCCTTGGCGCCCAGATTGAGCTTGCGGATCGTCTGGGCGATGCCCTGGGTCGAGCCGCCGTCGACGGCGAACAGGCCCTTGGTGCTCGGGTGACCAACCGCATAGGAGTTGACCACGGTCAGCTCCGCCGGCACCGCGGCGCCGGTCGCGACCACATGGGTCTTGATCGAGGGGTGTTTCTTCAGCGTGGCCAACGCACCGTCGATCCGGGGCTGGATGTTCAGGGCGCCCGGCGTGGCGATGAACAGCGCCACGTCCCCGGACGGCACCAGCGCGGCGATGTGCTCGCCCATCTGCTGGCCGGAGACGTACAGGTCCTGCCCGACGTAGGCCAGTCGCGGGTTGCCGGTCGCATCGGCGTTGTAGGCGACGACCGGGATCTTGGCCGCCAGCGCCGCCGCGACCGGCTTGTTGAACGCGGTCGGGTCCACGAGCGTGGTCGCGATCCCGTTGACGCCCGCGGTCACGGCACTGTTGATGGCATTGACCATCTCGCCGACGTTGCTGGTCTGCGACCCGGTCCACTGATAGGTGCAGCCGAGCAGCTTGCACGCGTCGGCCGCGCCGTTCTGGGTCGGGGTGAAGAAGACGTTGGTGGTGACGTGGTTGACCAGCGTGAACTTCAGCGCCTTGCTGTAGCCGAAGATCCCCGACGCCGCGCTGCCGCCGCCGGCCGCTGACGCGGTGCCGGTGCCACTACCGGAGCTCGAGGAGCTCGATGAGCTCGAGCCGCCGCAGGCTTCGATCATCAGCGCGGCGACTCCGGCCGCGCCGCCGGTCAGTGCGGTGCGACGGGTGAACTGCCGCAGCCGCTTGTGCTGCGTGTCCTCCTGCTTGCGTTCGTCCCATTCGAGCCGCTCGACGGCCTCGTGGACGACATCCTCCTTAGACATCTGGCTCCTCTCCTCTCGGACCTCCCAGCCCGCCGTACCGTCTCAGACGAAGGGCTGGTTGTCCAGCGAAATTAATTGAGACTGAATCTGTCGCTGCAGCCGGGACGGCCGCCTCGCGGCCGGGCCGGCGCTCTCTCCTCTCTCAGGTTCTGCGCGGCGCGATGTTAGCGATCACATCGGACCGGTGTCAATGCCTTATGACCGGGCCGGCCTGCGCCGCCCCGGCGGCCGAGGTGCTCGCCCGCACCACCAGCTCGGGCGCGACCAGCGAGCCGGACGGGTACGGACCGCCGCTGCTGAGGCTCGTGATCGCGTCCACGAGCGCCCGCAGGCTCCGGCTCCCGACCTCGCCGAAGTCCTGGCGGACCGTCGTCAGCGGCGGCGTGAAGTACGGGGCTTCGGGAATGTCGTCAAAGCCCACGACGCTGATCTCCTCGGGGATCTGACGACCTGCCTCGTGCATCGCCCGCAGCAGCCCGAGCGCCATCTGATCGTTGCCGACGAATACCGCGGTCACCCAGCGGTCCCGCGCCAGGCGAGCGCCGACGTGATACCCGGCACGTGCACTCCAGTCGCCGATCAGCGCGGCCGGCGGCTCGATGCCCGCGTCCTGGAGCGTCGCCCGCCAACCGTCGGCGCGCAGCTGCGCCTCCAGCGACTCGGGCGGGCCGGTGACATGGTGCACAGTGGTATGGCCGAGGTCGAGCAGGTGGCGCGTGGCCATCGTCGCCCCCAGGCGCTGATCGACCGCCACGACTGGGACTCCGCTCTCCGGGCCCGCCTCGACGGCCACCAGAGGAACGTCGATCCGGACCTCCAGCAGCGCCCTGGCTGCCCCCCGCTCGGAGACGATCACCATGATCCCCTCGACCCCCTGGACGCGCAGCCGGTCGACGGCCTCGGCCACCGACGCCCGGTCCAACGCCCGCAGGCTGGCGATGATGATGAAGTAGCCCGCCTGGTGAGCGGCGCGCTCAATCCCGAACAGCGTCGAGGCCGGCCCGTACAGCGTGGTGTCGAAGCTGACCACGCCGAGCGTCCGGCTGCGACCGGTGACCAGGGCGCGCGCGGCCGAGTTGGGGCGGTAGCCGAGCTCGCGCATCGCCTCCAGCACCCGCCCGCGAGTGGCCGGGCTGACATGCCGGCTGCCGTTGATCACCCGCGACACGGTCTGATGCGAGACGCCCGCCCGCCGACCGACATCCGCCATCACCGCCGCTCGGCGTGGCCGCACGCCCGGCTCACCGTCGTCGTCGCCGTCCATCCCCTCTCCTCTCCCTCACCTCGCGCGGGGCGCGCGGCGAGCAGCGGCATGTTAGCGCTAACGGCAAACCGCGTGGGAGGTGATTCTCAGAGCAGGTGAGCGCCCGGACCGGGCGCCACCACCACCGAGCCCGCAGGCGGATCAACCCCCGGCGCAAACAGCCCGAGCACGTGACCGCCGAACCCGCCACCGACGATCCGGGCACCGATCGCGCCGGCCCGGCGCAGCGTATCGACGGTGGCCTCGACGGCCGGGGTCGAGATCGCAAAGCAGTCACGCAGGCTGGCGTGCGACGCATTGAGCAGCTCCCCAACGCGCTCGAGCTGGCCGGCACCGAGCGCGTCGACCGTGGCGCGCACGCGCTCGTTCTCGGTGATCACGTGCCGGGCACGGTCGCGGTAGGGGCGGGGAATCGCCGCGGCCATCGCAAGTGTGGCGTCGCGCAGGCTCTGCACCCCGATCAGCTCGCACGCCCGCTGGCACTCGTCCCGGCGCTGGTTGTAGCCGGGCTGGTCCCCGTCGTCCGGCACGCCGCCGGTGTGTCCGGCGTTGGCGTGACGCTCACCGGAATCCAACGTGACCAGCGAGTGCCCGGCGAGCTCGAGCGCCACCGGGGTCACCCGGAGCGTGCGGAAGTCGATCTCCAGCGCCCGGTCGGGCTCGCCGCACAGCGACGCGATCTGGTCCAGCAGCCCGGTGCGCGCCCCCACCCACTCGTTCTCGATCCGCGAGCAGATCCGCGCGAGCTCGAGTCGTTCGGGGACCGGCTCGTCGCTGACGGCCAGCAGGGCCAGGCACAGCGCCACCTCGAGCGCGGCCGAGGACGACAGTCCCGAGCCCGATGGGACCGAGCCGCGGATCTGCAGCCGGGCGCCGACCGGGCAGGCGCCGATATTCGACAGCTCGGCAACCGCCCCGCGCACGAACGCACGCCAGCCGCCGACCCGCTGCGGGGCGCGCACGTCGAAGCTGTCGTGGCCGTCGAGATCGTGGGCGAACGCCGTCACCCGACGGTCCCCGGAGCGCGCAGCCTGCACCGTCACACCCTCTCGGATCGCGAACGGCAACGCGAGCCCCTCGTTGTAGTCGGTGTGCTCGCCGATCAGGTTCACGCGCCCGGGCGCGAAGGCGGTGGCGCTCTCAGGCACGCGGTACTCTCCTCGTCGTGATCTTCTCAGACATTCTGCAGCCGATGCGTCTGCTGTTGATTCTCGCCGCGGCGCACACCCCCTGAGCCGCCGTACCGGGGGCGTGGCACCGTGAGCGTCCAGTGGGGCGTCCTGTCAACGGCGCGGATCAATGACAAGTTCCTGGCCGGCGTGGCGCAGTCGACCGAGTGCGACGTGCTGGCGGTGGCCAGTCGCGACGCCGCGCGAGCCGCTGAGTACGCGCGCGAGCGGGGCATCGAGCGCACTTATGGCGGTTACGAGCAGCTGCTGGCCGATGACGATATCGAGGCGATCTACATCTCGCTGCCCAACTCGCTGCATCTGGAGTGGACCCAGCGGGCGTTGCGGGCGGGCAAGCACGTGCTGTGCGAGAAGCCGCTGAGCCGGCGCGAGTCAGACGTGGAGGCGGCGTTCGACGTCGCCGAGTCGGCGGACCGCCGGTTGATGGAGGCGTTCATGTGGCGCCACAATCCCCAGACCGCACGGGTGCTCGAGCTCGTCGCCGCCGGCGCGATCGGCGCGCTGCGAATCGTGCGCGCGTCGTTCAGCTTCGCGATCGGCGACGACGACGGCGGCAACGTGCGGCTCAGCGCCGAGCTCGAGGGTGGAGCACTGATGGACGTCGGCTGTTATTGCGTGAGCGCCGCCCGGCTGCTCGCCGGCGAACCCGACTCGGTCAGCGGCCAGCAGCTGATCGGCGGCGACGGGATCGACGTGGCGTTCGCCGGCTCGATGCATTTCGACTCCGGTGTGCTCGCCCACTTTGACGCCGGCATCGCGCTGGCCGCCCGCGATGAGCTCGAGGTCGTCGGCGACGAGGCGAGCCTGTTCCTCGACGATCCGTGGCATTGCCGCCAGCCCGCGATCGAGCTGCGCCGCGATGGTGCGGTCGAGCGGATTGTGCTCGAGCCCGCCGACTCCTACCGGCTCGAGGCGGAAAACCTGTCGGCGGCGATTCGCGGTCACGGCCAGCCGCTGCTGGGTCGGGCCGACGCGGTCGGACAGGCGCGGGCGATCGAGGCCCTGTACGCCAGCGCCCGCACGGGGCCGCGGACCGCGTCCTAGGACGGACGCCCGGGGTTGGTCAGTCGGGCTCGGGCGCTGCGTGCACCATCGCAACCCCCGCGGCCGGGGCGTTGACGGTCAACTGACCCGGCGCCATCGGGGCTGAGTCCTGCGCGACGTGGGCCAGCCCTAGGCGGATCCCGACCTCGGTACCGCCCGAGGGACGCGAGACGATCCGTACCTCGTCACACACCCGGCTGATCAGACCCAGCCCGAGCCCGAGCCCGGGCCGGTGGGCCTCAGGCTCCATGCCGGCGCCATCGTCGGCGATCAGCAGCCACAGCTCCGGGCCGGCGATCGTCGCGGTCACGTGGATCTGGCCGGGAGCCCCCCGGTAGGCGTGCACCACCGCGTTGGTGACGGCCTCCGAGGTCGCCAGACGGATCGCATCGATCTCGGCCCGCGTCGCCCCGGCGCGACCTGCGAACTCGACCATCGCGGCACGCGCCAGCCCGACTGAACTCGGCGCGGCCCGGTAGGTCAGGCTCAGGCTGTCCGTAACGCTCTGCATAACGTCGTATTACCCCTTGTTCAGAAAGCTTACGCATACCGGGCCGCGTGCACAAATCCCCGCACGGCGCCGGGTTCGAGAATCCGCCGCCGCGGCGGCTGCCCGCGCCGGCCGCGGTCGGCGGGCAGTCGGCGGGCAGTCGGCGTGCGATCGGCGTGCGGTCGGCTTGCGGTCGCCAGAGGCGAGGCGTAGGCTCGCGGTCGGGAACCGCCGTCTAAGCGAGCGAGGGAGACGCTATGCCGGAACGCAGCGAGGAAGCCCGGAGCGCGCCCGAGGCGCAGGTCCGGGCGTTGTTCCAGGACGCCGAGTCGCGCACGGCCAAAGCGTTCGAGCAGGCCGTCGGAAAGCCGAGCTTCGGCGCACTGCTGGCGCGCAGCGCCGAGAACGTGGCGGCGCTGAGCCGGATCGGGTCTGACCTCGCTGATCTGATGTTGCGCAACCTGCGGGTCGCGGGCCGGGCGGACATCACCCGCCTGGCGCGCCAGCTGCATCGCACCGAGGACAAGCTCGAGCGCGTGCTACAGGAAGTCGAGCAGCTCCGCGACGAGCTCGCCGAGCGCCAGGCCAAGCCGAAGCCGGCAGCCGCCGCCAACGGCCGCTCGTCGCCGCGCGCGCGTCCCTCGGGGCCGCCGAGGCAATGAGCGCACTGGAGCGGCTCGCGCGAACGCCGGCGACGGCGTTTGAGTTCGCCAACACGGTCCTGACCACCGACGACGCGGTCCTGGGCGCGTCGCCGCGCGAAGTCGTGTGGACCCACCGGGGGACGACGCTCTACCGCTACCGCTCCACCGAGCGCGCTTACCCCGTCCCCCTGCTGCTGGTGTTTGCCCTGATCAACCGGCCGGCGATCTTCGACCTGCGCCCCGGCCACTCGCTGGTCGAGTACCTGCTGGCCGAGGGCTTTGATGTGTTTCTGCTCGATTGGGGCTATCCCGGCGAGGAGGATGCCGAGATGGGCCTCGACGACTACGTCTGCGACGAGCTCCACTGGGGCATACGCGAGACGCTGCGTGCCAGCGGGGCCGACGAGCTGACGCTGCTCGGCTGGTGCATCGGGGCGACGCTGTGCGCGATGTACTGCGGACTGGATCACGGGCATAAAAGCCAACCGGTCCGCAACCTGGCGCTGTTGACGATGCCGGTCGAGGCGCGCGACTCCACCTATGCCAACTGGGTCGGGGACCCGGAGTTTGATGTCGACCAGATCGCCTCGCAGTGGCGCGTGATCCCCGGCGGCGCGGTCGACTTCGCCAACAAACTGCTCAAGCCGGTGACCAACTTCGTCACCACCTACCGCCGCCTGTGGGACGGCATCGCCGACGGCGGCTCCGACCCCGCGGCCTATCAGCCGATGGCCAAGTGGGTCTCTGACAACCCGGCGTTCCCCGGGCGCGCCTGGGCTGAGTGGATCCAGATGATGTACCGCAACGGCGACTTCGTGTCCGGCCACGCCCGGTTGCGCGGGCAGCGGGTGGCGCTGGAGCGGATCGAGCAGAATCTGCTGGTGGTCACCGCCGACGCCGATCACATCGCTCCGCGGCAGGGCACGATGCCGATCTTCGAACTGGTGTCCAGCGAGGACGTGACCCACATCGACCGTCCCGGCGGGCACATCGGGCTGGTTGCCGGATCGGCGGCCCGCAAGGAGATCTGGCCAGAGATGGCCAACTGGCTGCGCGAGCGCTCGGAACGTTAGTAACCGTTTGACAACGAGAGGGAGAACTTGAGATGAGCACGCAGGCCAGAACCGAACCGCCCACCGACACCTCGCCGGGCCCGGACGGCCATCGCCGTCCCCGTATGCACGGACGGGTGGTGTTCGTGACCGGCGGCACCCGCGGCATCGGGGCAGCGATCTCGCGCAGCTTCGGCGAGCAGGGCGCGACCGTGGCCGCCGGCTACGGCCGCGATGCCGAGCACGCGCAGCAGTTCCTGTCAGAGCTCGAGGCCGAAGACATCGAGACGAGCGTGCATAAGGGCAACATCGGCTCGGCGGACGACTGCCGGCGCACGGTGGCCGAGGTGATCGAACGCCACGGCCGGCTCGACGTGTTGGTCAACAACGCCGGCATCACGATCGACAAGACCGTGTTGAAGATGTCCGACGAGGACTGGTACAAGGTGATCGCGGTCAATCTGTCGGGCGCGTTCTTCATGTCGCAGTCCGTGCTGCCGCACATGATCGAGCGCGGCTCGGGCCGGATAGTCAACATCTCCTCGATCATCGGCGAGACCGGCAACATCGGCCAGGCCAACTATGCGGCCTCCAAGTCGGGCCTGTTCGGCCTGACCAAGACGCTCGCGCGCGAGGCCGCCCACCAACTGGTCAAGGCGGGCAAGCTCACCGACGACGGGATCGGCGTGACGATTAACACCGTCGCCCCCGGGTTCGTCGCCACCGAGATGCTCGAGCACATCCCCGATAAGGTGCTGGACAAGATCAAGTCCGAGATTCCACTCGGCCGGCTGGCCCGGCCGGATGAGATCGCCCGCGTGGTCCATTTCCTCGCCGCCGACCAGTCCGCCTACATCACCGGGGCGGTGTGGGGCGTCAACGGCGGACAGGACATGTGAGGGGCGGCCGCTTGGTTGTCATATCCTGTCGCCTGAATGCCTGACCGCTCCGCGTCCACACTCGGCGAGATCATCCGCCAGCAGCGCGAGCTGGCCGAGTTGTCGATGCGGCAGTTCGCGGACCTGGCGGGGATCTCCAACCCCTACCTGTCGCAGATCGAACGCGGGCTGCGGGCACCGTCGGAGACCGTGCTCGACTCGATCGCGCGCACGCTGAAGGTCTCGGCTGACGCGCTGTACCAACAGGCAGGGATGCCGGCGCCGGGGTCTGAGCCCGAGGCCAACGAGGTGCGGGATGCGGTCGCCGCCGATCCGCGCCTGACCGCCCGGCAACGGGCCGCGTTGCGCGAGGTCTATGAGGCGTTCGTGGCCGTCTCGCCGCGCCAGGGCCGCCGGCGCCCGGAGCCCGCCGGCCGACCGTCGGACGAGGCTGCGCGCGCGGGCGCTCGCGCTGGCGAGGACGCTGGCGCAGGCGGGACGCAGGGCGCGGCGGGTAGCGGCGGATGAGCGCGCGGGCGGCTCTGGTCACCGGCGCCGCCAGCGGCATCGGGCGCGCGATCACCGAGCTTCTGCTCGCCGACTCCTACGACGTGCTGGCGGTTGATCTGCACCCGGATCCCGACGGACCGGGCGCGCCGTTCGAGGCCGATCTGACCCAGCCACGGGAGAACGTCGCGGCCGTGCAAGCGGCGCTTCAGCGCTTCGGCCGCCTTGACCTGCTCGTCCCCAACGCCGGCGTGCAGCACGTCGCCCCGATCGCCGAGTTTCCGGGCGAGCGCTGGGACACGATCATCGCGCTGCTGCTGACGAGCCCGTTCCTGCTCGCCAAACATGCGTGGCCGGCGCTGATCGAGGCGGGCGCAGGCCGGATCGTCGTGATCGCCTCCGCCCACGCGCTCGCGGCCTCGCCGTTCAAGGCCGCCTACGTGTCGGCCAAGCACGGCGTGCTCGGGCTGGTCAAAACGCTGGCGCTCGAGGGGGCCGAGGTCGGCATCACCGCCACCGCGGTCTGCCCCGGTTACGTGCGCACGCCGCTGGTGGAGAAGCAGATCGCCGATCAGGCCCGCGTGCACGGGTTGTCCGAAGCCGACGTGCTCGAGCAGGTGATCCTCGCCCCGCACGCGGTCAAGTCGCTGATCGAGCCCTCCGGGGTGGCCGAGGTGGTCGCCTTCCTGGCCGGTCCGGCCGGCCGTTCGTTCACCGGCGTGCCTGTGACGATGGACCAGTGCTGGACCGCCCGCTAGCTGGACCGCGCGCTCTCAGCTACTAGCTGCGTGCTCGGGGTTCGCGAGCGCCTGAGCAAGCCGCACGATCACCGCGGAGCGGCTCGTCGTGGAGCTGGCGGGGGGTGATCCGCATCGTGCCACGCCCCGCCGCCCGCGCCTTCGCGTCCCGACGGCGGTCATCCTCGAACGATCGTCGCGTGCGGTGAAACGCCCAGCCGTCGATTTCGCCCAGCAGCTGCCCCTCGGGCCAGAAGAAGTCCCGCTCGCGGCCACGCCAGCGCTGATTGATCTGTGGGGCGGGCAGATCGGCGCGACGGACGAGGGACAGGAACAACTCCTCAGCCTCTGAGCCGGTCAGCGTGGTTCCGTGCTGGCGGTCGAGCAGGACCGCCAACCGCGCGCATCCCGGACGCCCGGCGCACCGGGCGCGCAGCTGCGCGCGCTCGGGCTCGCTGATCAGATGCTTGACGATCCCCTGGTCGAGCGTGACCTCCACTGCCCGGTCGCCGAGCTCCGGAGCGAGGTCCAGGACCGTTCGGGCGGGCGCGGTGAGCGGAAGCCCGTCGTGAACGCGGACATCCGCGCGGTCCAGGATCGCGGTGCGGTGGGGGCACACTCCGGTGAGCCGGCCCGGTCGGCCGTTGCCCGGCACGAGCGCGTGCACCTGGCCGTCATCGGACTTCGGCGAGCGTAGGCCCCACAGGATCGCGGCGTTGTGATGGCTCAGGACGGCGCCGTCGCGCAAGCTCAGCAGCGCGGCCGTCTCGCGCGCCAGCGAGACCGCGACGCGATGACCGACCGCGTACACACCGGCGTGGACGCGCCGCAGCCAGCCCTTGCTCAGCAGTCGGTCCACCGAGCTCGCGCTGACCCCGATCATCAGCAGTTGCAGGCATGACACGATCCCGCGCTGGCGATCGGCCAACTGCATGATCCGCTGCGTCAGCGTGCCTGAGACTGAGACGGTGGTTTTCGACCACAGGCCGACCAACTCCACCGTGAACGTCGGTTCACCCTCACCCCCTGGTGGAAATCGGCCACGACCCGCCACCCGACGCCCTTCGTGGCCGTTTACCCCCGCGCCCGCATCCACGCCTACATCCGCGTCCGCAGCCTCATCACCCATACAGACAAGAGCCGCCACCGCGGCCTCGTCCACCCCCCTCTTACTTCGCGGCAGCCGCCTTCGCCCCAGACCGAGCCGCCGCCCCAGACCGCGCCGCTCCACGAGCCCGCAGCGCCGGCCGAGAGTGCGCCAGCACCGACTCCAGCAACGGCGGCCAGTGCTCGGTCAGCGCCTCGTGGCCCATGAACAGGCCGAGATGACCACCCGCACTCACGCGCCGCACGACGTCAGTCGCCGGCGTCGAGGCATATTGAGCCAGCGCGAACACCTGATCGGGCGGCGTGATGTGGTCGGTCGCCCCCGCCAGCAGGTTCAACGGCATCTCCAGCCGACCGAGATCGACGACCGAGCCCTGCACCTCCAGCTCGCCCCGGATCAGCTCGTTGCGCGAGAACAGGTGCTGCACGATCCACAGGTAGAACGCGCCCGGGATGTCCTGCGTGTGCTTGAACCAGTCCTTGAAGATCCGGTAGCGATCGACGTGCTCGGACACGTCGACGTGCGCGAGCAGGTCGAGCTGGCGCGAGACCTCCGCGCCCGGGCCGATCAGGATGAAGCCGTCAAGCATGTGCCGGCCACGCAGGACGCCGCCGCCCGAGGCCACCAACGCCTCATAGAACGACAGGTCCCCCGCCGGCGCCAGCCCGCACAGCACGTCGCCGATCACCGGTTGACCGGCGGCGAAGTCGATCGGGGCGCCCGCGATCGTCAGCGTGTTGATCCGCTCGGGGCGCAGCGCCGCGTAGATCGTGGCCAGCCAGCCGCCCTGGCAGTCGCCGATCAGGTTCACCCGGCCGCCACAGTGATCCACGGCCGCGTCGATCACGTCGAGGTAGTCGTCGATCCCGACGTCCGCGGTTGCAGCGGTCGCGCCAACCCAGTCCAGCGTGAACGCCCGCCGCAGCCCGGCCTCGCGAATCGCACCCATCTGCGATTGCTCGGGCGAGAAGTCGACGATGCAGGAGTCGTGGCCAGCCTGGGGCGGCAGCCCGAGCGTCGGCACTAGTCCGCGCGGGGCCGGAGATACCGAGAAGTCGCGCAGCCGCGCCACCGGGGTCTCGAACACGATCTCGTGCGGCGTCGCCCACAGCGGCGGGCGCCGCTGCGCCATCACGTTCATCCAACGCCCCACGTCAAGCGGGCGCGGCCAGCGCGCGACGCTCGCGTCGTACAGGTCCAAGCCACCGGTGACTGCGGCGGTGCAGCCCTCCAGCCAGGCCCCGAACAGACCCGCGGAGGGCGGGGACACGGCCGGGCATTGAACGGAACTGATCATCGGTGACCTCCTCAGAAGCGAAAACGGCACCGGCGGAGAATCTCCACCGGTGCCGTTGATTGTCGCGGATCCGGTCCGCGAGCCCTGCGAGGACTACTTCAGGAACGTGCGCGCCGTGCTCGTATAGGTGTTGGTGAGCTCGCGCGTGAAATCAGCCTGGCTCTCGACGATGCCGCGGATCCACTCCTGCTGCGTGGAACCGGCAAGCTTGAGCTCGAGCTCGATCGCGCGGTCAACGGCCTTCTCGTAGGAGTCGAGGTAGGCGTTGCCGGCCTTGCTGGCGGCGGCGGCGAACTGCTCCTGGGCCTGGCCCGCGCGCTCGAACAGGCCGTCGATCGTCTGGGTGGAATTTTTGGTCTGGGTGGTTGCCATGATGGCCTCCTTGGTCAAGTTCAGGGTCAGTTGCTGCTGCTTGCAGATTAGCAGACTCCGAGCAAGCTTGCAAGCAGAAAAACCATCAGTGGCCGCGAACCTTGCCACGACCGTGTCAAGGTTGGTAGGATCTGCGCCAATGCGAGACTTCCTCACTGCCACCCGCGAGCGCACGATCGTCTTCGACGGCGGCATGGGCGCCACCCTGGAGCAGTTTGACCTCAACCTGGAGCGCGACTACGGGCTGCCCGGTCGCTGTCACGAGGTCCTGATCCTCAACCGCCCCGACGTGATCGAGGGCGTGCACAGCTCGATGATCGAGGCCGGCGCCGACGTGCTGGAGACCGACACCTTCCAGGCGTCGCGGCTGAAGCTGGGGGAATGGGGCCTAGAGGCCCACACGCACGAGATCAACCTCAAGGCCGCCCAGATCGCCCGCAAGGCCGCTGGCGAGCAGCACTACGTGGCCGGCGCGATCGGTCCCACCGGCCTCCTCCCCGCCTCCGATGACCCGACGCTCGGAAACATCTCGTTCGCCGACCTGCGCACCGTATTCGCCGAGCAGGCCACCGGACTGATCGAAGGCGGGGTTGATCTGGTGATCATCGAGACCGCGCAGGACATCTTGGAGCTCAAGGCCGCCGTGTTCGGCGTCCGCGACGCGGCACACCAGCTCAACCGCAGCGTCCCGATCCAGTGCAGCGTCTCGCTGCTGCCACAGGGTGGCAAGATGCTGCTCGGCACCGAGATCAGCGCCGTGCTGGCAACGCTCGAGGCGCTCCAGGTCGACGCGATCGGGCTGAACTGCTCGACCGGCCCCGAGGACATGCGCGACGCGATCCGCTTCCTCGGCGAGTACAGCTCCAAGCCCGTGCACTGCATCCCCAACGCCGGCCTGCCGCTGCAGGGTCCCAACGGCGAGACGATCTTCCCCGAGCAGCCCGAGCCGCTGGCCGACGTGCTCGGCGACTTCGTCGACCGTTACGGGATCTCGATCGTGGGTGGCTGCTGCGGCACGACCCCCGCGCACATCGAGGCGCTCGCGCAGCGCGTCAAGGACCGCAAGCCGACCCCCCGCCCCGAGCGCCGGCCGGCCCACGTCAGCTCGATGATCGCCGCCACCCCGCTCGTCCAGTCCCCCCGCCCTACGCTGGTCGGCGAGCGCGTGAACTCCCAGGGCTCAAGAAAGGCCAAGGAGATGCTGCTGGCCGATGACTACGACGGCCTGCTGACCGTCGCCGAGGACCAGGTCACCGGCGGCGCCCACGTGCTCGACATCTGCGTCGCGCTGACCGAGCGCCAGGACGAGGACGTGCAGATGCGCACCCTCGTCAAAGCGATCTCGTTGTCCCAACCGTCGCCGATCCAGATCGACTCGACCGAGCCCAACGTGATCGAGGCGGCACTGGAGCAGATCCCCGGACGCGCGATCGTCAACTCCGTCAACCTCGAGGCCGGTCGCGACAAGCTCGACCGGGTCGTCCCGCTGGCCAAGCAGCACGGTGCGGCCGTGATCGCGCTGACGATCGACGAGGTCGGGATGGCCAAGACTGCGCAGCGCAAGCTCGAGGTCGCCCAGCGGATCACGCAGTACTGCTGCGACGAGCACGGCCTGGAGCGCGACGCGCTGATCTTCGACTGCCTGACGTTCACGCTGACCACCGGCGACCCAGAATGGCGCCCGAGCGCGGTCGCGACGATCGAGGGGATCCGGCTGGTCAAGCAGCAGCTCCCCGGCGTGCAGACCTCGCTCGGGGTCTCCAACGTCAGCTTCGGCGTCGGCCTGCCCGCCCGCAAGGCGCTGAACAGCGTGTTCCTGCATCACTGCGTCGAGGCGGGGCTGGACCTGGCGATGGTCAACCCCAACCACATCACGCCGTACTCCGAGATCCCCGCCAACGAGCGCGAGCTCGCCGACGACCTGGTCTTCGACCGCCGCGAGGACGCGCTCGAGCAATTCATCGGCCATTTCGAGTCCAAGGGACCGGAGGCCGAGGACGGGGACGCGAAAAGCGATCCCACCGAGGGCATGGAGCCCGAGCAGGCGCTGCACTTCCATATCTTGCGCCGCAAGAAGGAGGGGGTCGAGGCGTGGATCGACGCCAGCGTCGAGAAGCTCGGGGCGGTGCCGACGCTCAACACCGTGCTGCTGCCGGCGATGAAGGAGGTCGGCGACAAGTTCGGCGCCGGCGAGCTGATCCTGCCGTTCGTGCTGCAGTCGGCCGAGGTGATGAAGAAGGCCGTCGCCCACCTGGAGCAGTACCTGGACAAGCTCGAGGGCTACACCAAGGGCACCGTGGTGCTCGCGACCGTGTTCGGCGACGTGCACGACATCGGCAAATCGCTGGTCAACACGATCCTGACCAACAACGGTTACACGGTGATCGACCTCGGCAAGCAGGTCCCGATCTCCACGATCCTCGACGCCGCGGTCGAGCACGACGCCACGGCGATCGGCCTGTCGGCGCTGCTTGTCTCCACCTCCAAGCAGATGCCGGCCGCCGTACAGGAGCTGCACGAGCGCCGGCTGCCCTATCCGGTCCTGATCGGCGGCGCGGCAATCAACCGCAACGTCGGCCTGCGGATCCTGTACCCCAACGGAACCGAGTCCGACGACGTCTACGAGCCGGGCATCTTCTACTGCAAGGATGCGTTCGAGGGCCTGCACAAGATGGACGAGCTGATCGATCCGCAGGCCCGCGAGGCGCTCGTCGCCAAGACCCGCGCCGCCGCCCAGCGCCTGCGCGACCAGCCTGCCGCCGCGCCCGATGACGCGCCCGACGTCACCGACGCCAGCACCCGTAGCGCCGCGCGCACGGACACCCCCATCCCTGAGCCGCCGTACTGGGGCGTGCGCGAGCTCGAGATCCCGATGGACGAGATCTACCGCCACCTCGATACCCATGTGCTGTTCAAGCTGCACTGGGGCGGCCGGGGAGTCAAGGGCGAGGCCTGGGCGAAGCTGCTGCGCGAGGACTTCCAGCCCCGGCTGGAACGGATGTGGCGCGACCAGGACTATCTGCGCCCCCGCGCCGTGCTCGGCTACTTCCCCTGCAATTCCCGGGGCAACGAGCTGATCGTGTGGGATCCCGAGGACTTCGACCCCGCCCACCCGCGCGAGCTGCAGCGCCTGGTGTTCCCGCGCCAGCCCCGCCACGACCGGATCTGCCTGGCCGACTTCTACCGCGAATACGACCCCGACCGCCCCGAGCCCGACGTCGTCGCTCTGCAGGCGGTCACCGCCGGCGAGCAGGTCACCGAGCTGATGGCAACGCTGGAGGCCGACGGCGAATTCGCCGAGCAGCTGTTCACCCACGGCCTGGGCGTGCAGACGGCCGAGGGCATGGCCGAATGGCTGCACGGCCGGGTGCGATCGGAGCTCGGCATCGCTCCCACCCAGGGCCGGCGGTACTCCTGGGGTTATCCCTCCTGCCCCGAGCAATCCGAGCTGACGAAGGTCTTCGCGCTGCTCGACGCGCCGTCGATCGGCTTGCGGCTGTCGGGCGGGTACGCGGTCGAGCCCGAGCAGTCGACGCTGGCGATCGTCGCCCATCACCCCGAGGCGATCTACTTCGGGATGAAGTCCGGCACACTGCCCCGCAATAACCGCCAGGCCTCCGACGAACTGGTCGCCGGAACCGAGAAAGACCCGACCCGGCTGGCGACCCTGCCCGACGCCGATCCGACCGCCCCGGGTACCGAGAGCGGCACCGAAAGCGACGCCGCAGACGCCGACGAGCCGGCGCTGACCGGCGCCTGACCACCTCCCCACCCGTCGCAAACCGGCACCGACACGGCCATTCCCCGCGGTCGGGGTGAAGAACCAGCCCGCGGCGCCGAGCTGAGCGTGGCCAGCATCCTCTGCGTCGTGCGACTGCAGGCGGGGAAGTTCTCCTCGATCGAGGTCTTCAACGCTCCGCGCGGCGGAGCGCCCGAGTCAGACCTCAGCGCTTGGCGTCAAGGGTGCGCGAGCGCCGCGAGTGATCCGGAAGCTTGACCGGAGCGGCCTGCATCGCGCGCAGGCGCACCTCGCGCCAGGACATGCCCTCCTTCAGCAGCGACGGCGCTCCCATCAGGATCGCGGTCGCCACTTCGACCGCCTGCAGGATCACCCCGAAGGCCACCCCGGTGCCGAACCCGACGTGCCAGCCGGTGTGCAGCACCGCCGCGCAGGCCGCCTGAAACACGCCCAGGTTGGCCGGCGTCGCGGGCAGGACCGCGGTGATGTTGACCGCGAAGAGCACCGCCGCGGCCCCCGCGAAGCCCGCCTGGTGGTCAAGCCCGAGCGCGACCAGCAGCAGGTAGCACGAGAACCACTGCAGCGCCCAGGCACCCAGCTGGGCCGAGGGAGAGGGCTCCCCGCACGCGGTTGGGCGGGACACAACAACGCGCACCCAGACACAGGGCCTCCTCCGGCGGGCATGCGGGAGCAGG
>JBPCPC010000126.1:0-3936 GCA_050999585.1 Solirubrobacteraceae bacterium | reverse complement strand
TTCCGCGCAAGCGACGAGACACTGCGCGAAACGGTCACACCCCTCACCACCCCCCGGCCCCCACAAACCAGCCAGATCGGCCGCTTCAACCGTCCCGGCCCCAGCCGATCGGTGGATCCGGGCTAAGACGTCAAGCTCCGGTGGCAAGGGCCTCAACTATCTGATCGTCGCCGCCGGTGGGGTGTTCTGCCTCGCCGCCGTCGTCTTCGGCATCTATGCGATGGCGAAGAAGCCCGCCACGGCCAAGCCCAAGAAGGCCGCGGCGGCGCTCGTCTCCGGCCAGCGTCAGCGGCGGTTGGTAGCTTAGGCAGGGTGAGTTCTGGCGATCCGGTGGCTGCCCGCAATGGATTGCGGGTGCCCTGCCTGCACAATCCCGATCACGACGATCTCACCGCGCAGCTTCAGCGCCAGGGCTTTGTCTGGATCGACCTTGAGGGGCCGACCGATGAAGATCTGGCCAAGCTGGCGAAGCTGATCACGCTCCACCCGCTGACCGTCGAGGACGCCCGCACCTTCAAGCAGCGCCCGAAGATCGAGGAGTACGACGGCTACATGTTCATGGTCGTGTTCGGCGTCGATGAAGGCATGGAGTCCGGCGGCCCGCTGCTGCGCGAGGTCCACCTGATCATCTCCGGCGAGTACGTGGTCACGATCCACCGCCGCCCGTTCGCGGCGCTGGCGGATCTGCGCCGCCGCTATGACGACCAGCCGATCCGTTCTGAGCAGTTCCTCGTCTATAAGGTCCTGGATGCGGTTATCTCGACGTTCGTGCCGGTGCTCTCGCGTACCGACGACGACATCGACGACGTCGAGCAGCAGGTGATTGACAACCCGACGACAGAGGAGCTGCAGCGCATCTTCGCGCTCAAGCGCGACCTCGTCGCGATGCGCCGCGTCGTCTCGCCGATGCGCGACATGTTCGCCCGCAACGCCGACCGGATCGCCGAGCTGCCGGGACTGGAGACCGACGACCGGCTGTACTTCCGCGACCTCTACGACACGCTGATCCGCGTCTCGGAGCTGGTCGACTCCTATCGCGACCTGCTCTCAGGCGCCACCGACATGTACCTCTCAACGGTTGCCAACCGCCAGGGCGAGGTCAACAAGCAGCTGACGATCATCGCCACCATCTTCCTTCCGCTGACGTTCCTGACCGGGTTCTTCGGGCAGAACTTCGCCTTCCTGACCGGCCACATCATCAACAATTACTGGACGTTCTGGGTGTTCGGGATCGGGCTGCTGGTGGCCTCGGCGATCGGCTTCCGGATCTACTTCAAGCGCAAGCGCTGGATCTGACCGTCACGCGGCGCTGAGCGCACTCACGCCAGCGCGAGATCGCGCAGGCCGGACGGCGCGATAGACGACCAGCGGCATCGGATCAAGCGGGCTGAACACCGGGCGGGCGCCTGGCCTCGCCGCCCGCGCCGGTTGGCCGCCGCGTACACGCCCACGGGCTGAACGCGTCTCTATGCGCAGGCTCAGACAGAACATCGAGCGCGGCGCTGTGACCTTTTCAGCGTTGGCCGCGATTCTTGATCGGCGATACGACGCCCTACAGCTGATCGGTGGCGGGGGCGCGATCGTGCGCCGAGCCGGGGATCTGGCGCCTCACCGGATGGTCGACGACGACCACCTTGGCGTCGGCGATCACGAAGGCGCGATGCGGGACGTTTGGCGGTATCACCGCGGCGGACCCGGCGTGCAGTGTGTGCTCAGTCCCGTCGATCGCAAGCGCGACGGTCCCCTGGACCACATTCCAAACCACTTCCTGCCCGTGGTGGTGCTCGTGTATCGGCACCGCGTCGGTGCCAGCCTCGTAGTGCGCGAAGGTCATGTTCTCGGAGTGAAAGAAGCGCCCCTTCCAGCCCGGCAACGGCTCGGCCTCGATCATGTCCTCGGGTTCAATCAGGCCCACGCGGCCAGTCTATGGCGCCGGGACGGCGCGCTTCGGTCACGTTCGTGTTTACTTTCATGAACGTATTGGCCTGCGCACACGCGGTCCGCGGACGCTTCAGGGACCGGTGACTGTGGCTTGGGTCGGCAAGAGTTCTGCGCTAGCTGTCCACAGGCGTTGTCCAGCGGCGGTGTCGTGGGAGAGCGCAGAGGACTTGGCAGGCTTGCGGCGGGCGAAGTACTGGCCGGTGACGCCCGCGACATCCGGCGAGCCGGCAAGGTAGAGGCTGGTTTGCGCGCCTTTGGCCGCCGATCCACCGAGGAGCTTGGTGGCGCGGTCAAAGATGCCGGCAGGGCCGGTCTGCTCGCGGCCGAGGTTGGTCCTCAGCGGCCATCCAGGGTGCAGCGAGTTGGCGGTGGTGCTGCTGCTGGCCCAGCGCCGTGCGAGCTCGTAGGTGAAGAGCAGGTTCATCAATTTGGTCAGGTTGTAGGTCGCCGAGGGGCTGTAGGCATGCTCGGACTGAAGGTCGTCCCAAGGGATCTTCTTGACCCGGCTGTGCATGTAGGAGCTGACCGTGACCACGCGCGAGCCCGCGGTAGCGTGCAGGAGGGGCGCGAGCAGTTCGGTCAGCAAGAAGGGGGCAAGGTGGTTGACCGCCAGGGTGGCCTCGATGCCGTCGACGGTGACCCGCCGCTCGCGGTTGACCGCGCCGGCGTTATGCACGAGGACGTCGAGACGCTCGTGGCCGTGACTCACCTGGTGGGCGAGGTCTCGCACGTCCTGCTGGCTTGCCAGATCAGCCACGAACAGCTCAACGCTGTCGGGTGAGGCCGCAGCGGCACCGATGTCCCTCACCGTCGTCTCGCCGCGTTCGCGATCGCGCGCCACGATCAGCACCCGGGCGCCTGAGCACGCCAAGCCCAGCGCGGTCTCGCGGCCGATGCCGCTCGTAGCGCCAGTCAACAGACAGATTCGGTCACGCATGTCGTGGGGCTGTTGAGCCATCAGGTCCTCGCGGAAGTCGAGCGCCGAGCGCTATTGACATGATAAATGATCATCATATAACATGTATCTAGTGGCGACCGCAGGCACGAGACCGCGTGATCCCCAACCGCGCTTCGTGGAGCCGGCCGATCTGAAAGCCAGCACCGGGTATCTGCTGGCCCGCGTCGGCACTGATTCGCGGCGGCATTAGGCACACGCTGGTCGAGCAGAACGTCACCCCACGTCACTACAGCGCGCTGATCGCCTTAGATCAGCTCGTGCTGGATGAAGCCAAACTCGGCCCGGTCCGCTCCAACTGTCTGGGCGGAAGCAGTCCGGCGAGACGGGTGTCGTAAATTACGCGCGGGGCGTCGGGGCGAGACACGGGGGTGGTCAATCAGCTGTACCGTGGACGCAACCCCTGCATATATGGAGGCAAGATGGCGCGAAGCCCACAAGAGGTCTTTCAACATCACGGTGAGGTGCTGATAGCCGAGGATCTCGCCGGCATCGTCAGCGACTACGCCGAGGACGCTCTGTTCATCACGCCGGAAGGTGTTCGCACGGGCAAAGACGGGGTGCGGGAGGGGTTCGTCAAGCTGCTCGGCGATCTTCCCGGCGCCAGCTGGGAGCTGCCGACGCAGATATTTGAGAACGACATCATGTTGCTCGAATGGAAGGCCGAGTCGGAAAACACCAAGGCAGACGACGGGATCGATACGTTCGTGTTCCGCGACGGGTTGATCCGGGTGCAGACCGTCCGCTACACCCTGATCCACAAGGGCTAAATCCCGAGCATCGGTCACGGCGCGCGCCGGATGCCGCGGGGACTCACACGCCAATTCTCATTGCTGGAGTGACGGCTCTTTCGCTAAAGGCTCAAAGGTCGCATTGCGGCTGAGTCACGTGCTGGCCCCTATGACCGCCTCCGGAGGCCGGTTGAGGTCGGGTGGCCGGAGGCGTCGCAGCCCCCGGCTCCCACAGAATCCCGGCGTGACAGTCTCCCGTCACCGGGCTCTTCTCATCAGCCTGTTAGTACGCGTGGACCCATTTCCATT
>JBPCPC010000118.1:0-47845 GCA_050999585.1 Solirubrobacteraceae bacterium | reverse complement strand
GCAGACGAGCAAGTAAAAGCTGATGCTGCAAGACTTTCCCTTTCACGAAACAGCAGCCATCTGGGCGGGTCGTTCGGACGACCCCGAGACTGCTGCTTCGGACGACCACGAGTAGCGGGCCGAGCGACCGAGCACCGCTGAGCGGGGAATCGGCCGCCGTCACGCCACCGCATCAAAGGGTTGTGGGAAAGCTTCTCGTGCGGGGCGTGCAGAGATCGCCGGCGACGCTCGCCTAATCGATCGTCTCCGACGAGGCCGTCATAGCCCGAAGGCGCGCGTCATCGGCCACGCCCGCGCCTCGCTCGATCCTCTGCACATCGCGCCGGGTGGTCGCCAGAAAGGCGACCAGAAAGAAGATCATGATCGCGAGCGCCAGCGCGACGGTTCCGCTGCCCCAGCCGAGTCCCCCGACGCTCGGAGGCTTGCCCAACCAGTCGGCGAACGACGCGCCAAGTGGTCGGGTCACCACGTAGGCAAACCAGAAGGCAAAGATCGCATTCCAGCCGAGCCGCCAGTAACCGATGGCGGGAATCATGATCACCCCGGCGAAGATCAGCCCGGAGGCGAAGTACCCCAACCCGAAGGTGTACGCCATCAGGTCGCCAATCGCGGTCCCCATCGCAAAGGTCGCCACGACAGCGGCCCAGTAGAACGCCTCTCGACGAGGAGTGTCGATCGTGTGAAACGACAGCGTCTTCTCGGTCATGTGCCAGCCGACGAACACCGCGACCAACACGACGCCGTAGATCACGCTGGAGACCGCGTACGGGACACCGAAGCGGACGTGGAGCACATCGGCCGCCATCGTGCCGAAAACGCCCACCGCGGCGACGGCCAGCCAGTAGGTCCACGCGACGTAACGGCGGACAAAGAACTGCAGGGATAGCGCTAGGACGAAGACGAAGAGCCCGAGCACAACGGCAATCACGGGATCCATCGCGTGAACGAGGTAATCAGACGTCGACTCCCCGAACGCTGTCGACAGCGCCTTGATTACCCAGAAGTAGATGGTGACCTCGGGGACTCTGAGGGCGCCGCGAACCGTCAGGCGTCTGAGCAAGGCCCCGTCGAGCACCGCAACAGTGTTCCATGCTGCTGCCGGCCCCAGTTTGGCGATTTGTTAGGTGTTCGGTGTAGTCGGTCGGACCGTTACCGAGACCGCGGAACCAGTCTACTGAAACTTGAGCGGTGAATCGCGCGCGCTCAGCTGAGACCGAGCGCCCACCGCGACGGCGTCGGAGGCGGTCACGTCGCGTGCAACGGTTCCCGAACGGCGAGCCGCCCGAGGTGGTCCGCGGCTCCGGTGACGGCGTTGAACGGCATGGCCATCCCCCTTTTAAGCAGTTGTCGAGCGGATATCTGACGGAGGATCAGGAGAACGCCGCGGCGTGGTCGGTGGCGAACTGCCTCAAGGAGCGCGCCGGGCGACCGAGGACCGCCGGCACGTCCTCAGACAGCCAGGCCGCGTCGCCTTCGGCGACCCGACTCGGCCCGGTGAGCAGGTATGTTTTTCCAATGTGGGCGGCGGGTGAAGTAGCGACCCCGCGGCCACGGCCCCGACGTCGCGGGCATCGATGAGGCCGACTTGCCCGGCACCGGCTGAGGAGCCGAAGCTGTTCGTCCTCGCGATCGTGGGTGCAAACATGAGGAAGTTCTGCATGTGGAAGTTGCTGCGCAGGAGGGTGTAGCCCAGCCCGGAGGCAATCAGCCTGGCTTCAGTCTCGGCCTGTCCGCGTTGCCGAGCGATCGGTGAGTCCGTCGACGCCTTGCTGGTGATCTTCACCACGTGCCCAACGCCCGCACGTGCAGCACCGTCGATCACGCTGAGCTCTTGGGCCGGAACCGCTGGGCTGACGAGCACCACCGTCGTGACGTCCTGCATCGCTGCGTCGATCGTCGTCGGGGCTTCGAGGTCGCCTTCGGCGACGTCGACTCCTGCCTGCGTCAGCGCGGTCGCCTTCTCCGGATCACGGGCCAGCACCCGCACGGGAACGCCGCGTTGCGCTAGCAGTCGAGCCGCTTCGGAGCCCACCTTCCCAGCTGTCGTGATGAGGATCATGGGCTATGCCAGCCCGATCTGCTGGGCCATGAGCGCTGAGTCCCAGAACACGTACTCCTCGACGAGTTGGTCGCCCTCCCATTTCGCCGGGGTGGAGAAGTTGAGCTCGAAGGACCTGCCGGTCCCGGGGATCACTGTCCCGTCGGGCAGGGCCAGTTCGCCGCTGAAGGTTCCCGTGGCCGTGGTGACCACGGTCATCCAGTCTCCCTGACCGAACTGGACCGGGTAGGGATCGTTGTCGACGTGGACATCGGGAAACGCTCGGAACATTCCGTCCATGGCGGCAGCGTGAGCATCCCGGCCGTAAATCGGCTCGGCGCTACCCGTTATGTGCGCGATCATGTCGGGGTGGTGGGTGGCATTCATCGCACTCCTGTCGCGGCGGTTGAACGCGTCGTCGCCCTGTTTCATTAGCGCGAGGATTTGGGAAACACGGTCAGAGTTGCAGGTAGCCATGGAGGCTCCTTTCTTGGCGCTGAGAGCGCGCCTTGGTCGCTCAGTAGCTCCCGGAAGGTATGGAGTAGTCTAAATCTCGAGTCAACTATAACATTAGACTCGACCGTGTCCTTCGCTACGATCCGCGAATGGCCAGCCCAGGACTGCGCGACCGCAAAAAGGCGCGCACGCGTCGGCTGATCGCCGATGTTGCGGCGCGGCTGTTCGCCGAGCGCGGATACGAGCAGGTCGCCGTCAGCGACGTCGCCCACGAAGCCGAAGTCTCCGAGCAGACTGTCTACAACTACTTTCGGACCAAGGAGCAGCTGGTCATCGACCGCGACCAGCAGATCCAAGATCGGCTGGGCGATCTGATTCGGACCCGCCCCCCGGGCGTCAGCGCAGCCGCCGCCATCCGGGGCTTCGTGCTCGCCTCCGTGGACGGGATCCCGAGCATTGCACCCGAGCGCTGGCGGGGCGAGCTGGGCTACCTGGCCTTCATCAGTCCGACCGTCCACCGGTTGTCGCTGGAGATGACCAACCGCCAAGCCGACGCGATTGCCGCCGCCATCAGCGACACCACTCCCGTCCGGACAGAGGTGGCCAAGCTCCAAGGGATCGCCGTCGCCAGCGTGTTCCAGATCATCATCAGCCACGCCGGCCGACGCACCCACGAAGGTGGCTCCCAAGCCGAGATCGCCGACGAACTGCACCCCATCGTCGGAACCGTTCTGGACGAACTGGACCGCTGGCTCAGCCTCTCCGAACCCCCGGCTGAGCCTTGACCGCCCAGGCCGTGAGCGCGTCGGCCCGGCCAGTTCCGGCATCGTGATTGGCCGTTTTCTGCAAGACGCCCGACCCGGCGTGCGCGATCATCTCCGTGATGACCAATGACTTGACGTCGGTTCCCCAATATCGGACCAGCCGTGGCAGGCAAGCTCGCACGGCTTGGCGTCACGCATCCTGACCAGCTGTGCGGTCGAAACCCCGCCGAGCTGTTTGAACGATTGTGCGCGCTTGACGGCCACCGGCACGACCCGTGCCTACTTGACACGTTCGTCGCGGCGGTTGCGTACGCGGACGGTCATCCGGCGCGGCCGTGGTGGGAGTTCAGCCGTGAACGCAAGGCACGCGCGGGTGGCTGACGTCGAACCCGATGTCCGCCTGGTTCCCGCAGACTCGCGCGGCGGGCAACAACTTCTACCCCGCTGGTCGCATTGACGCAGCGATCGCGATCAGCTCGTGCCCGGAGATCGAGTTGGTGAGCGTGTTGGAGACCCAGTAGGTCCCGCTCGGCGTGCTGAAGGCGACGATCGACAGCGCCGAGGCGGTGCCGTACTCGCGCAACTGGCGCCCGTTGACGATCTCGGTCTGGAACGGGTGGCCGAGGATGGGCGGATCGGACCAGTCCGTGCCCTGCACGCCGTAGTACTCGCCACGGGCAGGGTTCAGGACCAGCGTCATCCGGTAGGACGGATAGGTGTGGCCGTCCGCCTGGATCTCGTACGCCCGCGGGTAGGCATTGGCATAGCGGCTGGTCGCGTTCGGCGCCACGCGGCAGTTGCCGGTTGCGTCCGAGCAGTAGCTGGAGCCCTTGGCGATCACGGCCGGGTAGTACACAGGCAAGCCGGGGCTGCCGAGTGCCGCCGCCTGCGCGTGGCCGTCGGCGGTGTCCTGCATGACGGCCGCGGCGCCGCCGTCACCGGATGCCCCCGGCGGCGAGGTCGAGGCCGACGGGGACGGGCTCGCCGCGGTCGCTCCAGTTTCGAGGAAGCGCTGGTAGGCGGCGGCCTCGGCGGCTCGTGTGGCGGTGAGGGCGCAGGCCGCGCCGGCGCCGCAACGGGGCAGCACCGCGGGGAATGGGATCTGCTGCAACGGGTGTCCGGCGGAGTTGAGCGCCAGGTTGAACAGCTGGATCAGGCCGTCGACGGAGCGCAGGCCGAGATCGGTCTGTGCGTGGCGTCCGATGATCGCAAACAACCGCTCCCGATTGCTGAGCACGTTGCCGAGGGAGACGCCATCGCTCACCCAGCGCAGGAGATCCTGCTGACGGGCCTCGCGCATGAGGTCGGTGTCGGTGTGGCGGAAGCGGACGAACTGAGTGCTTGGGGGCCGCATAGCTTCTGGTAGCCCGCCTGCAGGTCGATGCTGGAGTAGTCGGTCTGCGCCGTGTCATTGAAGTACCGGTGGGCGATATCGCCGTACACGCACCCGAGCGCGTCGACGAGCTGAGAGAAGCCCTGGAAGTTGAAGTCGATGATGTGGTTGACCACCAGCCCCGGAAACACCCGTGTCTTGAGAATGCTGAGCAGTAGGCCCGGGCCACCAAGGCCGTAGGCCGAATTGAGCTTGCCGGTGAAGGTGCCGCCGACCGCTCGAATGCTGACGCCGAGGTCCCGAGGCACCGACAGCACATCGATCGTGGTCGCGCCGGGGTCGAGGCGGACGAGCAGCATCGCATCGGTGTTGGCTGCCCTGTAGGGCTCGCCGGCGCGGTGATCTGACCCGATCAACAGCAGCGTCTGGGCCTTCCCGGAGCCGGGGAGAACCAGCTCGGTCGAGCCGCCCCGCCGTGAGACACTGCTCGGTCGATGGTGGATGCCGATCACGAGGAGCACGACGATCGCCACGGGGGCGATCGTCGCGACAGCGTGAGCAGGGAATCCTCGTGGTTCATCGTGCCTCCTCGGTCAATCGCGCTTCGTCCCGTCGGTGCCAGCCGGGCGGCGAGCTGGCGTCTCGCGCGGTACAACCGCGCCCTGAATGCAGTCGGAGGGCACCCCACGACTCGCGCCGCGCGCTGCGGATCTAGTCCCTCCCAGGCCACCAGCAGCAGCGCCTCGCGCTCCCGCGCCGACAACGCCGCGATTGCCTCCCCAAGCTCGCCGAACACCTCGCCGGCCGGCTCGACGATCGGCCGTCGCGGCGGCGCGCTCGCAAGCAGCTCCAGCAGCGCACCCCGGCGCGCCTCGGCACGCCGCTGGTTGGCCAGGACTCGTCGAGCCACCCCCAGCAGCCAGGGCAGACCGTCGGCTGGAACCGAGTCGATACGCCGCCAGGAGACCAGGAACGTCTCCGAGAGCACGTCATCCACGACGCTCGCGCTGCTGCTGCGGCGCGCGACGTACGCTCGCACGGCCGAGTAGTGCCGGTCAAACAGGGCGTCGAAATGGATCCGGCGCTCGACATCGATCGGTGCGTGGCCCGCCATCTGACCCGATCATGTCCGGCTGGTCAGCAAACGTGACGGAACCCGAGGCCGCGAGTGCAACGCGCGGTGAAGGCCCGGATTTGATGCGGTCGGCCGGCTGGAGTCCTCGGCTCTGCCGAAGAATTCAAATGCTGACGGGCTATGAGAGCTGGCTAGCATGGCTGAGGACCGTGCCACTATTCGGCAAGCGAGCAGAATCGCTCAGCGAGGAAGAGCGCCAGGCGGCGGCGGTTGATCTCGAGCGGATCAAGGACGGAGGAATCCCGCTTGGAGCCGAACAACGACTGAAGTCAGTCGCGGTGGCGAGCTCACCGGTGTTCAGCAGCGATCTGAGCGCCAAGGAGTACGCGCTTGCCCAGGCCTCCGGCCTGACGCCGGTCGCCCAGGTGATGGGCTCATCGGTCGTCCAGCATGGCTGGCAGAACTATGGTTGGTCCACTTATGGGGGCGGCATCCAGGAGATGCGCTCCTTTGCCAAGCCGTGGAACTTGTCGCGTCAGCGATCGTTTGACCGGCTTCGCCAGGAGGCCCAGTTCGCCGGCGCCGACGCGGTCATCGGCATCGAGATGACCGCCAAGGGCTTCCTCGGGGATCCGGGCAACGTCGAGTACGTGGTCTTCGGCACCGCGGTCCGCGAGACCGTGCTTCCGGTTCGCGGTCACGGTGGACCGCGGATGTGCGCCCTCTCAGGCCAGGACGTCGACAAGCTTCGCCGTATCGGTGCCGAGACGCTCGGCGTTATCGGCCATACCTCAGTGGTCTGCGCGGCATTGAGCATGCGGGCCAACCAGATGATGGGTTCCTGGTGGGGCAACCAGGAGATGACCGAGATCACCGAAGGCGTTTACGCCGCCCGACATCTCGCGATGGCCGAGGTGCGCCGCCAAGCGCAGGAGATTGGTGCGAACGACATGGTCATCTCGACGCTGACCCACGACATCCACCATCATGAGTTTGAGTCGGCCGGCTTCACTCAGCACTACTTCATCGTCTCTATGCACGTGCTGGGCACCGCGATTGCACTCGGCGCCCACGAGCCGCATCCGGCCCCGCTCGGCGTGCCGGTGATGTCGATCAACTTCGGTGTCTAGTTCACCCACAGTTCAGGAGATCATCTGATGTCTACCTACGATCCGACGAGCACCGAAGGACTCGCGGAGCACGCGAGCGAACGCCTCCAGATGAACGCGCGGGGGCTGTTCACGTCAGACCTGTCGGTGAACGAGTACCTGTGCGTGGAGAAGGCCGGCTTTGAGCCGGTCGGGCTGGTGGTGGGCTCGAGCATCTACCACATCGGCTTCCAGCAATCGAACTGGAAGGCAAGCCAGGAGATGGGTGTCCTGACACAAGCGATGTACTCCGCCCGCGAACTCGCGATGACGAGGATGGAGGAAGAGGCCGAGCAACTGGATGCGGACGGCATCGTTGGCGTGCGCCTGGATATCGGGCGTTACGAGTGGGGCGCGGACATGGCGGAGTTCATCGCGATCGGCACCGCGATCAAGCACAAGGGCGGCAAGCTCCACCGCGCGCCCAACGGACGCCCGTTCACCAGCGACCTCTCGGGTCAGGCGTTCTGGACCCTGATGCAGACCGGCAAGCGCCCGGTCGGCCTGGTCATGGGCAACTGTGTCTACCACGTCGCCCACCGCGGGATGATGCAGTCTCTACGCCAGACGGGGCAGAATGTCGAGCTCGAGCAGTACACCCAGGCGCTGTATGACGCTCGTGAGCTGGCGATGGAACGCATGCAGAAGGAGGCCGAGGCGATCGGTGGTGGCGTCCTGGGAATCGTGGAGGTCAAGCTGCACGAGAACAACCACGGCTGGGGCAGCCACGTGATCGAATTCTTCGCCCTGGGCACTGCGGTGGTGCCCAACGAGCATGCCGAGGCAGGGCACCAACTGCCGGACATCACGCCGGTTCTGGACATCAATGACTGACGCGAGCGCCGGGAAACTACGCGCTGATGCGGGTGGGAAGCGCTGACCCAAGGGTGCTGGGGTAACGCGGGTCGTGGAAGAGCTTGGCCGTCAGCGTCGTCGTCGACCGAAACGTTGCGAAGATCGCGGTGGCTAGGCCGGCCCCAGCCAGCGGGCCCGCGATGTAAACCCATAGATGCTGCAGCTGGGGGGCGAGCAGAGCGGGTGCGAGGCTGCGTGAGGGGTTGAGGCTGGTGCCGGTGTAGGGGGCGCCTTGCCACACCAAAGTGGCCACCAGCAGCCAGTTTCCGAGTGGTGTCCAGCGGGCGGTGCGGGTGCTGGAGGTCAGAAAGAAGATCATCAGAATCAGTGCGGCGGTCATGAGCATTTCCAGTCCGACGGCTCCAATCGGGGTGAACCCGTGGCCGGGTTGCGTGGCACCCAGGTGCAGCACGCCGGCGGTGTGGCCCCACGCCAGCCGCAGACCCACGGCGGCGGTGATGGCGCCGAGGAACTGCGCGATCACGTAGCCGGCGAGGTCATGAGGATGCACCTTGTGCTGGGTCTAGAACGCCACGGTCACGGCCGGATTCAGGTGAGCGCCGCTGCGGCGCCCGATCGGGCTCAACGCTACGAGGCTGCCGGTGCCGGCGAACAGCAGGCCGGTGAGCAACAGGCGAGCCGACATGCTCGACAGGTGTGGAGTGATTGGGCTCGAGGGCCCGAAATCCAGGAACACCGCTGAGAGGCCGCCGCTGAGCAGGATCGCCGTGCCGAGGAATTCACATCCCCATGGCAGCCGATGCCAGCCCCCATCGGCGTCCTTGCGGACCACCGTGGTGATGATCTTCCCGGCCCGGCCAACGACGTCGTGCTGCGCCGAATCTTGTGACCTGGACTGTCCCGAGGGCAGCTCGGGTGGGGGGCGATCGGCAGTGATCGTTCAGCCATCCGCGTCTTCGGCGCGCGTGATCAGCGCCGCCGAGACGGGCGTGCCCAACGAGACGTCATCGGGACGGCGACCGGCCAACGCCCAGTCCAGGCCAACCCGCAACCGTCGGTTGAACGTGGGCAGGGCGTAGAGGTGATAGCCGAGGGTGATGAGCTTGGCGGGCCGTCCGCGAAGGTGCACGCCGAGGGGCGTGGCCGCGGCGTCCGGGCCTCCGAGGTCGACCACCAGGCCGAGGTCGTGGTGGCGATACGGCCGCGCCGAGCTCTCGCCGAGATCGAGGTCGGCCAGGATGTTGCGCGTAACCGCGGTGGCCTGACGCATTGCGTGCTGCGCAGTCGGGGGACAGAGCGGTTGGGCGCCGTGAGGGCCGGGCGCCGCGGTCAGGTCCGGAACCGCCGCCGTGTCACCGATCGCATAAACCAAGGGGTGGCCGGGGACCCGCAGGCAGGCATCGACGTTCAGGCGACCTTTGGTGGTGGGCAGACCGAGGCGGGCGATCAGAGGGCTCGCCGTGACCCCCGCGCACCAGATCACGGTGCTGCAATCCAGGACGGTGCCATCGGTGAGGGTGACCTGGCTGTCGGTGACACCGGTGACGCTGACGCCGAGGCGCACGTCGACCCGGCGCCGCTGGAGCAGCTCCATCGCCGATTGGCCCAACCGGCTGCCGAGCTCGGGCATCACCGCCTTGGCCGCGTCCACCAGCAACCAGTGGACGTCGTCAGCACGCAACTGCGGATAGAGCGGCAGCAGGTTCTCGGTCAGTCGCGCCATCTGCGCGGTCAGCTCGACGCCCGCGTACCCGGCGCCGACGATGACGAACGTCAGCGCCGCCCGCCGCCGGCGGGGGTCGGTGAGCACGCTGGCTGACTCCAAGCGCCGCAACAGGTGATCACGCAGGTAGAGAGCTTCGATGATCGTCTTGAGTCCGATTGCGTGGTCCGCCAGACCGGGGATGTCGAGCAGCCGGGTGACGCTGCCGGGGGCCAGCAGCACCCGGTCATAGGTCAGATGACCGGTCTCACCCTCGATGTCGGTGTAGCTGACGGTGTTGGCCTCGAGATCCACGCTGGTGGCGTGACCGCGGACGATCTGTGCCCCCCGCAGCGTCGAAGCCAGCGGGATGACGGCAGAGCGCGGGTCGACGGTGCCGACCGCCACGTCGGGCAGCAATGGCGCGTAGAGAAATCCGTCGGTTGCCGACAGCACCGTAAGATCGACGCCCGCACCACACAGCCGGCGGGCCGCGAAGAACCCGGCGAACCCGGCTCCAACGACGAGAACTTTCGGCGGCGTCGAGGGCACCGTGGCGCTCACAATCCGACGCTGCCCTGCATGATGCCACCGTCGATGAACACGGTTGTGCCGGTCATGTAGGCGGCTTTGCCTGAAGCGAGAAACACGACCACGTCGGCAATCTCGCTGGGCTTCGCCATCCGCCCGAGGGGGATAGCGGCATCGAGGGCCTTCAGCTTGGCCGGGTCACTCTCGGTGGACGCGTTGATCGGCGTGCTCACCGCCCCGGGAGCGATATTGACGACGCGAATGTCATGGCCGCCGAGTTCGACTCCGGCTGTCCGGGTCAGCATTCGTACGCCGCCCTTGGAGACGCAATAGGCGACATTACCGGGCATCGGCCAGTCCTCGTGTACCGAGGAGATGTTCAGGATCAACCCACCGTCGCCCTGAGCGATGAACTGCTCGGCCGCAGCCTGGCTGCCGAAGAACGCGCTCTTGAGGTTGATCGCCATGACCTTGTCGAAATCAGCCTCGGTGGTCTCCAGCAGCGACGTGCGGGTCTCGATCCCGGCGTTGTTGATCAGCACGTCGAGTCGACCGTAGGTGTCCACAGCGGTCTGCATCATGCGCTGCAGATCCGCGGCCTGGGAGACGTCGGCTTGGACGCCGACCCCGTGTCCGCCCGCCGCCTGCACCTTGGCGATGAGCTCGGTCGTCTCCTCCGGGTGAGCGACGTAATCGATCGTGATGTTGGCGCCCTCCGTCGCAGCGGCCAGCACGATCGCCTCCCCGATGCCGCTGTTGCCGCCCGTGACGACGATCGATTTGTCTGCCAGCAACATCCGGAGCTCCCTCTGTCGAAGTGAGATTCACGTTCGGTCCACGACGCAAGGTACTGTGCTGCCGGGGCCTGCGAGAATCGGCGGCATGGCACGAATTGAGGATTATGCGGTCCTCGGAGACCTCCAGACGGCGGCGCTGGTCAGCACCGGCGGGTCGGTCGATTGGCTGTGTGTACCCCGCTTCGACTCCCCAGCCTGTTTCGCGGCGCTGCTGGACACTCCGGATGCGGGGCATTGGCAGGTCGCGCCCGTCTGCGGCGGGACCTGCACGACTCGGCGCTACGTCGAGAACACCCTGGTTTTGGAGTCCGAGTGGGTCACGCCGGACGGGACGGTCCGGATCACCGATTTCATGCCGCCGCGCGGGCACGCTCCCGACGTGGTGCGCATCGTCGAGGGGATCAGCGGTGCGGTTGCGGTCCGATCGAGCCTGCGGTTGCGCTTTGACTATGGCCGGGTCGTGCCGTGGGTGCGCCATCACAGCGATCAGGTCCTGGCCGTCGCCGGTCCCGACTGCGTACGCCTGCGTACGCCGGTCTCGACCGAGGGCCAGGAGTTCGCCACCGTGTCGGAGTTCACCGTCCGGCCCGGCGACCGGGTTCCGTTCGTGCTGACCTGGCATCCCAGCCACGAACCCGCCCCGAAGATCGTCGACCCAGAGCAAGCCCTTGCTGACACTTTGGGTTTCTGGACCGATTGGGTGGCCAGCGGCACGTCGATGTCCGGACGCTACGCGGACGCCGTGACCCGATCGCTGCTCACGCTCAAGGCGCTGACGTACCGGCCGACGGGCGGGATCGTCGCCGCGGTCACGACCTCGCTGCCCGAACAGCTGGGCGGCCCGCGGAACTGGGACTACCGCTACTGCTGGCTGCGCGATGCCACCTCCACCCTGCAAGCGCTGCTGGCCGCCGGCTACGTGCAAGAAGCCAGAGCGTGGCGAGAATGGCTGCTGCGCGCGGTCGCGGGCGACCCGGCAGACCTGCAGATCATGTATGCCCTGGACGGCACCCGCCGCCTGCCCGAAAGTGAGCTGCCCTGGCTGGCGGGCTATGAGAACTCCAAGCCGGTTCGGGTCGGCAACGCCGCCTCCGACCAGCTTCAACTCGACGTCTGGGGGGAGACCCTCGACGGCCTATCTCTGGCTCGCAACGCCGGAATCAGCCACCACGACGACGCCTGGGACGTCCAGCTCGCGCTCATGAACCACCTCGAGGGCAACTGGGACCAGCCCGACAACGGGCTCTGGGAGATGCGAGGCCCCCGGCGTCATTTCACCCACTCCAAGGTTATGGCCTGGGTCGGCACCGACCGCATGGTCAAAGCGATCCGTGGCCACCGCGACCTCCCCGGGCCCGCGGACCGCTGGGAACAGCTGCGCGACACGATTCACGCCGACGTGCTTGCTCACGGCTTCAACGCCGACCTCAACACGTTCACCCAGTCCTACGATTCCGCAGCTCTGGATGCCAGCCTGCTGATGATTCCTCGGGTCGGATTCCTGCCCCCGACCGATCCACGAGTACTCGGAACCATCACGGCGGTCCAGCAGCATCTCACCGAGGACGGCTTCGTCAAGCGTTACCAGACCGGCGACTCTGACGACGGCCTACCCGGCGGGGAAGGCCTGTTCCTCGCGTGTTCGTTCTGGCTCGTCGACGCGCTGCAGATGGCAGGCCAGCAGATCCAGGCGACGGAGCTGTTCGAACGCCTCCTCGCCCTCCGCAACGACGTCGGACTCCTCAGCGAAGAATGGGACCCCACCGCCGCGCGTCAACTCGGGAACACACCGCAAGCGTTCAGCCACTTCCCGCTCGTCACCAGCGCGCTGAAACTGCAGACAGCCGCACCCCAGCACAGCGATCAACCGATCCCCAGCGCCACCGTGACCGCGGACGGCGACAGCTCGGGCGACGAGCGGTAGCTGGAGCTCTTCCGGCGAGGCCGGCACCGCTCACCAGGGAGCGGGCTCGTAGTCTTTGAGCAAGCAGCCGTAGAGGTCGTGGCCCTCCTCGCCGCGCACGATCGGGTCGTAGACCCGGGCCGCGCCGTCGATGAGATCGAGGGGAGCATGGAAGCCGGCGTCGGCCAAGCGCAGCTTCGTCGGCAGTGGCCGTTCGTCGGTGATCCAGCCGGTGTCGACGCTAGTCATCAGAATGCCGTCCGTGTGCAGTTCCTGTGCGCTCGTGCGCGTCAGCATGTTGAGCGCGGCCTTGGCCATGTTCGTGTGCGGATGACCGGGGCCCTTGTAGCCGCGGCTGAATTGCCCTTCCATCGCCGAGACGTTGACGATGTAGGCCCGTCTCGCGGGAGACGCCGCCAGCGCGCCACGCAGTCGGCTGATCAGGATGAACGGTGCGGTGACGTTGCAGAGTTGCACCTCGAGCAGCTCGATCGGATCCACCCCCTCGACCGGTTGCGTCCAGCTGTTGATCGGGTCCGGGTCGGGGATCAGGCCGCCGGCGTCGATCGCACTGCCTGCCGCCACGCGCTTCGGTGAGGCCGAGCGTGCGGCGAGCGACAGTTCGGTAAGGATCTGCGGCGTCGGCGCCCAGTGGGGCGCCGGATACCCGCTGTCGCTGCCCGTGGAGATCGCACCAGCGGCCCCGGCCGTCCCGAGCATGACGAGCTCGGGCCCGGGACCCGGGTTCAGCAGCGCCGCCTCCGCCTCGGCGAGCAGCGCGTAGGAGGCGGCCGACCGCTGCACGGTCTGGGCGGCGTTGTTGATCAGGATGTCCAGCGGTCCCTCAGTAACTACCGAGTCGGCCAGCGCGATCACCTGGGCAGGGTCGCGCAGGTCGACGGCTACCACACGCAGGCGGTGCAGCCACTCGTCGCTGTCCTCGATCGCCGCAAAGCGCCGCGCCGCGTCACGCGGAAACCGGGTCGTGATCGTGGTCTCGGCGCCGTCGCGTAGCAGTCGCAGCGCGATATACATACCGATCTTGGCCCGACCGCCGGTGAGCAGTGCCCGCCGGCCGGTCAGATCCGTTTGCGCCCCACGCCGCGCCCGGTTGAGCGCCGCGCACTCCGGGCAGAGCTGGTGATAGAACGCGTCCACTCGGCGGTAGCGGGTCTTGCACACGTAGCAGCCGCGCGGCCTCCGGAGCTCGCCGGCGTGAGCCCCGTCCGCTGCGGGCTGCAGCGGCAGCCCGTGGGTCTCGTCGTCGATCCGTCCCGGGGCGCCGGTTGCCGTCGCGGCCGTGATCGATTCATCGTTAGCGAGGATCGCGGCCCGCCGCTCGGCCCGCCGGCGCTCCTTGACCGTCTTGAACACGTTTGCGGTGGCCCGCCGGACGGCGACCGCATCCGGGTGCTCGACTGGCAGTTCGTCCAGCCGAGCGAGCACCCTCAGATACGCAGCAAGATCGTCCTGATCGATGCTGCGGTCGGCGTCGCATGACATCGGCCAAAGTCTAAGAGCGGTTCGCGAGCCTGATCACAAAGGGCGTTATGGAAGGACGTCGAGTCGGTACGGCGACCACTGGTCCCGGGTACCCGACGCCGGCCAGCCCGTGGGCTTCGGATTTGACGACCAGGAGCAACCCTGTCTGACCGCTCCGCAGCGGTTGACGGCGGCCGGGCACTTGGCACTCGAGAACGCGCACCACCTCTTCAAACGAGCTTGCTCACGGAGCGAGGCGGTTCAGCCAATCGGGGATCCAGACGGAGATCGCCGACGCTCGCCGGTAGCGACGCTGAAGCGGGAACTCCATTGTGTAGCCGATCGCGCCGGTCACCTGCTGGCAAGCTGCGCACACGAGGTTGGCCGCCTCGGCGGCGTAGGCGAGCGATGACGCCGAGGCGGGCAGTCCGAGCAGCAGTTGCAACCCGGTGGCGCGCATTGTCGCTTCGCCCAGGAGCTGCTGCACGGCGTCCAGCGCGGACAGGGATCGGCCGAATGCCTGGCGTGAAGTGACGTGTTCAAGCGCGATCTCCAGTGCCCCGCGCGCGAGCCCCGCGAGGAAGCCGGTCTGCGCTGCACACCAGGCGTTGAGCCGGAGCTGCGCCCGATCTCCGGTGATTGTCCCCACCTGTCGCAGCCCGCGGGCTCGATGCACGCCCAAGGCATCGACATACGTGGTCGGCTCCAGGTGGTCGGCCTCGTAGAGCACGAGCTCGGGCCCGTTGCCGCTGTGCAGCGGCCGCGCAAGCGGCCGGCCGGCGATCGGATGGCGCACGAGGTCGCCGGCCATCGGGGTTGCATCGAGCAACCGGTCGACGGTCGCGATCGAAACCAGCGCGGCGCCGAGGCGTTCGGCTGCGGGTGCGATCAGTGGTGCGAGCGAGCGATCCGTGGCGAGCTCCGGCCAGCCGAGCTGCTCCAGCGCGGCGTCGAGCTCCGGGTTACGGTCGTCGGCGTGAAGCCCAGGTGCCCACAGGTCGTTCGTGAGATGGAGCAGTGCCACTCCTTCGACGGAATCGGCGAAGTTCCGGGCCTCGAACGCCAGCTCGGGGGTGGCGAGCAACCGTGACATCAATCGGGCTCAGTGGGAAGCAAGGCCGAGGCCCCGTCGTGCAATCACGCGTCGCTGGATCTCGGACGCGCCGCCGGCAATCGTCGCGCCGACGGTTGCGCGGCGCAGTGCAGCTACCTTCCCGGCGACCCCGTCGTTGACGCCGCCGTCGATCAGCGCTTCCGCGCCCAGCACGTCCATGCCGAGGCGCGCCACGCGCTTGCAGAGCAGTGCCACCGAAAGCTTGCACATCGACGAGACGCCGCTCGCCGGCAATCCCTGCATCAGCTGCCGACTCGCCTCTCGACCGAGCTCACGGGCGGCGTCGAGCTCGCCGCGGACGGTGAGCAGCTCAGACCGATGTTCGTCGCGCTCAGCGACCGCTTCGAGCTCGTCGACCACGCGGGCGACGACGCCGACCTTCTCGGACGTCACACGCTCGTAATCCAACGTGCCCATCAACACCTGCCAGCCTCCGTTCAGATCGCCGACCAGTTGGTCTTCGGGCACGAAGACCTCGTCGAGCCAGACCTCGCACAGCACACCTCCGCCGAGGGTCGGAAACTCCCGCACCTGGATCCCGGGAGCGTCCATCTGACAGATGAGCACTGACAAGCCGCGATGCGGGCGGGCTGCCTCTGGGTCGGTGCGAACCGCGAGGTAGATCCAGTCGGCCATCTGGGCGCTGGACGTCCAGATCTTGTGACCCGAGACGAGATAGCCCTCGGCGCTCTTCACCGCGCGCGTGCGCAACGCTGCGAGATCGGAGCCGGCACCCGGCTCAGAGAAGCCCTGGCAGAACACGGTCTGACCGGCGATCACCTCGGGCAACACGCGCTCGGTGAGCTCAGGTGAAGCGAAGCGAAGAATCGCGTTGCCGATCGTCTTGACGCCGAGCAGGTAACTACACAGAGGCAGCCAGTGGTATCCCAGGCGTTCCTCCACGGCGTCGGTGTGAGCCGCGGTCAGGCCGCCGCCGCCGATCGCTTCGGGCCAGTGCAGGCCAATCCAGCCACCGTCGCCGAGGGCCTCGTAGGCTGCTCGAGAGTCACCGTCGGAGGGCATGCCCTGGAACCTGGTCGACGGGTCGTCTTGCAATTGGTTCGCCAGGCGCTCGGCGAAGTCGTTGGCCTCGCGAGCGACGTCGGCGATGTCCTTCATCTGCGGGTCTTGAGAATCCATATCGCCGGGGCGGCTATCCGGCGCTGGCCGGCGCGACGGATGCCCATCCGGCCGCCGCAGGGAAGATCTCCAGATCGGCCGCCAACACGACCGTGGCCGGCCCCTCGACCGCGAACGCCCACTGCAGGTCCTGAGCGAGGCTCTCCGGTCGGGCGGCGCGCACCGGGACACCGAACGAGGTCATCAGGGCCGCGAAGTCCGGGCCCGGCAGGTCGACGGCGTGGGTGTTGCCGTAGGTCCGCTGCTGATGTGATCGCAGGATCCCGTAGCCGCCGTCATCGATTATCAACAGCACCACTGAGGACCCGTGCTGTCGAGCAGTGGCGAGGTCAGCAAGCCCGTACGAGAAGCCCCCGTCTCCGACCACCGCCAGGACCGGCGTGCGTGGCAGGGCCGCGGTTGCGCCGAGCGCTGCGGGCCAGCCGTAGCCCAGGCTTCCGGAGCCGAGCGGATACAGGAACCGCCTGGGGGTGAGGGCCGGAGAGAAGGCCGCGGCCCAGTAGGCAAGCGTCGTCATGTCCCACGACTGCACCGCATCGCGGGGCAGCGCGGCTCCAATCGTCCGCAGCAACTCGGGCTCGAGGGTACGAGCGTCCCGCTCTAGGCCATCCTCGATTTCGCGCCGCAGCTCGGACGCGCGCTGTTGCCCAGCGCCGTCGCCGTTCGCGGGCCTGACGCATTTCACCAGCGCCTCCAGGGTTCGGCGGGCATCGCCGACGAGACCGAGGGCTGGGTAATTCAGACCGATCCTCTCAGCGGCCGCGTCCACCTGGATCAGGCGCCCGGAGAACTCGAGCGCCCAGTGGCCCGTGGTCTCGGCGCCGAGCTCGGTACCGATGCAGAGCACGACATCGGCCTCCGCCAGCAGGCGCCGGAAGGCCGGCTCATCGCAGCTGGACCCGACGGCCAGCGGATGATCGTCAGGAAACGCACCCTTGCCCATGTAGGTGGTCGCGACGGGGGATTGGAGTAGCTCGGCCAGCTCGGCGAGTTCCGCCCATGCGCCTGAGCGCAGCACGCCGCCGCCGGCCCAGAGCACAGGGCGCTTAGCCGCACTCAACAGCGTCGCCGCCTCGCCGACGGCGTCTGCGGCGGCAACGGGAAACGCCGGCGGCTCGCCGCGCAGCTCCTGGGGTCGCGTGGCCAGGGCCGGGGCACGCAGGACGTCCACCGGAACTTCGACGAACACCGGGCCGCTCGGCGGGGTCTGTGCGCGGCGCCATGCCTCGGCCAGGACTTCCGGGATCAGTTCCCCGCTCTGGACCCTCGTGGCCCACTTGACGATTGGTGTGAACGAGGCGAGCTGGTCGGGCAGCTCGTGCAGGTAGCCCCGGCGGCGGCCGATCAGTGAGCTTGGAATCTGGCTTGCGATCGCGACCAGGGGCGTGTGCGCTGCGGCGGCCTCCATCAGCGGCGCGAGACTCATCAGTGCGCCCGGACCGGTGGTGAGCAGCAGTGGCGCCGGTTGCCCGCTGACGCGAGCGTAGCCCTCGGCGGCAAAGCCCGCGCTGAGCTCGGTGCGCAGGACCAGCGAACGTAGCGGGCTCATGCGCAGGCACTCCCAGATTGAGAGGGTGTGAGTGCCCGGGATGCCGAATGCTGCTCGGGCGCCAAGTGCCTCGAGACTCTCAACCACGACGTGGCCGCCCGTACGCTGGCTGTCCGGGCGATCGGTCATGGCAGCGTCTCGAGGCCTGCGGCGACGCCAGATTCAGACAGCGTCTCGAGAACTACCTCCGTGTGCTCACCCCGGCTGGGGGCCGGACGGCGCGCGGTCAGCGCTTTCCCGTCGAGCTTGAACGGGCTGCCGAGCAGGTCGATGATTCCCAGCTCGGGCTGGTTGATCTGTTGCACAAGGCCGTTGGCGCGTGCCTGTTCGCTGGCGAACATGCTGCTGAGCGTGCGTACCGTCTGGCACGGGACGCGGCGGCTACCCAGCCGCGCGATCCACTCGTTTGTCGCCCGATCCGCCAGCGCCCCGGCGATCGCCGTGGTCAGCCGTTTGCGCCGCCACGTCTCCGCGGCTGAGGATGGCGGGTCGTCAGGGTTCCCGGCGGCGGGATCGTCGAGACCGAACTCCTCGAGAAGCCCCTGGCGTTGGGCCAGATTGAGACATGCGATCGCGATGAAGCCGTCGGCGGTCGCATACGCGCGGTAGTACGGATTGATCTCATGCTCAAGCGCCGCTTGGGCGGCGACCGCCGCGAGGTCGCTGGGCGTCGCATGATCGCTGAGCGGTTCGGCGGGGTTGTGGTCATCTGAGACCGAGACAAGGCGCTGGATCTGAAGCGTCAGCGCGGCGCCGAGGAGCGACGTTTCAACTTCGCAGCCGATTCCGGTTTCGCGTGCGCCGGTCAGGCCGGCCAGCGCGGCGACCGCCGCCAGCATGCCGGCGCCGAAATCCGTCATCGCGATTCCGCCGGCTCGGACGGGAACCCGATCGTCGATCCGCGAGTCAGCCATCAGAAGCCCGGAGGCGGCTTGGGCCGCCAGATCGTAGCCGGCCCGGCCGCCATCCGGGCCATCGCTGCCAAACGCGGAGATCGCGACCACCACCGCCCGAGGATTGGCGTTCAGCACCGAGCGGCGATCCAGGCCGAAGCGCTCAGCCCGGGGCGGGGGACAGTTGTGCACCACGACGTCCGCCGAGGCGATCAACGCGCGCGAGTCGCGGCGCCCGTCGGCCGACTTGAGGTCGATGACGACCGAGCGCTTGTTGCGGTTGAGCGCGATGAAGGGTTTGCTGGTGTCAGGAGCGCAAGGCTCCTGCCGGCGCCACTGGTCGCCATGGGGTGGTTCGACCTTGATCACGTCCGCGCCGAGGTCAGCCAGCAGCAAGGTGCATACGGGTCCGGCCACGTACTGGGAGTAGTCAGCGACCACGACGCCCTCAAGCGGCAGCGTCACGGTCCGATCTCTCCAGCGATCGCGCGGTGTATGGCCTGCGCGGTGGCCTGCAGTTTGGGGACGAGGATCTCACTCAGAGACTCGCGGGAAACACGCGCGGCCGAGGCGGCGACGTTGATTGCGGCGACCGTGTCGCCGTCAGCGTGCACGGCAACCGCACATGCGAGCAGTCCCTGCTCGTACTCGTCGACCGAGACCGCAAAGCCGTCGGTCCTGGCCGCGTCAAGCATCGGCGCGAGGTCGCTCCACCGTCGTGCGGTCAGATGCGTCATCGGCGGATACGGGCCTGAGCCCACCCGCTGCCGGGCCTCCTCGGGGTCGAGCTGCGCCAGCAGACACTTGCCCATCGCCGTGCAGTACGCAGGGACCCGCTGCCCGGGATCGGCCTGGGCTCGGATCCGAAACGTGCCGGGATAGGAGTCCAGGTAAAGCGCTTCCACGCCGTCGAGGACCGCCAGGTTCACGGTCTCGCCGGTTTCAGCGGCCAAGGTGCGAAGCGGCCCTCGGGCGAGCTCCGGCAGCCGGAAGCTATTGAGCAACGGCGCGACCAGGCGCGCGACGGCGAGGCCAAGACGAAACCGCTTCGTGACCGGATCACGAGCGAGGAACGCTCGCTCCACGAGCGTGGTGGTGACGCGGTGGGCGGTTGGCTTCGGCCAGCCCTGCAGGTCTGCAATCTCGGAAAGCGAGAGTTCGGCCCGCTCGGCCGAAAACAGTCCGAGCACATCCAGGACTCGGCCCAGGGACGAGCCAGGTTGGCTCTCAGAGATGGTTTCAGTTTTCATCCAACGGAACGATCTCGCATCGAGCGAAGTCTGTCAAGACTACAGACGGGAAACAGCAGCCAACGCCGATCCGGTTGACTTCCGATGACCGAACATGATTTCATGCAGTCGGAACCATGGTGGAGCCGATGACCGCTACCAACGCGTACCCGCTCGCGAGGTCTGTGTCGTGACCGAGTGGCAATCGCTGATTCGCGAGCCGCTGGTCGAGCTCGGGGCCTACGTCCCGGGCTTGAGCGCGGAGGAGGTGCGCCGGCGCTACGACCTCGTCGAGGTCACTCGCTTGAACTGGAACGAGGGGCTCTTCGGCCCGCTGCCCGGCGTTTTGGATCAGGTCGCCGCGACGCTGGGAGAAACGTGGGCATACCCCGAATCTGCGTACGGCGAGTTGCGCGAGCGCCTGGCCACGTGGCTGGGGGTGGACATCGATCAGATCGTGCCGGGTCACGGAATTCAGGCGCTGCTGCTCACGCTCGTGGCCGTGTTCATCGATCCGGGTGACCGGGTGGTCGTCCCGCACCCGACCTACGGCCTCTACGCCCAGGCCTGCCGGGTGGCAGGCGCCCATGTGCAGCGGATCCCGTGCCACGGGCTGGAGCTCGATCTCGAGCAGATGGCGTCTGCGGCGCGTCGGGTGAGGGCGCGGCTGGTGTTCGTTTGCGACCCGAACAATCCCACGGGCCTGCGCCTCGGTAAGGCAGACTGGAGCGCGTTCCTGCAGGCGCTGCCGGCGGGATGCGTGGTGATCGCCGACGAGGCCTACGCCGATTACATCCAGCCGGGCGAGCGGGTCGACCGGTTTGCCGACATCGCCGCCGGGCGCCCGGTGGTGGTGCTGCGAACGTTCTCGAAGATCTTCGGGCTGGCCGGGCTGCGACTCGGCTACGCGATCCTCGACCGCCAGCTGACGCCGTACGTGAACACGGTCGAGGTGCCCTTCAACGTTAACCAGGCGGCGCTCGTGGCGGGCTCCGCGAGTCTCGAGCGGGCTGCGCTGATACCGGAACGCCGGGAGCTCACCCGTGAATGCCGGGCGCTGCTGAGCGACCGGCTGGCCGCCGGCGGGCTCCAGGCACTGCCGTCGGACGGCAACTTCGTGCTCGCCCGGCTGGGCGCCGACGATCGCGCCGTCGCGCAGGGCCTCGCCAGCCGAGGGCTGCTGATTCGCCCCGGCAGCGAGTTCGGTCTCCCCGGTTACGCCCGCATCACCGTCGGGCCCGCGGAGCTGATGGAGCGCGCAGCCGACGAACTGCTGCGTGAGTGCGCAAGCGTCAGAGCGGCGGGCTCTGGCACTCCGCGTGAGGCGAATGTCCCCCGTCAAGCAGAGCTCCGCACATAGAAAGGCTGTCGCACATGGCTCGCAACCCCCGCCGGCTCGACGAGATCCGCGTCCAACGCAGTGAGATCGAGAACCATTACATCGACGAGTTCCTCGCCGGGCGGCTGAGCCGCCGCAGCTTCTTGCGGCGCGGTGGCATGATCGGCCTCTCGGTCCCCACGATCGGGGCGATCCTCGCGGCGTGCGGCGGCGCGAACAACAGTTCGTCGACCGCTGCTTCCGGGGCCGCCGCTGCGCCGTCCAAGCGCGGCGGCCTGCTGCGGGTGGCCAACCAGACGCCGACCGCGGAGGTGAACCCGCTCACGGTCACCGACGGCGGGGGCCTGTTGATGCTCTGCCAGACGGGCGAATTCCTGATCAACGACGACACCGGACGGGGCGGGCAGCCGCTGGCGCCGGCACTGGCGCTCTCCTGGCGTCCGAACGCGAACGGGACCGTGTGGACGTTCAAGCTCCGGCCCGGAGTGAAGTTCCATGACGGTTCGCCGATGACCGCCGACGATGTTGTCTACACGTTCCAGCAGCTGGTCGATCCCAAGAATGCCTCCAACGCGCTCTCGGCATTCATGGGCATTCTCAGCCCCGCCGGCGTGGTAAAGGTGAATGCCATGACGGTCGCCTTCCACCTTGAGGCAGCGATCGGCAACTTCCCCTACCTGGTCTCGTCGGACACCTACAACGCGATCATCGTCCCCAAGGGGACGGACTTCGGCAAATGGCAGCGCACCTTCATCGGGACGGGTCCGTGGAAGCTGCAGAGTTACACCCAGAACGTGGGTGCCAGGTTCGTGGCCAATCCGACCTATTGGGGCTCCAAGCCGCTGCTGTCCGGCACCGAGTTCAGCTTCTTTACCAGTCAGCAGCCTCAGCTCCTGGCCCTGGAGGGCGGCCAGGTGGAGGTCGTCACCGCCTTCTCGGCCCAGGGCGCCAAGGCGGTGATCAACAACCCCCAATACACGATCGTCAGGCTCAAGTCGTCCAGCCACCAAGAGATGTCGATGCGGACTGACCAGGCTCCGTTCACCGATCCGCGGGTGCGCCAGGCAGTGGCCTTGACACTCAATCGACCGGAGCTGGTACAGGCCCTGATCGATGGCTATGGCAGTGTGGGCAACGAGAGCCCGTTCGCGCCGGCCTCGGCCTTCACCGACACGAGCGTCGCGCAACGCACCCAGGATCTAGCCAAGGCCAAGCAGCTTCTGGCTGCGGCCGGTCATCCCAACGGGTTTCATACCACACTGTTCGTCGGAGTCCAGGAGGAGTTGCCCCTGCTCGCCCAGGCGATCGCGGCGGACGCGGCCAAGGTCGGTATCACGATCACGCTCAAGGTCGAGACACTGGCCGCGTATTACGGCAAGTCGACGTTCGGCAACTCGGACTGGCTCGACGGCACGATGAGCCTGCTCAACTACGCCGGGCGCGGCGTACCGAACGTCGTTCTCGAAGCGGCGTTCACCACCCACGGCGTGTGGAATGCGGCTCGCTTTCACAATCGGCAATACGACGCTTTGGTCAAGCAATTCGTCGCGGCCGTCGACCTGTCGTCCCAGCGGCAGCTCGCCGGCAAGATTCAGACGCTGCTGCTGGCCGAGACGCCGGTGATCGTCCCCTATTTCATCGACGAGCTCAACGCGACCACGTCCAATGTGCACGGTGTCTACGGCTCGGAAGCCCAGCAGCTCTTCCTCGGCAAGGCGTACCTGTCGTAACCGCGGCAAACTGGGCGTGGGTCTGATCGCTCACGACTGATCTTGATCGTGCGAGTGCTCCAATGCGGTGGCCACGGGCTGTAGGACGAGCCGGTATTCGTCGACCAGCCCAAGCCTCGAGAGCGACTGCGCGAACGCCGCGCCGCCGTGCGTTCGTGCCCGCTTATCTTCTTGGGATGGACTCGGGATGGACGGATCGACCCTGCTGCTCACGCGAAGCCAGGTGGTCGCGTTTCGCGTCGCACGTCACGGTCTGAACGAGCGTCTCGGGCCGGACGGGGTGCAGGCCGCCGCGGTGGTGGGCCTGAGGACACGCCGCCGGGGGCGGCCGCGCTTGCGCTGGCCGCGCGGGCCGACGTCGCTGCCGAGGCGCTTGACGAGCTGGTCCTGGTACAGAGCACCCGCGGCGCTCGGTTGGCGGTCGCGCACGCGGACCTCGGCGTCTTCACCGCGGGGCTCGAGCCGCCCGATGAGGAGGCGACCAAAGCAGTGGTCGGCAACGCCTGGAAGTCGCTGGACGGCATCACGGCCATGGATGCGCTGGACCGCGTTAGCGAGGCAGTCCAGGAGAGCCTGACCGATGGCCCGCGTCCCCGCGACGACTTTCACCAGGCGCTGCGCGGGCGCGAGGGGCGGAGCGCCGTCTTCGGGCTACCGTCGACCGCGCCGAAGCTCACGGACCCCGGTGCCGAGCTGGTCCGCCGCCTCGACGGCACGCCGGCATGGGGCCTCGCCGAGGATCGGTCCGCGCCTGCGGACACGCCGCAGGCCGATGGGGTGCGGCTGCTTGTCACCGTCGAGCCGCTCGGCGACCTCGCGACGGCGGCGAAGGACGAGCTCGCCGCCGCGACGGAGCGCATCGCCCGAGCCCGCGGCGCCGACATCGCCGAACTGCGGCGGGCGAGTATCTGAAACCAGTGTTTGACCGGATCGCGGTCAATTGCTGATTCCCGGTGCCAGCTAGCGTAGAGTCCGACACCCTTTGCGAGGAACGAAATTGTGAGCACCCTTCCGCCGGCTCGCCTGGCCAGCGAGGACGTGATCATCAACGCGCCGATGAGCTACACGGGCTCCGCGCAGCGGATCTTGCGCATCCGTCGCGGGGCGCAGGGTGGCAGTGCGATGGTGCGGATCACCGTGGCGACCACGCTGCTGGTACTCGTCGCCTGGGTCGTCATCACCGGCTGGTACCTGCTGTGGGGAATATGGCTCGTGCCCTACCGACTGCTGCGTCGCGGCGCGCGCAAGCGTAAGGCCGAGGCGATCAGACACCGCGAACTGATGGGCACGATTCAGGGGTCAGCTGCCGCTTCGGCGGCCGCGATCGTCGCGGGAAGGGTTTCGCCGACTCCTCGGGGTGAGCTGGCGACGATCCATCCGCTCAACCAGCGCATCGGTGACCTCGATCGGGAGCGGGCGATTGAGGATCTACGCGAGCACATGCTGGCCGGCAGACTCACTGCCGAGGAATTTGATCAGCGGCTTGGCTTGGCGCACGCGGCCAGAACGTGGGGAGACCTCCAAGCGTGCTGCGCAGACCTGCCGGCGGTGCAGGCCGGTCCGTCACGGCCGGGATAGGAAATAGATCCCTCCGCGCCGCGCCGAGGAGGCGAGCTGGATCCGGGAGACCGGACTTCCGGCGAGTACGGTGAGAGGATCGACACCGAAACAAGAGAGCCGCGGCGGAGCCCAATTCAGCTCGCCCGGGCGGTGGACAGGGGCCGCAGCGTCGGCGCTGCGCTGCGCCACCTCGACGGCCACGGCTCTGAACCAGGGGCGGTCGGTGTGGCCGAAGCTCTGGCTCGGTTCCTCGTCGCCCGCTGTGACTCCCACCATGCGGGTTGGCGCGTCGTTCGCCAGGTGGTAGTGGACTCGGCGGCCGACGCCCCGTGGGAGAAGTGCGCGCGCCGGGCCGTCCCGCTGGTTGCCGGCGATCTGCTGAGCCTGTCCAGAGAGCGTGGCCGCACGCCGCTGGCGCGTGCCCAGCACATCGCAGCTCAGCGCCGCGCCGAGCAGATCGCCCGCCACGTCGATCAGGCCTCGGTGCTCGCCGACCTCGGGCTCACCCAGGCTTCGGTGACTCCCGAGCGCTGGCAATCTGCCCTCAGCGCAGCGGTCGAAGCCCGGTCTCGTGAACAGGTCGCCCGCTCCGTCGGCCTGTCGCTCGGCCGTGGTGCGTGAGCGGCCGCGGCGTCGGCTTCCGCCGCGACAACGAGACCGCTGATGGACAATGGTTTCCCAGGAACATCCCGACGACCGCAGAGGACTTCGATGACCAGAAAAGCCGACTTCAACGCCGAGGAGTGGTCCACGGTGGTCGATGGCCCGCTCTATGCCGGTATGCGTGTGATCAGCGCCGACCGGGGCGGCACGCTGCGCGAGAGCCTGGCGATGGGCCGTGTCTACCAGGAAGCGCGCGAGCACCATGGCGACAGTGAACTGCTTGACGAGTTGGTGAAGACGCCGCCCGTGATCGATCCTGACCGCCTCCGCGCGGCGGGCGGGGACATCGCCACCGTCGCGTCCCAACAGCTGCGGGACGCGATCGGGATCCTCGCGGCGAAGTCGACGGCCGCGGAGACCGACGCGTACAAGCGATTCGTGATGACGGTCGCGCAGGCGGTTGCCGGCGCGCACAAGGAGGGCGGCTTTCTCGGGATCGGCGGCCAGCAGATCAGCGACAGCGAGAATCAGGCGCTCGACGAGATCTCGACTGCGCTGGGTGCACCCCCGGCAGCCTGAACAACAGTTCGGTGCGGCGACTCGCGACGATCGGCGTCTACGAGTTCGATGCGATCGGCTTTGTCGAGGCCCTCGACCAGGCTCGCGTCACCCAGGTCCTCGACATCCGTCAGCGGCGTGGCGTGCGCGGACCCCAGTACGCGTGGGCCAACGCTCGTCGCCTGCAGGCCCTGCTGGCCGACGCGCGCATTGCGTATCAGTACCACCCCGAGCTTGCCCCCTACACCGAGCTGCGCCAGTTGCAGTACCGCGAGGACGAGCGCCAGGGCGTCGGCAAGCGCTCTCGCGTCGAGCTCGCCCCGGAGTACGTCAGACGCTACACCGAGGAGATCCTCGATCAGGTCCCGCTGGAGCCACTGGTCGGCCAGCTTCCGGTCCACGGCATCGGCGCGCTGCTGTGTGTGGAGGCCTCGGCACGAGCGTGTCACCGATCGTTGGTCGCCGAGCGGGTCGCGCACCGGTTCGGCTTCGAGGTCGCGCACCTCTAGCCAACGGGCCGACGCCGAGCGCGGCGGCAGCTCAACAGTTCGCTGCTATTGCCAGTATTTCTCGACCGTCTCGGCCGAACGCTCGGTCGCCAGGTCGGGATCCCCGCCGGAGCTGCGCAGCGCGCGCCGTTGGCGCAGGAAGTCCCACAGCCGGTCCAGATCGACGCGGATCTCCTCCAGCCGAGCCGCATCCTCGGCGCGCGTCGGGTCCGTCGTCGCCTCCCGCTGACGCAACGTCTCGCGCTCGGACTCGAGCGCCTCGATCTGGCTCTCGATCTGTTGATCGCTGGGCACGTTGAAAGCCTCGCAGATCGAGCGTCGGCGCGCCGGATCGTGCGCGGCGAGTCCGGTCAGCACCAGATCGAGTTTCTCGGCTAGTGCCGCCGACAGGTCGAAGGGGGGTGCGCCTTCGGTCAGCCACCGACTCAGCGTGTCGGCGTAGATTGCGGTGAGCACCTCAGCGGCTCGGGACGGGCTCGCGTCGGGGTCCAGCTCCCCGCGAGCCTGGCCACGCCGGATCGCGCTCAGCACCGCATCGGGGACCGGCCACTGCAGCGCGCGGACCTCGTCGTTGCGCAGGCTGACGTTCAGCATCCGGGTCAGGCCGCGCTCCCGCTCGTTCATCTGGGCCAGCGCCGCGTAATACCGGCGCAGTCGCATGCGCGCCGGCTCGTCGGGTCCGGTCTGCTCGGCGAGGCCCACGAGGTGGTCGCGACGCTGCCGACCCCAGGCGCGCACGAAGTCTCGCTTGTGCGGATAGTGGTTGAGCACCGTCTGCCGGGCGACGTCGGCCCGGCCGGCGATCTGGTCGATCGTCGTCGCGTCGAAGCCATTGACGGCAAACAGGTCCAGCGCGGCCGCCAGCAGGCGAGCCCGCATCCGGTCACGTTGAGCCTCCCGTCGTCCTGTCGCCACGGGCTCTCCATTCATCGTGCGCTAGCCTAGAGCCTAAGAATAGGCTAGAGCCTAAAAATACTCAGAGGGGTAAGGATGCAGACGGACATCACCGACAAGGTCATCGTCATCACCGGTGCGGCCCGCGGGCTCGGCCGGGCGCTCGCGATCGGCTTGGCGCAGCAGGGCGCTCGCGTCGCGGTGCTGGCTCGACACGAGGATCAGGCCGCGCACACGGTGCAGGAGATCGTCGAGTCGGTACCCGACGCTCCCGAGCTGCTCGCGGTAGCTGTCGACGTCGCCGACGAGGCCCAGGTGCAGGCGGCGGCTGCCGCCGTCGACGCGCGTTGGGGCCGGGTGGATGCGTTGATCAACAACGCCGGTTGGCTGCCCGGCAGCATGCCGGTGCTCGAGATGAAGCTCGGCGACCTGCGCCGGGTCCTGGACAGCAACCTCGTCAGCGGCTTTTTGATGACCAAGCACTTCGCTCCGATCATGATCCACGGCGGCGGCGGACGGATCATCTATGTGAGCAGCATCGGGGCAGTGCACGCCGGTCCCGGCGGCAGCGCCTACGGCGCCTCCAAGGCCGGGGTGAACATGCTCAGTAACGTGGTTCACCGGGAGCTGGCCCAACGGGGCATCCGCACGGTCGCGCTGGCGCCGGGCCTCACCGACACACCCGGCATGCGCGTCGCCGCCAGCGAAGAGCACATCGCGCGGGTTGCCGCCTCCTACCCCGGTGGACGAGTCGGGCAGCCGGAGGACATCGTCAGCTTCGCCGCCTTTCTGTGCAGCAACGCCGCCAACCACCTATCCGGCACGGTGCTGACGATCCGCCCGATCACCGGCTGACCCGCGCCGGATGGTACGTTGCGCGGCGGAGGCGCCCGCCCGAGGAGGAGGGAACCACGACATGCTGCATCCCCTGACCAGGCGCGGCCGCCGGCTCGCGACCACAATCGCCGTCGCCGGTGTGCTCTCGTTGCTGACCGGCATCGCCACGGCCGGGCTCGTGAGCTCGCTTGGCGTCGCCAAGCGAACGATCTCCGGAAAGTCGACGACAATCGTCGTCGATCGGCGCGGCGACGCGGTCTATGAGCTCAGCGGCGAGAGCCTGGCGCACCTGCAGTGCGTCACCAGCCAGTGCCTGAAGCTCTGGCCACCGGTCGAGGTCCGGTCAGCCGGTATCCGGCCGCCGGTCGCCAAGGGGGTGCCGGGGCCGCTGTCGATCCTGCGCCGGGTCAAGGGCGACCTGTACCAGGTGATGCTGGATCGACACCCGCTGTACTTCTATTCCGGTGACGCCAAGCCGACCGGCTCCATCAAGGGCCAGGGCGTAAACAGCTTCGGCGGCACCTGGCACGTCGTGAAGGCCGGCTAAGGCTAGAGCTTCACGATCACCTTGCCGGTGTTGCCGCCGGTGAACAGGAGGTTCAGAGCGTCCGGCGCCTGCTCCAGGCCCTGCACCATGTGCACGGCAAACTTCACCTTCCCGTCGGCGACCCAGCCGGCCATGTCAGCCTGGCCCTCGGAGAAGCGGTCCAGGTAGTCAAGGATGATGAACCCCTCCATGCGGCCGCGCCGCGGAATCAGGTTGCGGTAGTTCCGCGGACCCTCGATCTTGCCGCGGGCGTTGTAACTGGCGATCGCGCCGCACAGAACCACGCGCCCGCGCATCGCCAACTGGGCGAGGCAGATGTCGAGCAGCTCGCCGCCGACGTTGTCGAAGTACAGGTCGATGCCGTCCGGGCACGCCTCGCGCAGCTGCACCGCGACGTCGTCGGTCTTGTAGTTGACCGCCGCGTCGAACCCCAGCGTGTCGACCAGCCACGCGCACTTCTCGTCAGAGCCGGCGATGCCGACGACGCGCGCCGCGCCCTTAATGCGGGCGATCTGACCGACGACCGAGCCGGTGGCTCCGGCGGCTCCGGACACGACCACGGTGTCCCCTTCGGTGACCCGTCCGACGTCGAGCAGGCCGAAGTACGCGGTCATACCGGTCGTCCCGAAGACGCTGAGCGCCGCCGTGGGCTCGATTCCGGGCGGGAGCACCTGAAAGCTGTGCGCGCTCTCGTCCGCGAGCGCGTATTCCTGCCAGCCGGTCAACCCGAACACGAGGTCTCCGACCGCATAGCGTTTGCTGTTGGAACGCAGTACCTCGGCGATCCCACCGCTGCGCACGACCTCGTCGATGCCGATCGGCGGCAGGTACCCCGGGACGTCGTCCATCCAGGTTCGGATCGTCGGGTCGATCGAGAGGAACCGGTTGCGCACCAGTGCCTCGCCGTCGCCCGGCTCGGGCGCCGGGACTTCCTCGAGACGGACGGTCTTCTCCTCGACGTTGCCGGTGGGACGCTCGGCGAGGACGATGCGACGGTTGGAGTCAGGCACGGGTCTCTCCTGTCGGAGTCGGGCAGGCTGGCTGGGCAGGGTCGATCCTATGAGGAGCAGGACCGTACGTGCGAGATCAGTTCGCCGTCGATCAGCGCGTGCACGGCGAAGCCCGGCGGCTCGGCGGAGAACTTCAGCTCGGTCGACGTGAGGTCGAGCTGCGCTTGCAGGTAGGTGCTGGGCACGGCGAGGACCGGGCAGCCGCTGAGCTGTCCGGCGACCGTCCGGTGCACGTGGCCGGCGACGATCCGGCGCACCTGCCGATGGCGCTGCAGCAGCTCGGCCAGCGCCCGGCGTTCGTCCGCGGGGATGCCGCTGCCGTCCAGGGCCGGGAGGCCGCTGACCAACGGCGGATGGTGCATCGCGATCACAGTCGGCATCTCCGCGGCGGCCGCCAGCTCGGCGTCCAGCCACTCCAGCCGTTGCGGATCCAGCTGGCCGCCGGCCTCACCCGGACGCGTGCTGTCGATCATCACCAGCCGCAGCGGCCCGTCGGTCACCGAATACTGGATCGGGCTCCCGGCGGCCCCCGGCGTGCCGAAGTGGCGATGCAGCGCCGCGCGATCGTCGTGATTGCCAGGCAGGACGAAGATCGGAGCAGCGAGCGGCGCGAGCAACTCCCGGACGCGCTCGTATTCGGTGTCGGACGCGTGGTCGGCGAGGTCGCCGGAGACGAGGATGACGTCCGCCGCAGGCTGCAGCGCGGCGACCGACGCGACCACGGCCGCTAGGCCCGCGTCCGGGTCATGGCCGCCCCAGGAGGCGCCGATGTGTGGATCGGAGAGCTGGACGAGCATGGTCATCGATCAGGGGCCGCAAACGAGGGATGGGCCTGGTCCAGATACCAGCCGAAGCTGCGATCGACCAGCCGGCGGCGACCCATCAACCGTAGCCCCGCGATCAGCAACCGGGGTGGGAGGGCCGGGATCATCCGCTGCAGGTACGCGGCGATGCGGAAGGCCCGGCGGTGACCGGCGCTGAACGCCGAATATCGCTCGATCGCCTCAGTGCGCGAACGACGCTGCTCAACCACGGCCCGCAGCTCCCGGCCGCAGGCGATGCCGAAGTAGAAAGCGGTGCGGATGCCCTCGCCGGAGAGGGGGAAACAATGGCCGGCGGAGTCCCCGACAAAGAAGATCGAGCCCTCAGTGGCGGGCCGCAGACGATGGGGGAACCAGTTGCCCTGATAGCGCACGGCGTCGACGCCGAGACGCTCGGCGAGCTCGACAGTCGGCCGTCGCACATGGTCGGCGGGCGCATAGGAGGCGACCCCGACTCGCGCCTCGCCGGCCGCCGGCACTCGCCAACCGTAGCCCGCCCGCACCAGCGACCGCTCGATCCAGACGTCGAGATCCTCGCCCTGACCGTGAGGGTGAACCTCCAGGCCCCGCGACAGCGGCGCCTCCTGCGGCTGATAGCCCTGCTGACCGAGCACGCGTCGCCACCCGAGCGCATCGACCACCAACGGCGCCCGGAGCACGCCGCGGTCCGTTGCGATCGAGATCAACTCTCCGTCCGCAGCGTCCTCGGCCGCGCTGTACCCCTGGACCTTGGCGGTCTCAAAGCGGGCGTCGCTCTGCGCGTACAAGAGCTCGCACAGGCGACGATAGTCAAACGCGGACCAGCTCCAGGGCAGGCGGTAGCGGACGGACCCGTGCGGCGTGGTGAACCGCATGTGCGGGATCTCCTGGCAGATCGCTTCGCCGAGACCCAGCGCGTGCAGCCACGGGGTCGGCGCCGCGCACGCCGACGTGGCGCGCTCACCGATCTCGTAGCGATCGACGATCAGGACGCCGGCGCCGCTGCGAGCGAGCTCGCGCGCGACCGTCAACCCGGCGAAGCTCGCCCCGCAGATCAGAACGTCGGCGATCGTCCCGTCGAGCGAGTGGCGCTGGCGGCCTCGGGCGGTGGCGCGGACCGTCATCGGCAGCGGCCTCGAGCGGCGGGCGAAAACGCGGTCACGGCGGCCGCGCACAGTTGCCAGGGCGGAACGCGGACCGGGCAGGTCAGGACGTCGTAGTTCAGCGCCTCCACCCGGTCCAGGATGCGCTCGTACACGGATCTGGCCAGCATCACTCCGGGGCGCACCGAGGGATGGAGAGCGTCGTGCAGGATGGTGGTCGCGGCGAACATCTGTCGAGCGCGGCCGACCTCGGCCGCCAGGACCTTGCGCAGACCATCGGTGGTACGCCGTTGGGCGATGTCGTCGGCGCTCGCGCCGCAGCCGGCCAGCGACTCGGCCGTGAGATAGATCCGATCGAGCTCGTAGTCCTCGCGGACGTCGCGGATGAAGTTCGTCAGCTGAAAAGCGGTTCCCAGCTCGGCTACCGCCGGGTGTAGCTCCACCGGGGTGTCGAGCAGCGGCGCCATGATCAGACCCACCGCGCCGGCGCTGCCAAGCATGTAGCGGTCGAGCTCGGCGCGATTGCCGATCCGCACCGGCCCGCAGTCCAGGCGCATCGAGTCCATATAGATTGCCAGCTGTCCGAGCGGCAGGTCGTGGCGGCGGCCGGCGTCGACGAGCGCGGCGATCACCGGATGGCGAGACGACCCGCTGGCCCAGCTGCGTTCCAGCTCCGCCTGCCAACTGTCGAGCGCTTGCCGGCGCGCCGCCGGGTCCGAGGGACGAGCGGCGCCGTCGACCAGTTCGTCCGCGCCGCGGACAAACCCATAGAGGGCGTGCACGGCGGGTCGAATCTCGCGCGGAAGTCGAAGCGTCGCCCAGGAATAGGTCGGGTCGTGGCGGCGCTGCATGCGCCGGCACGCGCGATAGGCCAGACGCAGCGCGGGGTCCTGGGTCGCCGCCGGGGAGTCGTGGGGTCGAAGAAAGATCCCTAGAGGCTACGTCCCCGCCGCCGTCAACCTCAGCGCTGCTCCGCCCGGCGCACGGCCTCCTCGATCCCGTCGCTGGCGATCAGCTGCTGAAACGCGCGGATCACCGGGCGCAGGGTGGTCAGCCCGATGCGAGCCTGGGTGCCGATCGCATGCACGCGGATCTCCGATCGCAGCGCGGCACCCCCGGCCGGGAGCGGCTCGACCCAGTTCGCGAACAGCACCCGAGAGGTGCCACGGTCTGACCACTCACGGAACTGCTCGGGCTCGGTGAGATGCGGGTAGTCGCGGTGCAGGGTCCAGATCCGGCCGACGAGTCCGGACAGCAGTCCGCGCTCGTGATCGCCGACCAGGACCATAAAGGGGTCGTGGCGAAACAGGTTGTCGAAGGACAGATCGGAGGGCAGTCCCGGGATCCGCCAGCGGACGAGCCGGCCGAGCACCGGCGCGTCGTGCAGCCCGACCTCGCAGGCCGCGCTCCACAGGACGTCGGCCTCGGCCGTGCTCTCGCGACGGTGGGCGACGCGGACGGTCGGAGCGGGCAGCCAGTGGTCGAGGTCAAACATCGTCGGGCCGTTATACAGGGTGGAGAAAACTTGGACAATTTGTGTAGGAGGGTGACGCGCGACAACGCGGATGCTCCGGTTCTCTGCGACGATTTAAACGGCGGACGGGACCCTGAGCTGTGCTGAGGAGTGACGGTGGGGTTTTTCAGGCGCGGGGAGGAAGAGGAGGACGAGCAGGCGGCATCGCTGGCCCGGATCGAGGCCGGCGGGATTCCGGTCGGCGCCGAGACGCGTCTGAACGAGCTCGCGACGGAGGGCGCTCTGTTCACGAGCGGGCTCTCGGTGAACGAGTTCGCCCTTTTGAACCGGATGGGCCCACGGCCGCTGGCACAGGTGATGGGCGCCAGCGTGGTCCGGACCGGCTGGCAGTACCTGCCGGCGCTGCCTCCGGGAATGGCCGTGTCGTCGGGGACGCGATATTACCCGGCGGGCCGCGCCTGGCGGAGCCCGTACACCGAGGCGTCGCCGGCTCAGGTCCGCAACTACAAGTGGCACGCCGAGGTCGTCTGTGAGCTTGACGTGCTGACCGACGCCTGGAACCTGGCGCGGCGCCGGGCGCTTGACCGCCTTACCGAGGAGGCGCTGCAGGTCGGAGCCGACGCCGTCGTCGGCGTGCACCTGCATCGCGTTGACCACGACCTCGGCAAGGGCACGGTCGAGTACGTGGTGACCGGAACCGCGATCCGGCAGCCGGCGGTGGCTTCGGCTTCAGACTCCTGGCCCGTCCTCAGCGACGCGTCGGTTCAGGACTACTGGCGGCTCCACAGCGCCGGGCATGAGCCGGTCGGCCTGATCGCCTCGACCGTGGTCGTGTTCGCGTCGCCGTCGCGCTCGACCCGGCTGCGCCGGCTGCGGACCAAGCCACAGAATCAGGAACTGGAGGAGCTCAGCAAGGGCTTTCAGGCTGCGCGCGAAACGGTCCGGGCACGGCTCTACGGCCAGGTCTCAGACGCTCACGGAACGGGCGCGGTCGGCGTCGAGTTGTCGCATTCGGTGCACCGCGACAAGCTGGCGCTTGCGTCGTCGTTGGGATCTCACGGCCAGCGCGGTTGGAACCGAGGCTCGTGGGGCCTGCCGTATTACGTCTCCGGTCGTGCCGACACCGAGCGCGACGGCTGGGTGATCACGATGCATGGCGCCGGCACAGCGGTGCGCCGGGCGCCGGGACGATCTCAGTTTCCAGTCAAGACCCAGATGTGGATGGGAGCCAGATGACCGACTACGACCCCACGTCGCTCGAGGGAATCCCGGAATCGGGTCGGGAGCGTCTGGAGCAGAACCGCGAGGGCCTCTACACCTCGGATCTGAGCGTGAACGAGTTCCTGCTCGTCACCCAGGCCGGCTTCGACCCGGTCGGCCGGGTCGTCGGCAGCTCGATCTTCCACATCGGGTTTCAGGTCGCCGGTCCGACCGCGAGTCGCGAGCTGGATGTGCTGTCGCAGGCCATGTACAGCGCGCGCCACCTCGCGATGACCAGGATGGAGGAGGAGGCCGATCAACTCGGCGCCGACGGGATCGTCGGCGTGCGGCTGGAGATCGGCCGCTATGAGTGGGGACCGAACATGGCGGAGTTCATCGCGATCGGGACCGCGGTCAAGCACCGCGAAGGGGTGCTGCACCGAGCGCCGAACGGGAGACCGTTTCAGAGTGACCTGTCCGGCCAGGAGTTCTGGACGTTGCTGCGCACCGGTCACCGTCCCGTCGGGATGGTGATGGGCAGCTGCGTCTACCATGTCGGACGACGTGGGCCGCTGAAGACGGTCGCGCAGACGGGGCGCAATGTCGAGCTGCCGAACTTCACGCAGGCGCTCTACGACGCGCGCGAGCTGGCGATGAAACGGATGCAGACCGAGGCGCAGGAACTGAGCGCGGACGGCATCGTCGGCGTCTCGCTGTCGGAGACGAGTCACGGCTGGGGTAGCCACGTGATCGAGTTCTTCGCGCTGGGCACCGCGATCGTCAAGAGCGATTCCGGGGCCACGATCGAGCCACCGGTGCCCGTGCTCGACCTCAACGACCGCTGAGCTTCACCCGGGCTGGGGCCAGCCCCAGCGGCTATCTATCGTGGTGGGTGATCTCTAGTAGGGACGCTCCGACAGGGGCCTCCGGGGTCAGGGACCGCAGGCGAGCCTGGAAAGCCTGAGCGACCCGCTGGGCATGGGCCTTGGCGAGCTCGGCGCGCTCACCGGCGAACTGCTCATCGACCGTCATGCGCCAGAGCCACAGCCAGCGCTCGAAGTGTCCGGCGCGCAGCCGCGCGCGCGTGTTCAGAGCGGCGTGGGGTTCAAACGCTCCACCGCGGTAGGAATGGGCGCCGAGCAGGATTGTCTCCCAGAAGGACGCGATCCGGGGGACGTGCGCTTCGACGTTGAGCTGCGCGACATCGACGAAGATCCAACCGATCACCGGGTCAACGAGGGCACGGCCATAGAACGCGCGGACCAGCCGCTCGCAGTCGCCGCGCGTTGTGATGTCCCCAAGAACGACAGCCATGCTCACCGATCGAGGATACGGGGGCCCGCGCACACCAGCGCCCCGCCGCTCACCCCGGCGACCACGGTGGAGCCGTTGTCGGAGGTCACGGTGACGGTGACCGGATGGGACTCGGCCGGCCGGCCGGTCGGCAACCACGGCCGACCCTGTGAGCAGAGGATCAGGGTGTGGGCCTGTCGACCGACGAAGCCCAGGCTGCCGGCGCCGTCGCCGACCTCTCCGGACCAGAGCTCGAGCCCCGCGGGGCGCAGCGCGTGCACGAACTCCGCAAGTCCCGTGCCGACGAGTCCCACCTCGGACAGCCCGCGGAGCTCGCGGGCGCTGAACGGCCCCGTGCAATCTGACTCCTCGACGCCGCGATGCGCGATCAACTCGACGATGTTCGCGCTCGGATCATGCCCGTAGCACGCTCGGGCATCCCAGGACTCGAATTCGAACGTCGTCGCGTCCTCGCCTGGCCGGGACAGCAGTGTCGTCGCCTCCGCCAGCCATGCCCGGGCGGCCTCGAAGCGGTTGCCCGGGACCAGGAGCGCGAAGTGGTGGAACGGCTGCGCCGACTCGTCGGAGTCCTCCACGAAACCGAGCGTCGCCGGACCGGCGACGAGCTGCAACCGCTCACGTTTGCGAGCTCTGAACGCCAGCCCCAAGCGCTCGACGTAGAAGCGCTCGATCGCCTCCAGGCCGCGGGCCGGGACCGCGAACTCCGCCGCGGTGAGGACAACGCCCTCCATCACGTCCGAGGCTACCGCTCGGTTGAGGCCTGGCCGGCGATCGCGGCGATGATCTGCGGCCAGTACTCGCGCGGCAGATCGTGCCCCATCTCCGGGACGATGATCAGCTCGGCGCCGGGAACGGCCTGCGCGGTCGCCCGCCCGCCGGAGACGCCGATAAGCGGATCGGCGTCGCCGTGGATCACCGTCGTCGGGACGCGCACCTGGCGCAGCGATCGCGTGCGATCGGGGGCGGTGACGATTGCGGCCATCTGACGGGCGCTGCCGGCCGGGTGGAAGCCGCGATCAAAACAACGGGCGGCCCGGGCGCGCTTGTGCTCCTCCTCGAAGGCGACCCGCTTGGATCCGATTGCGCGGTAGGTCGCGATGTGGTCCTCGATGTACGCCGCCCGATCGGAGGCGGCACCGCGCAGCAACCGCAGCGCCGTCCGTGGGCGCGGGCGGCCGACCCGTCGGTTGCCGGTGGTGGACATGATCGACACCAGCGAGCGCACTCGCGTGGGGTGGTTGACCGCGACCAGCTGGGCGATCATTCCGCCCATCGAGGCGCCCACCACGTGAGCGGCGTCGAGCCCGAGTTGGTCGAGCAGGCCGACGGTGTCGGCTGCCATCTGATCAAGTGAGTAGGCGGCGCCGCGCCGGTCCCGGGTCACCAGCTGCCAGCGGCTGGGGACCCCTGCATCGCGCAGGATCGTCGACCGGCCGACGTCTCGGTTGTCGAACCGGATCACCTGAAATCCACGGCCCGCCAGCTGCTCGCAGAACTCCTCGTCCCAGAGGATCATCTGCGAGGCCAGCCCCATCACCAGCAGCACCGGCGGGGCATCGGGTGACCCGAACGTCTCGTAGCAGAGCGTCAGCGCGCCGACGGGCGCCAACTGTTCGCCTGACGCCGTGCTCGTCAGCTCAGGCACGGGCGCCGGCTGCCTGTGAGCGGAAATGAGAACGCCCCGGAACCGGCGGGATATGAGGCCGGAACTCGGGGCGTGCTCGAGGGAGGAGAGGTACTGCGCAGCAGATGATGAACGCCGATGGCTTAGAAGTCAAAGGCGAGTAGTCACAGTCACTCATCACGAATACCTATGAGTGATCTTCGGACTGTTCGGCGATCAGCTGATCGAGCTCGGGCACCTCGGCGCGCAGGCTGGCGAGGTTGACGACGATGCCCTGCTGCGTGCTGCGCGCGAGCACGACGACGACGGGCTCGTCCGCTGACGGGTTCTCCTCCCGGTGGGGGACGTAGGGCGGCACGTACACATAGTCGCCGGGTCCGGTCTGCACCCGGCGCTCGGCATCCTCCTCGAGGAACACGAACACCGGATGGCCGGTGACGACGTAGATACCGGTCTCGGCCTCACCGTGGTGATGGTCGCCGGACACCATCCCCGGATCGATCCGGCTCTCGCCCATCCAGATCTTGCGCGAGCCGTTCCGGGTCCCGGAGATCGCCTCGTAGCGCCGCATTCCGGGCGTCTGCGCGGTGTCCTCGCTGAGCTGCTGATGGCCGGTGTGGTGCAGCCGGCGGTGCCAGGCGGCCGTGCCGTTGATGCGATCGCTCATGAGCGCCCACGATACCGCCGCCGTCACCCCAGCAGCGCGACCTTCGCCGACCGAGACAGGCGCTTGATCCGCGCCTCCTCGCGTCGGGCGGCGCTCCGGTCAGGCATCGGGATCGCCAACGCCAGCTCGACCGGACGTCGGCTGGCGGTGTAGCGGCTGGCCGTGCCGGCGCGGTGACGAGCGAGCCGGCGTTCGAGATCGACCGTCCAGCCGGTGTAGAGCGAGCCGTCACGGCAGCACAGCAGGTAGACCCAGGCTTCGGGCATGGCAACGCTTGAGTTCGCGGTCGCGCCGTCCGGCCCTGCTCCGAAGTCCCCGGTAGGCTCCCGGCATGTCCTCGCTTCCACTCTCCGGCAGCTGCGGCTGCGGAGCGATCCAGTTCGAGATCTCAGCGCCGCTGCTCGGTGCCGCCTACTGCCACTGCACCCGCTGCCAGAAGCGCACCGGGACCGCCGTTCAGGCGTCGGCGAGGACGGCGCCGGGGTCGCTGACGGTGACCTCTGGCGAAGACCTGCTGAGCGAGTGGACGCCCCCGGGGGGCCTGTCGAAGGTCTTCTGCCGGGAGTGCGGTTCGCACGTGTTCGCGCGAGACCCGGCGACCGGGGAGATCGCGATCGTGCGCATGGCCGCGATCGACGGGGACCCGGGGGTGCGGCCGCAGGCGCGACAGTTCGTCGCCTACGCCGCGCCGTGGGAGCCGATTCCCGACGACGGCCTGCCCCGCTTCGACGAGCGACTCCCGAGCCGGTAGGCCGGGGCCGGCGACCGGAGACCGCGACGGGGTGCGGGGTGGGGACGAGTGAGCGAGGACGGCATCGCGGTCAGACAGGACGGCGTCGCTCGCTGTGCCTGGGCTGACTCGGCACCGGAGTACCGCACCTATCACGACACGGAGTGGGGCTTTCCGGTCGCCGACGACATTCGGCTGTTTGAGAAGCTGAGCCTCGAGGGCTTTCAGGCCGGCCTCTCCTTGTTGACGATCCTGCGCAAGCGGGAGGCGTTTCGCAGCGCGTTCGCCGGCTTTGACTACCGCAAGGTCAGCGAGTTCGCTGAGCGCGACGTCACCCGTCTGCTGGAGGACGCCGGCATCGTGCGTCACCGCGGCAAGATCGAGGCGGTGATCAACAACGCCGGCCGAGCGCTTGAGCTCGTCGCGGCCGAGGGCTCGATCGCACACTACGTGTGGCAGTTCGAGCCTCAGCTGCGCACCGGCCGGCTCGACCGCGCCCGGCTGGCGCAGCTGACGACCACGGCTGAGTCAACGGCGCTGGCCAAGGATCTGAAGCGACGCGGGTGGCGGTTCGTCGGGCCGACGACGATGTACGCCTTCATGCAGGCGATGGGGCTCGTCAACGACCACCTCCAAGGCTGCCACGCCGCGCCCCAAGCGGCCGAGGCTCGGGCCGCCTTTGCCCGACCTTAGTGGGGTGGATCGCAAGTGCGATGCTCGCGAGGATGGGTCCGTGGCCGGTGCCGTCACCGGAGATGTCTGTCGATCGCGGCGGCGATCTCCGCCACCTCCAGCTCGCCGCGAGCCACGGCCAGCACAAGGCTCTCGGCCTCGTCGACGGTGAACCCGAAGTCGCGGCCGTTGAGAAGGCAGAAAACGCGTGTCGCCGCCCACGCCAGCCTCTTGTTGCCGTCCACGAGGGCATGGTTGCGGGCGACGGAGTGCATGAGAGCGGCGGCCTTGGCCGCGAGGGCCAGATAGGCTTCCTCGCCGAAGACGGTGGTCTGGGGGCGTCCCGCGGCGGAGGCGAGTAGACCTTGGTCGCGCACCGCAACTTCGCCGATGACGCCCTCGGCAATCTCCAGCAGATCCGCGAGACTGAGGTACTCGATTCGTCGGTCCTGGGCACTCACCGGCTGAGCCGGTCGAGGAGCTCAGCGTCCTCGGTGCGGACCTTCTGGATCGCGGCGCGCAGGCGTTCGGGGCGGCCCGAGACGTACTCGGCGATGGCCGACTTGGCAACTTCTTGCATCGATCGGCCTTCCTCGGCGGCCTTGCGGCGCAACGCCTCGGCTTGGGTGTCGCTCAGGCGCAAGTTCATAGCCACCGTCCGATGGTACCAGGCTGGTACCAAGGGCCCAGCGCGCGCTGTTTCACCTGAGCGGTGAGGTTCTGCTTCTGCACCACAGGTACAGACCCGTTCGCCACACGAATGCTCCCCGACCGGTGAACGCCCGCCAGCTGCAAAACCGAGGCCTCGACGCTCGTGCCCGCGGGCGACATGGAGGTTGGCGAGCTGCGCTGTGCGAAGCTGGCTTGGTGGCTGACCTGCGCGACTACGAGCAGTGGCACCGGGCGTACAACGATCCGTCATCGAGCTTGTCATGGAGGTTGCGCACGGTGCAGCGCTTCATCGAGCAGGCCCTCGATCGCCATCTTGGACCCGTCCGGGTGCTCAGCGCGTGCGCCGGTGATGGCCGTGACCTGCTCGAAGTCCTAGCGCGCCGCGACGACGCGAGCCGAGTCAGCGCCACGCTTGTCGAGCTCCACACCGGCATCGCTGGACGCGCCCGCAGACACGGTGCGACGACCGCGGCGCAGGTGGAAGTCCGCGCCGCCGACGCCGGGCTCAGCGACACCTACATCGGCGCGGTACCGGCCAAGCTTGTCCTGTTGGTCGGCATCTTCGGCAACATCAGCAACGCCGACCTACAAAGGACCGTCGCTGCGGCGCCGCAGCTGTGCGACCGGGCCGCCACCCTGCTCTGGTCGCGTGGTTGCCATGACGCTGACCGCAACGGTGACGTGCGCAGGTGGTTCGCCGCGGCTGGCTTCACCGAACTTGACTACGTCGCCCTCGAGACTGGCAGCCGCCCAGCCGTTGGTGTCGTCCGCTACGACGGGCCACCGCGGCCGCTCGTCGCCGGCCGCCACCTGTTCACGTTCGTTCGCTGATCGTGGTCGCAAGGGGAAGGCGAGCTGGTGCTGGCAGTGTCGGGAGCCCGTTCGATCACCATTGGCGGGGGTCGTCCCGATAGACCCGTCCGAATTGAGTCCGGCACAGGGACGTGACACGGATACCCATTGCCCCCACTCGGATGATGCGGCGCTGCGCCCAGCCGTCCTTCAGGACTCGTGGAGTGAGGATATGGACGTGTGAGCACGGGCACTCAGCTCAGAGCCTCCGCTTCACGGGGCAAATCCCGAAGAGCCGCGCCGAGAAGCGAGCTCTTGAATGGTTGTTGAACTTGCGAGCCAGACCACTTTAGGGTCGGCGCGGCACTCCGTTCCCGGCGCTCACGAGCGCGTCAAAGACGCGCGTGGGCAGCACCTGGGATACCAGCAGCTGCACGCGCGGACCTCGCCCGACGACGTAACGGGCGCGCGGCCGCCGGTCGGTGAGCGCCCGCTCGATCACGGCCGCCACCCCATCGACGGGCGCCGCGATCCGTTGGGCGCTGGGGATCGTCTTGCGAAAGCCGGCCAGGTGCTTGGCGTAGAGAGTGCGGTGGTCGGGGGCTAGCGCCGCGGTCGCCAGGTCGACGTCCCGATCGGCGTTGCGCCACAGGTCGGTGTCCGTCGCCGCGGGCTCGACAAGCGCGACCCGGATGCCCCAGGGGGCGAGCTCCATACGCAGCGCGTCGGCGATGCCCTCGAGCGCGAACTTCGAGGCGTTGTAGGGCCCGAACATCGGCGTCGCACCCCGGCCGCTCAGCGAGGAGACGAAGACCACGCGGCCGCGGGCGGCCCGCAGCCGGGGGAGCACAGCCTGGGTGACCGCCACCTGGCCGACGACGTTGACCTCCAACTGGCGGCGCAGCTCGGAGGGGGTACCGCCTCGACCGGTCCCCCGAGAACCACGCCGGCGTTGTTGACGATCGCGTCGAGCCGCTCGGGCAGCAACGCGTCGAGCGCTGCGACCTGAGCCTCGTCGGTGATGTCGAGCGTCACCGGGTGATCGAGTTCGGCGCGGTCGCCACCAGCGGTGCCGCGTCGTCGCGCTGGCGGACCCCAGCGAGGACGTCCCAGCCCGCGGCGGCCGGCCGCAGAGCGGTCGCTCGCCCGATCCCGCGGGCCGATCCGGTCACAAGCACGCTGGGCATCGCCACAAGCTACCCCAACGCGGACCCTGATCAGGCGAAGCTGCGCAGGAACCGGCGCGCGACCGAGCGCAGCCCTGGGCGTAGCCTCGACCTCATCGTTGGCCCCAGCGCGTGGGGGCCGGTGGCTACGCGGCTTTGAGTCCCGTCGTCGGCTCCGGGCCGCAGCTGCGCAGATCCTGGGCCAATCGAGCGGCGGTCACCTTTTCCCAGCGACCGCTCTCGACCAGCGAGCGGCACAGGCTCCCGGCATCGTCCAGGGCCACCCGGGCGGAGCTGTCAGCGGCCAGGTCGGCCGCGAACAGCAGGCTGTCGGCAGCGAGGCGGATCCGATCCTGCTCCTCGTCGAGCAGCTTGCTCGGACCCAGCTCGTTCAGAGTGTGCATGACGCGACGGTACGCCTGGGAGCGCTCAGGACTCACGATGGCTTCAATGCTAGGACGCTCATGATCAGACCATGATGGCGTCGATCACACCGGCCGCCCTTGGCCCACTGTCCAAGGATCGGCGTGGTCGTTTGTACGGACACACGCCACGGGCTCGATCGCGTCCGCCGGCCGCTCCGAGCGAGCCGCCGATCGGGACGTGAGCCGCCGCGGGCGAGGGTGGATTGGCGGCGACGCAGGCCTGCCCGACTCGTTACCCGGCGTTCAGCGGCGACCTTCACCAGAGCGGCCGGCCGATCAGGTGCAGGCGTCTAAGCTGAGCGCACCGTGCCGGCAAACCGTTGTTCTTTCATCCGGTGAGCTCTACTCCGACTGCCGTCGGCGAGCACCACCTCGCTCGCCTGGCGGAGCAGGCCTACGAGCGCCGTGGCGATTATCCAGCGCTGCTGTTCGAGGGCGTCTGGTACGGCTCCGGCGAGCTGTTCGAGCGCTCGCGACGGATCGCCGGCGGGTTCGCCGTGCTGGGGGTGGCGCCGGGGGAGCGGGTTGTCGTGATGATGGCCAACTGCCCCGAGGTGTCGGTCACCTACCAGGCGCTGTGGCGGGCCGGCCTGGTCGTCACGCCGGCGACGTTTCTGCTCCCGGTGCCCGAGTTGCGTCACGTGATCGCCGATGCTGAGGCGTCCGCGGTGGTGACCACACCCGAGTTCCTGCCCAAGGTGAGCGAGGCGGTCTCCGGGCTGGAGCACGTGCGATTCGTGATCTGCACCGAGGGCTCTGACGACGACCAAGACGTCCTCCCGCTCTCCGGGCTGGAGGCGGGCGAGCCGGCGCCGATCGTCGCGCGCGCCGACGATGACCTGGCGGCGCTGCTGTACACCGGCGGCACCACCGGACGCGCGAAGGGCGTGATGCTCTCGCACGCCAACCTGCATTTCTCCGGTGGCTCGGCCCAGGAGGCCGCCTACGTGCCGGGCGTGAACCGGGCGTTGATGACGCTGCCGCTGTCCCACGCCTACGGGATGCTGGTGACGATCGCCGGCATGCATTCGCCGGAGTCCGGGATTGCCGTGCTGCTGCGGTGGTTCGATCCGACCGCGTTCCTGTCGCTGATCGCCGAGCATCGCCTCGATCTCAGCGCGGTCGTTCCCTCGATGCTGCAGATTCTGCTCGGCAGTCCGCTCGAGGACTACGATCTCAGCTCACTGCGCTACGTCAGCTCCGGAGGCGCGCCGCTGGCCCCCGACGTCGAGCGTGAGTTCTGCCGCCGAGTGCCGTCGGTCTCGGTGCGCCAAGGCTACGGGCTGACCGAGTGCGCCGCGCTGATCTCCACCAATCCCGCCGGCCGTGAGCGGGCGGGGTCCGTTGGGCTCCCGGTTCCCGGGACCGAGATCGAGATCCGCGGCGAGGACGGGGCCGCGCTGCCCGCCGGCGAGATCGGCGAGGTCTGCGCCCGCTCGCCCGGGGTGATGCTCGGGTACTGGCGGGCGCCGCGAGAAACAGGGGAGGCGGTTCGCGACGGCTGGCTGAGCACCGGCGACGTGGGCTACCAGGAGCGCGACGGCTACCTGTTCCTCGTCGATCGCAAGAAGGATCTGATCATCCGCGGGGGCTTCAACGTGTACCCGCGCGACGTGGAGGATGCGTTGATCGAGCACCCGGCGGTCAAGATGGCCGCGGTGATCGGGCGCCCGAGCACCGTCCACGGCGAGGAGGTGGTCGCCTACGTGGCGCTGCACGCCGAAGGCGGCGTGACCGCTGAGGAGCTGATCGGCTGGGCGCGCGAGCGGATCGGCGGCTACAAGTACCCGCGCGAGGTGCACATCGTCGACTCGATCCCGCTGACTCCGGTCGGCAAGATCGATCGCAAGGCACTGCGCGGGGCAGGCAGCGGCTGAGCGCACGCGGCGGGTTGCCGTTCTGGCCTACCAGCGCGTGTCGTGATTCGGAAGTCCGGCAGTAGATCTCGCGTGTGGAGCGCCCGAGCCTTGGTCGGCGGCGAGATGCCCCGCGGTCGGGGGTGCATGACGTGACAAATCACGACCGGCCTCGCAGGTTTTCCACGTTGTGCAGGCCTGGCGTGTTTGGTGACTAACTTCCGGCGACCGGGGCGGATTTGTCACGGTGTACACGCGCGCGTGGCCGAGTAAACGACGGGCCTGGGCGGCCCTGCACACGGCGCCGACGATGTTCAACCGGAGCAGTGCTAGCCGGCGCCGGCTCGGGCTCCCGCCGCGGCGGCGGCCAGCTCGGCCCACAGGTGCAGCACCGCATAGGCGCGGTACGGACGCCAGCTCTCGGCCAGACGCTGCGCGGCGGCAGCGCGGCCGTCGAGCCCGTGGCGCTCGAGCGCGTGGCGGATCCCCAGATCCGCGGCCGGGAACGCGTCGTGGTCGCGCAGCGCCCGCATCGCGACGTACTCCGCGGTCCACGGTCCGATTCCCGGCAGCGCCAGCAGTCGCCGGCGCGTGTCAGCCCTGTCACCGGCGGGGTCGAGCACCAGCTCGCCGGTGGCCAGGCTGGCGTTCAGCCCGATCAGGCAGTGTGCCCGCGTCTGGGGCATCCGCAGCGACCCCGGGTCGGCGGCGGCAAGCGCCTCTGGGCTCGGGAACAGGTGTGTCACCGCGCCCAGCGGACGGCACAGCGGTGTGCCGTAGATGGCCACCAGGCGACCCGCGGCCGTCGCCGCGCCCGCCAGCGAGATCTGCTGGCCCAGCACGGCGCGGACGGCCAGCTCCGGGCCGTTGACGCTGCCGGGGACGCGCCGGCCGGGCGTGGCGCGGACCAGCGAGCCGAGCAGCGGGTCGCCCCCGAGCGCGTCGATCACCGCCTCGGGATCGGCGTCGAGGTCAAGCAGCGCCCGGCATCGCTCGATCGCGAGCTCGAGGTCACGTTCGTCGTCGAGCACGAACCGGGCCCGCACGTCGCGGGCGCCTGGTCGCAGCTGCACGCTGCCGCCACCGTGGGCGAGCCGCAGGCTGCGCGTATAGCCGCCGTCGCGCACCTCCTCGACACCCGGCACCGCGCGGCGCCCCAGGTAGTCGAGCAGGCCGGCGCCGTCCAGCGGGGCGTGAAACGACATTCGGATCTCGTCGGTGGCAGCCACGGCACGCACTGTGCCACGCCTCGCCGAGCCTGGAGCTCGAGCTTCAGGCTGGGCGGGTCGTGGGCAGCTCACGGGCACCGCGATATCATGTGATATCGTGCTCGATATGACCGAACAACCCACCCCCCTCTACGTACGCCTGTCCGCCGATCCCAATCGCCGCCTGCAGCGCGCCGTGTCCACCTCGGGCAAGAGCAAGCGCCAGGTCGTCGAGGATGCAGTGCGCGAATACCTGACCGACGACGGACTGGTCGTCGGTCGGATCGCGCTACGCGAGGAGCTGCCGGACGTGATGACGCTTCCCGAAGCTGCCGCGATGCTGCGGCTCGAGGAGACGCTGCTGCGCGACGCGGCCGAGCGCGGCGAGCTCCCCGGCCGCCTGATCGGCGGCGAGTGGCGCTTCTCCCATGATGCCCTGATGAAATGGCTCGGCGTTGCCGCGTGAGCTGACCACCAACCTGGCGATGCTGGAGCGCCTCGCCGCCCCGGCCGGCAAGGACGTGCTCGACGTCGGCTGTGGCAGCGGCGGACTGGCTCGCGAGCTCGCCGCCCGCGGCGCTCGCGTCAGCGGTCTGGAGATCTCCGAGGCGCAGCTCGGTCACGCCCGCGCGCTCGGCGACGGCGACGGCGGCGGCGGCGACCGACCGACGTATCTCGTCGGCAGCGCCGAGGCGCTACCGCTCCCCGACGACAGCCAGGACGTGGTCCTGTTCATGAACTCGCTGCATCACGTACCCGAGGCGGCGATGCTGACCGCGTTGGGGCAGGCGGCCCGGGTGCTGCGACCCGACGGGCTGGTGTACGTCGCGGAGCCGATGATCGAGGGGCAGTTCTACGCAATGGTCAAGCTGGTGCAGGACGAGGACCACGTGCGGGCGGCCGCGCAGGCGACCCTGCACCAAGCGCAGCGCGTGGGCCTGCGCCGCGAGACCGCGCTCGAATACGAGGTCGGCGGCCGCCTGACCGACCTGAACGCCCTGCGATGGCGGATCGTCAGCGTCGATGCCGCCCGCGCCGAGCGCTTCGACGCCCACCGGGATGAGCTCGCTGAGGCGTTTCAACACCTGGGTACCGAGCGAGACGGTGGGCGCGAGTTCACCCAGCCGGTGCGCGCCGAGCTCCTGCGCCCGGTCGGTTCCTAAGCTCGATCGGGAAACCGATCAGGAGAACACCCATGGATTACGTCAATCTCGGCCGGACGGGCCTGCGCGTCTCGCGCATCTGCCTGGGCATGATGAGCTACGGCAAACACGAGAGCCGACCGTGGACGCTCGACGAGGCCGAGGCCGAGCCGATCCTGCGCCGCGCTGTCGAGGGCGGGATCAACTTCTTTGACACCGCCGACGTCTACAACGGCGGCGAGAGCGAGGTGCTGACCGGCCGGGCGCTGCGGAAGCTGTTCGGGATGCGCGAGGAGTACGTGCTGGCGACCAAGGTCAATGGCCGCACGATGCCCGGAGAGAACGGCCAGGGCCTGTCGCGCAAGCACATCATGGCGTCGATCGACGCGTCGCTGAAGCGCCTGGAGCTCGATTACGTCGACCTCTACCAGATCCACCGCTTCGATCCTCACACGCCCGTCGGAGAGACGATGGACGCCCTGCATGACGTCGTCACCGCCGGCAAGGCGCGATACATCGGCGCTAGCAGCATGTTCGCGTGGCAGTTCGCCAAGGCTCAGTCGGTCGCGCGCACACCGTTCGTCTCGATGCAGGACCACTACAACTTGATCTACCGCGAGGAGGAGCGGGAGATGATCCCGCAGTGTGTCGACCAGGGTGTCGGCGTGATCCCGTGGAGCCCGCTGGCCCGCGGGACGCTGTCAGGCAACCGCACCCGCTCCGGAGAGAAGCTGACCAAGCGCGCCCAGAGCGATGCGTTTGGCGACAACCTGTACAAGCCGGAGGTCGACTTCGACGTGATCGAGCGCGCTGACGACGTTGCCGGCCAGCTGGGCGTGCCAACGGCTCAGGTGGCGCTGGCGTGGTTGTTGGAGCGGCCGGGGGTGACCGCCCCGATCGTCGGCGCAACCAAGCTCGACCACCTGCAGGATGCGCTTGACGCCGAGCGACTGTCGCTCAGCGGCGACGTGATAGGGCGCCTCGAGGAGCTGTACGTGCCCCACGCGGTTGCGGGTCACTCCTAGCGGTGTGGCCGTTCGGCCGGGAGGCCCGGGGGTCCGGGCGGCCCAAGGGGCCCCGGGACCAGAGGGCGTTTGGGCCGGTTCACAGCGCGCGGCGGCGCAGCCGGGCGCTGACCAGCGTGGCGCTGTCGCCCGCGACCACGACGACGTAGCCCCGCGCATCGCGGGCGAGCCGGTCGACATCGGGCGCACCTGTCCAGCGGGCGCCGGCGCCGAGCCGGCGCCCGCCGAGCGTGACGCCGGTCGTCGCGCTCGGCGCACTGGCCAGCAGCCGCTGGACCGAGGCCGCGCCGCTCGTCGGCACCCGGATCCGCACCCGGACAGCCCGCGGCCGGTATAGATCGGTAGCACGTGCAGGGGATGTCCGCGTCAGGCTACCGCCCACGCAGCCAGGTGTAGAGTGCTTGCCGCCCACCGCCTG
>JBPCPC010000096.1:0-16715 GCA_050999585.1 Solirubrobacteraceae bacterium | reverse complement strand
GACTAAAGGTAAAGGTTATGGAAAGCCTACCCGGGCGGCGCACAAGGTGCTCACAAAGTGCGTCCCGGGTTTTGTTAGCAGGGCGACGCGCCGGCAGGGGCAGCGCGGCGCGGGCCCGCCAGCGGGTCGGCCCCGCTTGCCGGGATGCTCGCGCGGGACCAGTACCAGGCGCTTGAACTCCGCCACCAACACGCCGTCCTGGTTGAGCACCCGCGTGTGCACGCGGACGGTGCCGCGATCGGGCTTGGAGCGCGACTCCTTGACGTCGAGCACCTCCGATTCACAGAACAGCGTGTCGCCGTGGAACACCGGCGCGGGATGGCTGAGCTCCTCGGTGGCCAGGTTGGCGATCGCCTTGCCGCTCACGTCGGAGACGCTCATGCCGAGCGCGAGCGAATAGACCAGCGGCCCGACGACGACGTTGCGCCCCTGCTGCGACTGCTTGGCGTAGACGTCGTTGAGGTGCAGCGGATGGTGGTTCATGGTGATCAGGCAGAACAGATGGTCGTCTGACTCGGTCACCGTCTTGGCGGGCCAGTGCTTGTAGACCGCACCGACCTCGAACTCCTCGAGGTAGCGGCCGTAGGGGTGCGCGCCGCTGGCCTCGCGGGCCGCCTGGTCGGTCTCGATTTCGGGCATGTTCAAACTCCTGGCTGGCTGGATGAAAAACGGCCTGAGAGCATGCCAGCCGGCCGGCGTTCGGGCAGCTCAGCCCGTGAGCGCTGCCCGCAGGCGGAGCTCGGGCGCGCCGCTGATGTGCTCGTCGCTACCTCCGTCGGGTGCAAACCCATAACGCGCGTAGAACGCTCGGGCTCGCGCGTTGCCGGTGAACACCCAGAGCGTCACCTGCTGCGCGGCGGCGGCGCTCAGGTGGGCCAGGGCCGTGTTCAGCAGCGCCGTCCCGACGCCGGTGCGGAACGCCGGGGGATCGACGTAGAGCGCGGCGACCTCGCCGTTGGCGGGATCGTCGCCGGTGCGCAGCACGGCGCACAGACCCACGATCAGGCCGTCGCGGCAGGCCACCCGGATCCATGTCCCCTGCTCGATCCACTCCCGCCACTGCCGCTCGCGCGTGGCGACCGAGAGCCCGTCGAGGACCTCGTCAGGCACGATCCCCAGGTAGCCGACCTGCCAGGAGCGGACGTGCACGCCGGCGAGGCCGGGAGCATCGTCGGCCGTGGCTTCGCGGATCTCCAGGTGGGCCATACGCTCAAGGGTCCCAGAGCCGGAAACTCCCCGCAATCGGTAGCGTTGGAGCTACCCGACCCTCAGGAGACGAGCTGTGCGAAACCCCCGCGATTTCGGTAAGGCGCTGGCGATCGGCGCCCCCGACCCGATCCTCGAGATTCCCTTCAAGCCATCGCGGATGATCCACTTCCTCGACTTCTCCAACGAGAAGATGGTCGCCAAGGTCCCCGACATCGCCCCGACGGTGGACATCCTGCTCGGGAACCTCGAGGACGCGGTCTCGGTCGACCGCAAGGAGGCCGCCCGCGCCGGCCTGGTCACGGTCGGCAGGGAGATGGAGCTCGGCGATACACAGCTGTGGACGCGCGTCAACAGCCTGGAGTCCCCGTGGATTCTCGACGACCTGACCACGCTGGTCTCCGAGATCGGCGACAAGCTGTCGGTGATCATGCTGCCCAAGGTGGAAGGCCCGTGGGACATCCACTACATCGACCGGCTGCTCGCCCAGCTCGAGGCCAAGGCCGGCTTGGATCGCCCGATCCTCGTCCACGCCCTGCTGGAGACCGGGCTGGGGATGATCAACGTGGAGCAGATCGCCGCCGCCAGTCCGCGGATGCAGGGGATGAGCTTCGGCCCGGCCGATCTGGCCGCCAGCCGCCGGATGAAGACCACCCGCGTCGGCGGCGGCCATCCCGGCTACCGCTCGATCGAGGACCCGGATGCAGATCATCCGGAGGCGTCCCGGGCCAGCGTCCAGCAGGATCCGTGGCACTACTCGATCGCGCGCATGGTCGACGCCTGCACCTCGATGGGGATCCTGCCGTTCTACGGACCGTTCGGAGACATCAAGGACGTGCACGGCTGCGAGACCCAGTTCCGGGCGGCGTTCCTGCTCGGCTGCGTGGGCGCCTGGTCGCTGCATCCGGTGCAGATCGAGATCGCCAAGCACGTGTTCAGCCCCGATCCCGATGAGGTGCGGTTCGCCAAGCAGGTGCTGGAGGCGATCCCCGACGGCCGCGGCGTGCACATGATCGACGGCAAGATGCAGGACGACGCGACCTGGAAGCAGTGCAAGGTAATGGTGGAACTGGCCGAGATGCTGGCCGACAAGGACCCCGCGCTCGCCGAGGCATACGGATTCGCCCCCGCAGCCGCGTAGGATCGAACGCGCGATGCGGATCTCGGCCAAAGCTGACTACGCCGTCCGGGCGGTCGCCGAACTGGCGGCCGCGGATGGCGAGAAGCCAGTCAAGGCCGAGCGGATCGCCACCGCCCAGGGAATCCCGCTCAATTTCCTGGAGAACATCCTCGGCGAGCTGCGCCACGCCGGCGTGGTCCGCAGCCATCGTGGCGCCGAGGGGGGCTTCCGCCTCGCCCGGCCGGCCGAGCAGGTGACCGTCGCCGACGTGATCCGGGCGGTCGAGGGCCCGCTGGCCAGCGTCCGCGGCGCTCCGCCCGAGGAGGCCTCCTACAGCGGCGCCGCCAGTGCGCTGCCGCGCGTGTGGATCGCGGTCCGGGTCAACCTGCGACGCGTGATGGAGACGGTGACGATCGCCGACATCGCCAGCTCGCAGCTGCCGTCGGCGATCGAGCAGCTGGCCGAGGACCCCGGCGCCTGGGTCACGCGCTGACCTCGCCGCGCAGAGCATCCCCGACCGAAACCCCTTCCGGCGGGCGGACGTAGACGATGTCCCCGTCGGTCAGCTCGAGCTCCTGCGCCTGGGCGCGGGTCAGCTGGGCGCTGGCCTCTGAACCGTCCGGCAGCACGAGCGCCACGCGCACCTCGAAGCCGAGGTGCAGCACGCGGCGCGCCAGCGCTTCGATCGTCCCGTCCTCGCGGGTGAGGGAGATCTTGACCTCGTGCGGGCGCACCAGCTGCCCCCCGAGCTTGGCGACCGGCCCGACGAACCCCATCACGAACTCGGTCGCCGGCCGGTCATAGATCTCGCGGGGCGGGCCGACTTGCTCGATCTGGCCAGCGCTCATCAACGCGATCCGGTCGGCCACCTCCATCGCCTCCTCCTGGTCGTGGGTGACCAGCACGGTCGTGGTGCCCTGGTCGTCGTGCAGGCGGCGCAGCCATGCCCGTAGCTCGGCGCGGACGACCGCGTCCAGAGCGCCGAACGGCTCGTCGAGCAGCAGCACCTTGGGCGCCACGGCGAGCACACGAGCCAGCGCCATCCGTTGACGCTGTCCACCGGACAGCTGCGCGCTTTTGCACTGTAGCTAACTATTTCGACGAAAATAGTTTCGTCTATTGGCTTAGTGATGAATGAATGCGATGATCGACCTCGTCGACTCCTTCGTGGTCCAGGCTCGCTAGGGTTCCGCGCCGCCGATGCGTTTCTTTGAATACGAGTCCCGAGCGATCGTCGCCAAGGCCGGCATCCCCGTCACCAAGCACGGCTTTGCGACGACCGTCGAGCAGGCCCGCCAGATCGCCACCGAGATCGGCGGACCGGTGGTGATCAAATCCCAGGTGCTGACCGGCGGGCGGATGAAGGCCGGCGGCGTGCAGTTCGCCGACACCCCCGACGAGGCGGCCGAGCATGCGCGGTCCGTCCTCGCGCTGGAGATCAACGGCCAGCTGCCGCGCGGCGTGCTCGTCGACTCGCGCGCCGAGGTGGCCCACGAGTACTACGCCGGCGTCGTCTGGGACGGCACGCGCAAACGCCCCGTGATGCTGTTCTCCGACATGGGCGGGATCGACATCGAGCAGGTCGCGGAGCAGCATCCCGATCATGTCGCGCGCGCGCACTTCTCCACCCGGACCGAGTTCTCAGGCTGGCAGGCCAAGCAGCTGATCGCGTCGCTCGGGGTGACCGGCTCGGCGCTGAACCGGCTCACGCCCGTGCTGGCGCGCCTGGCCCGCCTGTTCCTCGTCAACGACATGACGCTGGCTGAGATCAACCCGCTCGGGCTGCTCAAGGACGGCTCGGTGATCGCGCTTGACGCCCACATGGACATGGAGAACGAGGCCCGACCGCGCCAGCAGGCGCTGCTGAAGGAGCTCGGCGTCGGTGACGAGGAGACCCGCCAAGCGCGGGAGGCGACGCCGTTCGAGCTTGCCGGGGAGCAAGTCGACTCCGCCGACCACCGCGGCGTGGCCGGCAATGTGACCGAGTTCGACGGCAACCTCGGCCTCGTGATCGGTGCCGGTGGCGGCTCGCTGACGCTGTTTGATGCGGTCCGCGCCCATGGCGGGAAGCCGGCCAACTACTGCGAGATCGGCGGCAACCCCTCGGTCTCCAAGGCCTGCGGGCTGACCAAGCTGGTGCTGTCCAAGCCGGGGGTGGAGAAGATCGCGGTGATGATGTCGATCGTCTCCAACACCCGCGTGGACATCGTCGCCCGCGGCGTGATCAAGGGCTGCCTGGAGGCCGGGCGCGACCCGGCGCAGACGATCACGATCTTCCGCATCCCGGGCGCCTGGGAGGAGGAGGGCTTCAAGATCCTCGAGCACTACGGCGTGCGCTATGCCGACCGGTCGGTGTCGCTGAACGAGGCCGCCCGCCTGGCCGTGGAACGCCTCAACGCCGAAGTGACGAACTGATGGCGATCCTCGTCGACGCCGACACCACGTTCATCGTCCAGGGCATCACCGGTCGCGAGGCCGTCAACCTCACCCGGGAGTGCCTGGACTACGGCGCCGGCGCCAAGATCGTCGGCGGCGTCACCCCCGGGCGGCTGGGCCGCGACGTTCACGGCGTACCGGTGTTCGACACCGTCGCCCAGGCGGTCGAGCACCACGGAGCGTCGATCGACGGCACCGTCGTCACCGTCGCCCCCGGGTCCACCAAGGATGCGGTGCTGGAGGCGCTTGCGAACGGCGTCCGGCTCGTCGTGATCGTCACCGAGCGCATCCCGCGCGGCGACGTCGCCGAAATGGTCGAGGTGGCGACCGCCAACGACGCGCGCATCATCGGACCCAATTGCCTCGGGATCATGGTCCCCGAGGTGCTCAAGATGGGGGGCATCGGCGGGCCGGCCAAGGACGCCAGCAAGTCCTACACCCGCGGCCCGGTGGGTGTGATCTCGCGCTCGGGCGGGATGACGACCGAGATGTCCTCCACGCTCAGCGCCGCCGGACTAGGGCAGTCGACCGCCGTCTCGATCGGCGGCGACGCGATCATCGGCTCCAGCTACGCCGAGCTGATGCCGCTGTTCGAGGCCGACCCTGAGACCCGGGCGATCGTGATCTACACCGAGCCTGGCGGGCGGATGGAGGCTGAGCTGGCCGGCTGGAAGACCGACACCGGCTCACGCCTGCCGATCGTCGTGTTCATTGCTGGGCGCTTCATGGACGAGATGCCGGGAATGAGCTTCGGCCACGCCGGGACGATCGTCGAGGGCATCCAGGACACCGCGACCGAGAAGATCGCCCGTCTCGGCGCCGCCGGGATCGTCGTCGCGGAGCGGATCGAGGACATTCCCACGCTGGTCAAGGAGCGGATCTAAGGGTGTCGTGGAGCGTGGCCTGATGCCGGGAACGTTCATCGACGTGACCGTCGACGCCTCGGTCGCCGGCGACGGGGAGCTGGCTCGCACGCTCTCAGAGGTCTGCCCGGTCGACATCTTCGCCGTCGGTGAAGGCGGCGCGGTGGCGATCGTCGAGGCCAACCTCGACGAGTGCGTGCTCTGCCAGCTGTGCATCAACGCGTCGCCCGCCGGGGCGGTCACGGTGCACAAGCTGTACTCGGGCGAGACGCTCCCCGCCTGACCGCCGGGCACCGCGAGCCCCAGCCGAGCTCTCGCGCGCCGCCCCAGCTTCCGACGCGATGCCATCGGGGCGGATAGGGTTGCGCGCCATGGCGCTGGAGCGCTGCGACCACTGTGGGCAGGAAGTACCGGCAAGTCGATTCTGCATTCGCTGCGGAAACCGGCTCGACGACGAACAGCCCGCCCGCTCGGGGATCAGCCGGATCCCGGGCGGATCGGCGCTCGGCCGCGGGATGTCGGGCGTGCTCAGCATCGACCCGTCGTCGCTGTCGGGCGTGCGCCGGGCGTTCGCCGCCGCCCCCCAGGAGAGCGTCCTGCGCCCCACGATCGTCTCCACGATCTTTCCGCAGCTGCCGCGCTCCTCGATGCGCGCCTTCCGCGGCTGCCTCGCGCTTGGGGTGGCCGCGGTGCTGGTGCTGGGGGTGGCCAAGCTCTACCCGGTGGCCCTGATCGCCGGCGCGCTGATGCTGCCGACGCTGGTGATCATCTACATGTTCGACGTCAATGTGTTCGAGGACACGTCGCTGCCGGTGGTGCTGGGCACCGTGGGCTGGGGCCTGGCCACCGGAGTGGTCACGGCGCTGATCGCGAAGGCGATTTCGCCGAGCGGCACTGACGTGTTCACCGGCGCGAGTGGCGGCCTGGTGCCGGTCCGCGGGATCCTGATCCCGATCCTCAGCGCGGTGCTGATCCTCGGGGGACCGTGCGTCCTGCTGCGCTTCCCGCGCTTCTCGACGGTGTTGGACGGCGCCACCTTCGGCGCCGCCAGTGCGGCCACGTTCATCGGTGCCGAGGCGATCATCCAGGCGCTGTCGGCGCTCGGCAACGGCCTGCGCCCACCCGGCTCGGTGCTGCCGTGGCTGGTGCAGCTGGCGATCCTCGCCATCGCGCTGCCACTGGTCACGATCGCGACGATGGCGGCCGGCGCGGGCGCGCTGTGGCTGAAGTACCGCGCCCCGATCCGCGACCGCAGCGCGCTCGGGCGCCTGGGCCGCCCGGCGCTGGCGCTGCCGCTGAGCGTCGCCGCGCTGATCGTGGCGGCGCTGGTTCAGCTCGAGACTGCCCCGGGGGTCGCGCTGGTGCTGATCGCCATCATCGCGGCGCTGGGGATGATGTGGCTGCGCCAGGTGATCCATGTCGGGTTGCTGGAGGAGGCGCTGCTGATCGAGAACGCACCGGTGATCGTCTGCGCCAACTGCCAGCACCACACACGCAAGGGCCGCTTCTGCGAGTACTGCGGCATCGCCCTGGCCGCGCTGCCGGCGAGCCGCAGCGGCGTCCAGCGGGCGGTCACCCACGACCACCCCGATCAGCGCTATGACGACCGCGGGCAGCAGGACACCGACGAGCACGCTGCCGTGAAAGATCCCGGCGACACCGGGTCGATTCCGGAGGACCGGGGCCCGTGACCCTGGCACTGCGCTGCACGGAAGGCGCGCTTGTCGGCCAGCAGATCGAGATCGACCGCGAGCTGGTGCTCGGCCGGGGGATGGCCGGCGTGGCCAACCTCGGCGGCGACACCCAGCTCTCGCGACGCCATGCCCGGGTGTACGTGGAGGATCACCGGCTGCTGATCGAGGACCTGGGCTCGACCAACGGGACGTTCGTCAACGACCAGCAGCTCACCGCCGCGTGCGCCCTGCAGGAGGGCGATCGGGTGCGCTGCGGCAAGACGCGGCTGGAGGTGTTCCTCGACCGGGCCGCTGAGGCGACCCAGCCCGCGCCGCCCACTCAGCGCCCGGCATCACCCCGATCCACGGTGGGCGCGCCGCATCTGGAGATCCTCGCCGGCGCGCTGGCCGGCCAGTCGATCCCGCTGGGCGCACAGCTTGCGATCGGCCGCGGTTACGGCGAGCCCGGGGCGCTCGGCGGCGACCGTCGGCTGTCGCGCCGGCACGCCCGCATCGCCCGTACCGAGGACGATGCGGGCGGGCTGTATTACATCGAGGACTCCGGGTCGACCAACGGCACCACACTCAACGGACAGCAGCTTCGTGGCTCGGAGACCCTGCGCGACGGCGATCAGATCGAGCTCGGCTCGACCCGCCTGGTCGCGCGCGGACTGCCGGCCGCCACGCCGGTGATCGACGATGGCTTTGACCGCCATTCTCCGGGGTTCGACGAGCCGGTCAGCGGCCCTGACCAGCGGTTCATCCCGCAGGGGGCCGCGAGCACGCGCCTGGGATCGCGCCGCTTGATCGTCGTGTTCGCCGGCGTATTTCTCGTCTCCGTCCTGATCGGACTCGGCGCCGTGCTGCTGGCCAGTCCGCCTGGCAGCCGAACGTGCCCGAACGGCTTCGTCTGCCACAAGCCTCCGACCGCCCCGGCGTTGCGTGCCCAGCGGACGTTTGCCGGAGCGCTGGGCTGGCACGCGGAGTACAACCCCGATGACTTGAAGGTCCTCTCGGGAACGGGCAGCCAGCTCGTGTTGACCGAGACCGACCGCCTGGACACCAACGTCTTCGGGGTCGCTGCGGGCACCGGCGCGCTGGCGATCGTGGTCCGCGCCTATCCGGCGACCCAGGAGAGCGCGGGCGCCGCGCTGCAGGCGATGAGCGCCCGCCTGACCTCACATCTGGTCGGTGCCTCGACCGCCCCCAGCTCCGACCAGCTGTTCGGCTCCCCGGTGCTGGGCCTGCATCCCGCGATCGGCCGCGTGCTGGAGGGCAACCTGCGCACGCCGCAGGGACCGGGCGCGCTTGTCAAGGCCGCCGCCGTCGCGGCCACCTCGGGCCGGGTGACGCTCGCCGCCGGCGTGCTCTACGGCGTACGCCAGGCCTCCACTCAGCAGAGCAACCCCGATCTGCCATTCGACCAGGTCGCCGACCAGATGCTGGAGACAGTGCGCTTCCCAAGCGACGGCGCCGCATGAGCCGCCGGGGCCGCAGCGCAGTGCTGGCGGCGATCGCGATCGTGGCCGCCATGGCGGTGATCGCCGGGGCAGTCGGCGGAGCGTCCTCGGAGCCGCCGTCGTCGGCCGGCCACCCGGCGCTCGCTGCCCGCGGCTCGGCCGGGGGCTCGGCCTGGGGCGGGCACGCTCGGCGCGTCGGCGCCGTGACGCGCGGCCGGATCGGGTTCGCGCTCACCCTGCGCCTGCACGAGGGACGCCTCAACCGCTATCTCAGTCACGTGTCACTGGGTCGCGGCAGGCTGAGCGCACGCCAGTTCGGCACGCGGTTTGGCGAGAGCGCTGGGCAGCTGACTCAGCTTCGCATGCTCCTGAGCGACTCGGGGATCACGATCACCCGGCTCTATCCCCAGCGCACGGCGATGCTGGCGCGTGCCGATGTCACGCAGCTGCAGCGCGTCTTCGCGCTGCGCTTCGGTCGTTACGTGACCGCCGCGGGCCAGGCGTACTTCGCAGCCGAGCGGGCACCCCGGATCCCAACCTCGCTGGCCCGGTACGTGAGCGGGCTGGGCGACCTGTCCAACGCGCCCGTGTCCGCCGATGACATCCCCGCCAGCGGCCTGACCCCGGCGCTGACGGCCGACGCGTACGACATCACGCCGCTGTGGAGCCGCGGTGACAACGGCCGCGGTCAGACAATCGCCGTGGCGACCCCGGGCGGGGCGGCACCGAACACCGGGGTCATCAACCTCGCCGACCTGCAGGCCTTCGCCAAGCTCAATGCCGGGAGCACACCGCACGTGGAGATCAAGCAGGTCGACGGCGGCTCGGCCTATTCCCAGCAGGGCGGCTCCGATGGCGAGACCGACCTGGATCTGCAGGTGATCGGCGGCGTGGCGCCGGATGCGCGGATCATCGACTATCAGGGCTCGTCGCGGCCCGCCCTGGGTCACTCGCTGGCTGACATCTACAACCAGATCGAGCAGGACGGGCAGGCGAAGATCGTCTCCACCAGCTACGGCGTCTGCGAGGCGGCGCTGGCCGCCCAGGATCCCGGAGGCCAACAGCTGATCGACAATTCGCTCAAGGCACTGGATGCCGCCGGCGTGACCGTGTTCGTGGCCTCCGGTGACACCGGCGCCTACGCCTGCCTGCAGGCCGTGCAGATCGAGCCGGCCAGCACCCTGCCCAGCGCGGCGACCGGGTTGGCGGTGCAGGCCCCGGCCTCGAGCCCGTACGTCGTGTCGGTCGGGGGCACGCGGCTAGAGCTGCGCACCGGCGGCAGCTACCTGGCGGAGTCCGCGTGGTCTGATCCGCTGGAGCGCTCCGGGGGAGGCGGCGGGATCTCGGCCGACGAGCGTCGTCCGGTCTGGCAGCAGGGCCCGGGCGTGATCGAGCGGGGGATCAACGCCGCCGGCGCACGCCAGGTGCCCGATGTGGCCGGGCCCTCGGACCCCAGCAGCGGCTTTGCCATCTGTGGAACGCCCGGCGGCGAATCGCAGCCGACGTGCGCGCCCGGAAACGGCGGCACCAGCGCGGCCGCGCCGTTCTGGGCCGCATCGATGCTGCTCGTGCAGCAGTACGCCGCCCGGCACGGCGCCGGCAGGCTCGCGAGCTGCTTCGCTGCTCCGATCCTCTACGTCCTGGCCGCCGCCCACCAGCCGGTGCCCCCGTTTCACCAGGTCATGTTCGGCAACAACGGCTACTACCCCGCGCGCGCCGGATGGAACTACGCCACCGGCCTGGGCAGTCCGGACGTGTTCAACCTCGCGCAGGACTACGCGGCGTTCCTGCACCGGCGCAGCTCGCGCACGTGCCCGTTCTGACCCGGTGAACGAAATCAGCCGGAGGTCACCAGCCGCCGCCGGGCCGACGCGGTCAGCGGGCGGTAGCGACGGCCGCCGCGGTCCCGGTACCAGACCGGATGGGCCGCTGAGGACGCCTTCGGCAGCCCGGCCGCGCGCAGCGGGCCGGTGAGCGGGCGATACCACGTCGTGACTGGGATCTGCCCGACCACGTGGACCACGTCCGGACGCGCCGGCGCCGGCAGCCGCTGCAGCGCGTCGCCCAGCGAGCGCGAATCGAGCTCGCCCCCGGCGCGGAGCGTCAGCGCCGCCACCGCCAGGTCGGGCCGCTCACCGTCCAGCGCCACGGCGTAGGCGACCGACAGATCGACGGCGGGCAGATCGCCGAGCGCATCGCGGATCGGCGCCGTGTACACCGGGCCGCTCGCGGTGTGGATCACGTCGCGCACACTGTCCAGCCGCCAGTAGTCCCCGTCGGAATCGCGCTTGAACAGGTCGCCGGTCGATAGCCAGGCATCCCCGCGCGCGAAAACCCCGCGCAGTGGCGTGGTTGCGATCGTGTCGACCGTTCGGGCGCGCGCGAGCAGGATCCCGACCTCATCGGTACCGCACGCGCGCACAAAGCCACCGTCGCCCAATCGCAGCTGCTCGGCGTCAGGGTCATAGGCGCCGAGCCTGAGCTCCGGGCTGCCCGGCAGCCGGCGGCCCATCGCCCCCGGTTTGGCGTCGCGCAGATTGACGAGCACGGCCCCCGTCTCGGTGGAGGCGTAGAACTCGACCACCCGTGCCGGGGCGAAACGCCGTCGCACCCGGCGCCAGAGATTGGGCGGCATGCCCGAACCGATGAACAGGCGCACCGGATGGTGTCGCTCGCCGGACTGGGGCGCTGCCTCCACCAGATCGTGCAGCAATGTCCAGGTGTATGACACGACGGTCACCCCGTAGCGCCGGACCTCCTCCCAGAACGTCTCGGGCTCGAAGCTCGACGCCATCGCCAGGCGGGCGCCGCCGGCGATCGCCGAGCCGATGCTCACCATCAGCCCCGACGGGTGATAGAGCGGAGTGAGGCTGTAAACCGTGTCGGCCCGGGTGAGCGCGGCCGAGGACGCGGTCCCCAGCGCGGAGGTGACCCAGCGGCCGTTGGTGATGCGGCTCATGCGCACGTCGTCGCCGCTGCCGGTGAAGACAATGAACGCCAGGTCGCCGGCGGTGCCGGGATTGGGCCGGTACCACTTCGGCAGCCGCACTTGGCGAGGATCGATCTGCTCCATGTCGGCGGTCAGCGGCACGTCCAGTTCACGCGGGTCCGCGCCCCCGCCGAGCACGAACGTATGCACCGTGGGCGGGTGGGCCGAGGGGACCGCCTGGGCCGCGCGTTCGGGGTCGGCGATGATCCGCCGCACCTGGCCGAGCACTGCCTCGCGCTCGGTGTTGCCGTCGGGCCGCAGCAGCACCGCCACCGCGCCGAGCCGGTTGAGCGCCGTCACCAGCGCCAGCGCACTCGGGCGCGAACCCATCAGCACCCCGACGTGCTCGCCCTGACGCACTCCGATCGAGATCAGGCCACGGACCACGTTGTCGATGCGCTCGTTGACGTCGCGGGCGGTGTGGGCGCGGTCCTCGAACAGGAACAGGAGCTCCTCGGGCGTCCGGCGCATCCGCTCCTGGACCAGCAGCCCGAGTGAGATCCGCGTGCCCGGCTGCACCTGCTCCAGCCGCGTCAACCGCGGCAGCGCGCCCGCGGCCTCGCGGCTCAACGTGCCGAGTCCGCGCGCGCTGCGTCGGGCGGTACCGGCGACGGAGCGGGCCATCCCGCCGCTGACGGCACCCGCCAGCTCGAGCCCGTAGCCGACCCGGTTGCGCAGCCGAGCGCTCCCCGCCCCGGACAGCTCGGCGGGAACGTCGTCGTCGGACACCTCGGTGAGACCCTCGGGGGCCTTGCCCGGCTGCTCGCGCCAGTGCATCCAAGCGGCGACGGTCGGCCACGTGGTGTGGTTCGCGGCCGAACCGACGACGAGGCCGAAGTGGCCGGCATCCAGGGCCAGCTCCCACACCTCGGCGCGCGGAGCGGCGAGCCGGATCGCACGCACCCCGGCCGCCGGAGCGATCTCGTCCACCGTGCCGACCACCGACATGATCGGGGTCCCGATGTCGGCCAGCGTCAGGAGCCGCTCGTCGATCACGAAGCCGCCCTCGAGCATCCGGTTGTGGGCCACGAACTGACGCAGGAAGTCCGCCATCGCCGGCCCGGGCCAGGCGACCCAGCCGTCGTCCTGGAGGAACCGGCGCTGACGCTCGCGCGGCAGCAGCGACTCGCGATCGTGCAGCTGCATCAGGAACTCGATCCGGCTGCGGGCGGACTTGATCGGATCCAGCAGCTGAAAGCCGGTGCGACTGGCCCACGCCGGCAGCGCCGCCGAGCGGAACACACGGTCGGCGAACACCGTCGCGATGCCCGCGGCGAAGTTCTCGGGGATCCCGAACGGCATCCCCAGCCGGGTGTCGACCGGGCTCCCGAACGTGATCAGCGACACCAGCCCGTCGTCGCGACGGTAGGCGGCGACCTGATAGCAGAACATGCCGCCCTGGGAGTAGCCGCCCAGGTGCACGTCCCGTCCGGTGAGCTCACGGACGGTGTCCACGGCGTCTGAGACGGCCCGGACGTGGTCGGCGAGCGTGCGTTCCAGCCCTCCCGCCTCGTCCTCGGGGGAGCCGAAGTCGACCACCCAGGGGTCGATGCCGCGGTCGTGCAGGATCGTCACCGCGCTGGTCGCCGGCGACACGTCGTAGATCTCGGCGGCGAGCATCATCGGTGGCACCAGCAGGACCGCCGGCGCGGCCGTGTCGCTGCCGTTCTCGTTGCCGTCCGAGCTCGGGTAGTAGTGACGCAGGCGATAGACGCGGTGCTCGGCGGCGACCTCGTACGCCGACGGCTGTTCCTCGGTGTCCAGGCCGCCGAAGCGTGCGACCTCGAGCGCATTCTGGGCGGCGGCCCCGAGCCGGGCGACGGGCACGGTGATCCTCGATGGCAGCAGCGGCATGGCGATATATATTCGCTGAAATCGGTGCCCACGCGCCACCCGTGTGGACCGGGACCAGGTATTGTCGAGGGCCGGGATGAGCGTGCTGAACCTGGAAACGGTCGCTTGCGAGCGCGTCGGCGGCGTCGCCTGGGTGACGCTGAACCGCCCGGACGCGCTGAACGCCTGGGTCCGCCAGCTCGGACTGGACCTGCTGGCGGCGCTCCAGGACGCCGCCGACGATCCCGAGGTGCGCGCGATCGTGCTGACCGGCGCGGGCCGGGCCTTCTCCTCGGGCGCCGACCTCAAGGCCAGCGGTGACCTGCAGGACGAGCGCGGCGCGATCGACGTGCTGACCCCGCTGCGCGAGATCTACAACCCGGCGATCCTGCGCGTGCGGACGATCCCCAAGCCGGTGATCGCCGCCGTCAACGGCCCCGCGGCTGGCATCGGCTGCTCGCTGGCGCTGGCCGCCGACCTGATCGTGGCCGCGCGCTCGGCGTACTTCCTGCTGGCGTTCGTCAACATCGGCCTAGGCCTCGACGGGGGCGCCTCGCTAAGCCTGGCAACCCGAGTCGGCCATGCGCGCGCAACCGAGATGGCGTTCCTCGGCGAGCGGATCGGTGCCGAGCAGGCGCTGGACTGGGGCATTGCCAACCGGGTGGTGGACGACACCGAGCTGCGCTCCACCGTGACCGAGCTCGCCGGGCGACTGGCCGCCGGCCCCCCCGGCTCCTACGCCACGATCAAGCGCACGATCAACGAGCGCACGTTCGGCGGTTTCTCCGAACTGCTCGACCTCGAGGCCGTGCTCCAGCAGGAGCGCGCCGAATCCAAGGACTTCATCGAGGGCGTGATGTCGTTCGTGCAGAAGCGCCCGGCGACGTTCACCGGCGAATAGCCGGCCGGGACGGCCGCACCGCTCACGACCACAAGACACCGAGATGAACCTCGCTCAGACCCTGACCGACTCCGCGCAGCGCGATCCCGAGCACGTCGCGATCAAGCTTGACGACACCGAGTTGACCTATGCCCAGCTGGACGGCGCCACCGCTCATCTGGCCGGCCTGCTGCGCGATCACGGCTTTCAGCGCGGCGACCGCGTGGGGATCATGCTGCCCAACGTCCCGTACTTCCCGATCTGTTACTACGGCATCCTGCGCGCCGGCGGGATCGTCGTGCCGATGAACGTGCTGCTCAAGAAGCGCGAGGTCACCTACTACCTGAGCGACTCCGACACGAAGCTGTTGATCGCCTGGGACGGGTTTGCGCAGGATGCCCAGGCGGGAGCCGACGACGCCGGCGCGGAATGCATCCTGGTCACGCAGGGCGAGTTCGAGCAGCAGATCGGCGCGGCCGAGGCGCTGACCGAGATCTTCGACGCGCCGGGCGGGGACACCGCGGTGATCCTCTACACGTCGGGAACGACCGGCCAGCCCAAGGGCGCCGAGCTCTCCAACGACAACCTGATCCGCAACGCGCAGGCGTCGGCGGGCCTGTTTACGCTCGGCAGCGACGCGATCGTGCTCGGGGCGCTGCCCCTGTTTCACACCTTCGGGCAGACGTGCGGCTTGAACGCGACGCTCGGCGCCGGCGGGACCCTGACCCTGATCCCACGCTTTGAGCCGGGCAAGGCGCTGGAGATCATCCAGCGTGATCACGTCAACGTGTTCCAGGGCGTGCCGACGATGTACGGCGCGATGCTGCACCACGCCGAGCGCGACGATTTCGACACCAGCACGCTGACGGTCTGCGCCTCGGGTGGCTCCGCGATGCCGGTCGAGTTGATGCGCGGCTTCGAGGAGGCGTTTCACTGCAAGGTGCTGGAGGGCTACGGCATGTCCGAGAGCTCGCCGGTGGCCTCGTTCAACCACCCCGACCGCGAGCGCAAGCCCGGCTCGGTCGGTACCCCGATTCAGGGCGTCGAGATGAAGATCGTCGATGACGACGATCACGAGGTCGACCAGGGCGAGGTCGGTGAGATCGTGATCAAGGGCCACAACGTGATGAATCGCTACTGGAATCGTCCCGAGGCGACGGAGGAGACGATCGTCGACGGCTGGCTGCACACCGGTGACATCGGCCGGGTTGACGCGGACGGCTACTTCTTCATCGTCGACCGCAAGAAGGAACTGATCATCCGCGGCGGCTACAACGTGTATCCCCGGGAGATCGAGGAGGTGCTCTACGAGCATCCCGACGTGCGCGAGGCGGCCGTGCTCGGGATTCCCCACGACGAGTACGGCGAGGAGGTCGCCGCAGCGGTCGCGCTCAAGGACGGCGCCTCGGCCTCCGCCGAGGACCTGCGTGAATTCGTCAAGCAGCAGGTGGCCGCCTACAAGTACCCCCGCAAGCTTTGGCTGGTCGACGAGCTGCCCAAGGGCCCGACCGGCAAGATTCTCAAGCGGGAGATCAAACCGCCCGCGTCCGAGGAGTAGCGGGGTTGGCGGCAGTGCAGGTGCGACCGGCGGCCCGGACCGACGTCGAGCAGCTCTACGCGTTCATCGCCGGGCTGGCCGAGTACGAGCGCGCGCCCGAGCAGGTCACCGGGACCGTGGCGATGCTGGCTGACGCGCTGTTCGGCGACGCGCCCGCCGCCGAGGCGCTGATCGCCGAGCTCGACGGCTCAGCGGTCGGCTTCGCGCTGTTTCACGGCACGTTCTCGACCTGGGAGTGTCTGCCCGGGATCTGGCTGGAGGATCTCTACGTGCCCGACCGCGATCGCGGTGCGGGGGTCGGTCGGGCGCTGCTGTCGGCGCTGGCTCGCCTGGCCGTCGACCGGGGCTGCCCGCGCCTGGAGTGGCACGCGCTGGATTGGAACGAACCGGCGCTGGGCTTCTACGCGCGGCTGGGCGCGGAGCGCCTGTCGGAGTGGGAGCTTCACCGGCTCGCCGGCGACCCGCTGGAGCGCGTGGCGGCAGGCCGGAAATAGAGAAGCCCCGCCGGGCGGGGCTTCTCCTTAGCAGGCCTATAAGCCGGATCTTGTCGAGAGCAATCATCCATCTGACGCGGCCTACCCGGACCTTGGCGGGTCACCTGCAAACGGTCCTGCTTGGCCTAGCATCGGGTGGGGTTTACCTGGCCGCCGCGTCACCGCGACGCCGGTGCGCTCTTACCGCACCATTTCACCCTTAC
>JBPCPC010000331.1:0-9289 GCA_050999585.1 Solirubrobacteraceae bacterium | reverse complement strand
CCCCCCGTGCGAGGTGGGCAAGAGTCGGGTTGGGCGGTTCGTGGGAGCGACCCCCCGCGGTTTCGTCACCTCGTGATCGGTGCGTCATGGCGGCAAGTTTAGTACGTAGAACGTAATAGCGCAAGACGTACTAGCAAGACGCCCTAAGATCGGCCGCGATGAACTCGCCGCTGCTCAGCGTCGCCGAGCTCGCCGGCCTGCTTGACCGTGGCGGCCCCGCGACGCTGCTCGACGTCCGCTGGGAGCTCGGGCCGGGAGCGCTGCGCGACCGCTATCAGGAGGGCCACATTCCGGGGGCGGCGTTCGTCGACCTCGATCGCGAGCTCTCGGCGCCACCGGGGCCGGGCGGCCGGCATCCGCTCCCGCCGGCCGGCGACTTTGCGGCCGCGATGCGCCGCGCCGGGGTTGTCAACGATCGCCCGGTCGTCGTCTACGACGCGGCCAATTCACTGGCGGCCGCGCGCGCGTGGTGGCTGCTGCGCTTCCACGGCCACGCCGACGTCCGCGTGCTGGACGGCGGCCTGGCCGCCTGGTCAGCGGCCGGCGGGCGTCTCGCCAGCGGGTCGCCCAAGTCCCCGGCCGGGGACTTTCAGGCCCACCCAGGGGCGATGTCGACGCTGGACGCGCCGTCAGCGGCGGCGCTCGCGGGCACCGGCGTGCTGCTCGACGCCCGGGCGCCGGAGCGCTTCCGCGGCGAGGTCGAGCCGATCGACCCGGTCGGCGGACACATTCCCGGGGCGCACAACCTGCCGATGGCGCAGACGCTTGAGCCGACCGGCCGGTTCCTCGATCGCCCCGCGCTGCGAGCCGAGCTGGCGCGCGCGGGCGTGGACGACGGCGTGCCGGTGGGCGCCTATTGCGGTTCGGGCATCACCGCCGCGCACACCGTGCTGGCGCTCGAGCTGGCGGGGTTCGGGGCCGCGCTATACCCCGGCTCGTGGAGCGAGTGGGTCACCGACTCCGCCCGACCCGTGGCTACCGGGGCTCAGTAGCGGCGCTGGCCTCCAGCAGCACACGCGCCACCTGCTCGGGATCGTCGGAGGGCGGGACGTGGCCGCAGCCGTGCAGGGTGACCATGCGCGCGGTGGGCATCAGGCGGGCGGCGCGCGCGGCCTGGCGCGGGAGCAGCAGCCGGTCCTGCTCGCCCCACGCGATCGTGACCGGGACACCAGCCTCGATCGGGCCGGTGAAGTGCCCCGCGCGCAGCGTCGGCAGCGTGGCGTCGAACCACGGGGCGCCGGCCAGGGCGCGCAGGTCGGCGGCCGCCGCGGCCGCGGACATCCGCGTCGGATGGGCCACGAACTGGCTGACCGCGAGCCGGCGGCCGGCCCGCGAGCGCATCAGCCCGTCGGCGAAGGGGGCGATCCGGCGCGCGAGCCTGACCCCGGCCCACAGCGACCCCCGGGCGTAGGCCGTCTCGGGCCCCGAGGCAAATCCGGCGGGGGACAGTGCGGCCGCCGAGCGCACCTGACCGCGGCGGGCCAGTTCGAGCGCGATCAGCCCGCCGAGCGAGTTACCGGCGACGTGCGGGCGCTCCAGACCGGCGTCGGTCAGGAACTCCAGCACGAATCCGGTCAGCGACTTCGGACCCGCGGGCGTGCCCGCCGGCGGCATCGCCGAGGCTCCGAAGCCGGGCAGATCGAGCGCGATCACGTCGCGGTGGGCCACCAGACGGTCTAGCACCGGCTCCCACATCTGCCAGTGGCTGCCGATTCCGTGGATCAGGACCAGCGGGTCCCCGTGGCCGTTGCGATAGTGGTTCAGCCTCATGCCGTGGCCAGAACCTACACAAACTCAATCCCACGGCACCGCTTGCGCCGGATTGCACAGCGGCCGACCAGCGCGTTCGACGGACGGGCGAATTGAGTTACCGGTCAGCCACGGGTAGCGTTGTACAAAACGGCACACGAGAGTCTCGAGGAGAGTCATGGCAAGCACCGAGGAAGCAACCAGAACCGAGCGCAGCTCGCTCCAGGAGCTGGGTCGTCGCCACCTCTGGATGCATTTCACGCGGATGTCCGCCTACGAGGATGCGGAGATCCCGATCATCACCCGCGGCGAGGGTTGCTACGTCTACGACGAGCACGGCAAGCGCTATCTCGACGGTCTGTCGTCGCTGTTCTGCGTCAATATCGGCCACGGGCGCGCTGACGTCGCCCAGGCGGGAGCCGACCAGGCCAAGGAGCTCGGCTTCTTCACCAACTGGTCCTATGCCCATCCCCGCTCGATCGAGCTCGCCACCCGGATCGCCGAGCTGGCGCCCGGTGACCTGAACCGCGTGTTCTTTACCAGCGGCGGCTCCGAAGCGGTGGAGTCCGCGATCAAGCTCGCCCGCCAGTACCACAAGGTCACGGGCCATCCGAACAAGACCAAGATCATCGCCCGCGAGGTCGCCTACCACGGCTGCAGCCTCGGCGCGCTGGCGGCGACTGGGATCACCAGCCTGCGCGAGCCGTTCGAGCCACTGACTCCGGGCGGCTGCCATGTGCCCAACACAAACACGTTCCGCCTGCCTCGCGGGCTGTCCGCCGAGGACCTGGCCGACACGGTGGCGCAGCGGATCGAGTTCGAGGGACCCGAGACGGTGGCCGCGGTGATCATGGAGCCGGTGCAGAACGCCGGCGGCTGCTTCACCCCGCCCGAGGGCTACTGGCAACGGGTCCGCGAGATCTGCGACGAGCACAACGTGCTGCTGATCTCCGACGAGGTGATCTGCGCCTGGGGCCGTCTCGGCGAATGGTTCGGCGCCGATCGTTACGACTACGTCCCGGACATCATCACCACCGCCAAGGGTCTGACGAGCGCGTACGCCCCGATGGGCGCACTGATCGCGTCTGACCGCCTCGCCGAACCGTTCTTGGAGGGCGACACCACGTTCATGCACGGCTTCACGTTCGCCGGCCATCCGATCTGTTCGGCGGTGGCGCTGGCCAACCTCGACGTCATGGAACGCGAGGGGATGATCGACAACGTGCGGCGCAACGAGGGTCCCTTCCGGGACATGCTCGAGTCGCTGCGCGACATTCCGATCGTCGGTGACGTGCGCGGGGCCGGCTACTTCCACGCGATCGAGCTGGTCAAGGACCAGGACACCGACGAGCAGTTCTCCGATGATGAGTCCGAGGTGCTGCTCCGCGGCTTCCTGTCCGGCGAGCTGTATCGCCGCGGCCTGATCTGCCGGGCCGACGATCGCGGCGATCCAGTGATCCAGCTGTCCCCGCCGCTGATTGCCGGCCCCGCTCAGTTCGAGGAGATCGAGTCGATCCTGCGCCCGGTGCTCACCGAGGCCGGGGATCGGATGCGCGGTCGCTCGGCGTAGGCCCGATTGACCGAAACCCACCCACTGGTAAGAGAACGGCGATGCTGACGGTTCGCGAACTGCTCCGCGACCTCGACGTGAACCTGCTGTGCGGGGAGGCGGCCACCGACCTCCCCGTGCGCTGGGTGCACATCTCCGAGCTGAAAGACCCAACGCCGTGGCTGTCGGGCGGCGAGCTGCTGCTGACCACCGGTATGCAGCTCAACACGGCCCAGCGCCAGCGTGAGTTCGTCACTCGACTGGCCGATCATCAGCTCGCGGGGGTCGGCTTCGGAGTCGGCTTCGGTCATCGCGAGGTGCCCGAAGCGCTCGTGCAGGCGGCCTCTGAGCGTGAGTTCCCCGTGTTCGAGGTGCCCTACGACGTGCCGTTCATCGCCCTCACCGAGGCGGCGTTCACCCAGCTGGTCAACGAGCAGTACGCGGTCCTGCGCCGGGCACTGGCCGCCCATGAGCGCCTCGAGCAGGTGGTGCTCTCGCAGCGCGGCCTGGATGCGCTGGCGGGGACGCTGGCGACGCTGATCGGCGCCGCCGTGATCGTGTTCGACGCGCGGGGGGAGCCGTTGGCGCAGCGCGCCTTCCGGCGGGCGCTGGCGACCGAGACGGTCACCGCGCTGAGCGCTGAGCTGTGCGAACGCCGGCTCGACGCGCGTGCCTTTCTGCCCTCGCACGCCGAGATTGCCGAGCGGGCGCTGGCGCTGCCGGTGGCGGCTGACGGCATCCAGACCCGATCCGGATCCAGCGAGCGGGTTCCCGAGGCGTGGCTGGTGGCGATCAAAGACAGTGGCCCGCTGTCTGACTTTGACCGGCTGACCTTGCACCAGGCGGTCACGATCGTCGCGCTGGAGCTGCTGCGCGGGCGGGTCGCGGGTGATACCGAGCGGCGGCTCGCCGGAGACGTGCTGGCCGCGGTGGTCGGCGGCGAGCTGGCCGGTGCCGATCTGGCCCGCCGGCTGGAGCCGTTCGGGCTCTCCGACCGGGTTGCGGCGATCGTCGTGCAGCGTCCCCACGACGGCCGCGGGTCGCCCTCGCCGGCCGAGGACGCGCTGACCCTGGCCCTGCGCGAGGAGGCCGCCCCCGGGCTGGTGGCCAGCTCGGGAGCGTTCACCTGCGGGCTGGTCGATGCCGGCGGCGAAGCCGAGCTGTTCGCGCTCGGCGAGCGGGTAGCGCAGCGCCTGGCGACCGGGGTGCAGCCGGGCCTGCGAGTCGGCGTCGGGCGGTCGGTGGCCGGTGGCGATGCCCGGCGAAGCTTTCACGAGGCGCGGTGCGCGGTCGAAGCGGTCGCGCTCGGGGCCGATAACGACGGACACGGGAGCACGAACGGCTCGGGGGCGGGCAGCGCTGCCGTCCACGTGGCGACCTATAAGGACCTGGGCTCGTTTCAATTGCTGCTGTCGTTGCAGGACGATGAGGCCCTACGTCTGTTCTGCGATTCGATCCTCGGCCCGATCGAGGCCAGCGAGGGACACTACGGAGGTGAACTGATGCGATCGCTTGAAGCGTTTATCGAAGAGAACGGTCAGTGGGAGCGGGCCGCCAAACGGCTCTACTGCCACCGGCACACGCTGCGCTATCGGATCCGGCGGGTGGAGGAGCTGACCGGGCGCGACCTGCACACCGCGCGCGACCGGATCGACTTCTGGCTCGCCCTGCGCGGCCGGGAGCTGGTGGCATGAAGGTCGGGGTCCCCACAGAGGTCAAGCGCGACGAGTATCGCGTCGCCTTCACTCCCTCGGGTGTGCGTGAGCTCGTCGACGGCGGCCACGAGGTGTTCGTGCAGAGCGGCGCGGGGGAGGGCTCGGCGATCCTCGACGACGCGTACGTCGCGCAGGGCGCCACGATCCTGCCCGATGCCGATGCGGTCTTCGGCGAGGCCGCGTTGATCGTCAAGGTCAAGGAGCCTCAGCCCGAAGAGGTCGGCCGGCTGAAGCCCCACCACACGCTGTTCACCTACCTCCACCTGGCGGCCGATGAGACGCTCACCCGTGGGCTGATGGATTCAGGCGCCACCTGCATCGCTTATGAGACGGTCGAGGACGCACGCGGGCGGTTGCCGCTGCTGGCGCCGATGTCGGAGGTCGCGGGCAAGATCGCCACCCAGGCGGGCGCGTTCATGCTGGAGAAGCCGCTGGGCGGCCGCGGGATCCTGCTCGGCGGCGTGCCCGGCGTGGCGGCGGCGAACGTGATCGTGATCGGCGGCGGCGTGGTCGGCATGAATGCTGCGTTCATCGCGGTCGGCATGGAGGCGACGGTGTTCGTCTATGACCGCAACATCGACCGGCTGCGCGAGCTCGACATCGCGTTCGGCGGCCGTGCCGACACGTGCTTCGCCTCGACGCTGGACATCGAGGAGCGCCTGCCCGACGCCGATCTGGTGATCGGGGCGGTGCTCGTCCACGGCGCCCGCGCCCCGCATGTGATCACGCGCTCCCAGCTGGCATTGATGAAGCGCCAAGCGGTGTTGGTCGACGTCTCGATCGACCAGGGGGGATGCTTTGAGACCTCGCGCCCGACGACGCACTCAGACCCTACCTATGAGGTCGACGGGATCACGCATTACTGCGTGACCAACATGCCGGGAGCGGTGCCGATCACGTCCACCTATGCGCTGACTAACGCGACGATGCCGTATGTGCTCGACGTCGCCTCCCGCGGCGTACACGATGCCGTCGCCGCCAACCCCGGACTCAAGCTCGGCGTCAACGTCGCCGCCGGCGAGGTCACTTACGCGCCGGTCGCCAACGCGGTCGGAGTGCAGCACGTCGACGTCGACGAAGCGCTGGCCGCAGTTCCCGCCTGACGGTCTGAAGCGAGCCGTCCGGCGAGGCGCGCCGGACGGCCCCGGGAGTGCAGCTCAGGGCGGCGGGCCTGCTACATTCTGCGGCCGCATGCCGACCACCAGCCAATTGATCCGCAAGGGCCGCACGGCACCCAAGAAGAAGCTGGCCACGCCGGGCCTGAAGTCCGGCAAGGGCCGCAAGAAGAAGGTCGCCGCTCCGCAGCGGCGAGGCGTCTGCACACGCGTGTATACGACTACGCCGAAGAAGCCGAACTCCGCTCTGCGCAAGGTCGCTCGCGTGCGACTGACCAACGGCATGGAAGTCGGCGCTTACATTCCCGGCGAGGGTCACAACCTGCAGGAGCACTCCGTCGTGCTGGTGCGCGGCGGTCGCGTCAAGGATCTCCCGGGCTTCCGTTACAAGGTGATCCGTGGAACGCTCGACGCCGCCGGCGTGGGTGACCGCAAGAAGGCTCGTTCGCAGTACGGCGTGAAGGCGAAGTAGTGCCCCGCCGCGCTGCTGCCCAGGTCCGGAAGATCGAGCCGGACGCCGTTTACCGCAACCGTCTCGTCCAGCAGATCATCAACAAGGTCATGGAGGACGGTAAGAAGTCGACCGCCGAGACGATCGTCTATGACGCGATGGCGATCCTTGGAGAGCGCAGCGGCAAGAACGCCGTCGAGCAGGTCGAGGCCGGCATCAAGGCGCTCACCCCGGTGCTGGAGGTTCGCTCCCGCCGCGTCGGCGGCGCGACCTACCAAGTGCCCGTGGAAGTGCCCAGCCCCCGCGCCCGCACGCTCGCGGTGCGCTGGCTGGTCCAGTTCGCCCGCGCGCGCCGCGAGCGCGATATGGCCCACAAGCTCGCTCACGAGTTGCTCGACGCCGCCCAGCAGCAGGGCAATGCGTTCAAGCGCAAGGACGACATCTACCGTATGGCGCAGGCCAACAAGGCCTTCGCCCACTACCGCTGGTAGTAAGTCGTCGGTCACAGCTCGCCGGGCGCGACCACGCCGGTGCGAATCACCGCCTGGGCAAGCGCCGAGCGTTTCTCGTTCTGGGGCAGCTCGCCGAAACCGAAGCGCTCGAACAGCGCACCCAGACGTTTCTTCACCGCCGGCACGCTGAGATGCAGCTCGTCGGCGATCTGCTGGTTGGAGGCGGGCAAGGCAGCCGGCGCGTCGCGCAGCGGCCGGCACAGCGCCACCAGCACACAGCGGTCCGCGGCGCTGATCCCGGCGACAAGCGGTACGCCCTGAGCGGACCGGGTGGTCACCGCCCCGCCGTCGGGGCAGCGGAACAACAGAGCCGTGCGACCGACGGTAATGATCTCGTTGTCGGCCAGGCGGCGCCGGCCGTGGATACGCTCGTTGCCGACGTAGGTGCCGTTGCGCGACAGGCCGTCGTCGACGATCGTCCACTCCTCGCCGACGCGCTCCAACGCCGTATGTAGCCGCGACACCTCGTCGTCGAATTCGATCCGCAGGCTGGCCCCGGCGCCGCGGCCGATTGCGACCGCGCGCTCATCGGGCGCGATCGTGCGGACGAGCTGGTGCCCGTCGGGGTCTCGGTAGACCAGGAACGGGACGCCTCGCCGCTCGATCGCGAGCCGCTGCTGCAGCTCGGCCGGCGTCGAGGCGTGCGGGGCGATCGGAGATCTCGGCTCGCCGGGCATCGCGCCGATGGTAAACCGCGCTCGCCGGGTAGCCGAGGTCGGTACCCAGGTCTACTGGTCGTGCTCGTCTCGATGCTGGACGCTGTCTCCATTGCAAAAGCGAAGGGAGACGTCGTGCGTGGATTCAGAGATTGGGGTGTAGCGAGCGCGTTGGCGGCCGCGGTGCTTGCGGTGGGAGCGTCGCCAGCGGCGGCCGCGCCGGTCCCGGTATCGACCGGCCACTCCGGGTGGACGTGGGGCGCACCATCGCCCCAGGGTCAGGACCTCGCGGCGGTCGCCTTCGATGGTGCCACCGGCTATGCGGTCGGCGCGTTCGGCACGGTCGTGCGCTCTGCAGACTCCGGCCTGAGCTGGACCGGGCTGGCGAGCGCAACGACCGACAGCCTCTCGCTCGTGCAGGAGCTCAGCCCCTCCACCGTCGTGGTCGGGGGCGGCTGCACCGCCAGCGAGTCGACCGACTCCGGCTCAAGCTTTCAGCAGCTGCCGCTCGGCCTGGACGAGGCGTGCTCGACCCCCGTCACCGGACTCGCGTTCTCCGACGCCCAGCACGGCTACGTCGAGCTCTCAGACGGGACGATGATGTACACCGCCGATGGCGGGCAGACCGTGCAGGCCAAGACCGCGGCTCCGGTCGGCGACCGGTCGGCGACGGCGTTGGCGTTCACCTCGCCGACGACCGGCGTGGCCGTCTCCAACGGTGGGCTGATCGACCGCACGACCGATGCGGCCAACTCCTGGACGCAGACGCACAACGCCCCTCGGCCGCTGAACGGGGTCACGTTCGTCACGCCATCGATCGCCTACGCGGTCGGCGACCGGGGCGAACTGCTGCGCTCCGACGACGGCGGCGCGAGCTGGAGCATGCGGCCCCTGCAGCTCCCGGCCGGGGGTCCGCCGCCCGACCTGACCCACATCACGTGCGCGGACGCCTCGGACTGCCTGATCTCGACGAGCAACGGCAACGAACTGGTGCGCACCAGCGACGGCGGCGCCACCGGATCGGTGGTGAGCGTCAGCAACCGGGCGCTGAACGACGCGGCCTTCTCCACCGGTGCCGACGTGGTCGGCGTCGGCCACCAGGGGGCCACTGCGGTGTCGCAAAACGGGGGCGAGACATTCTCCTCGGTGTCGTTGCAGGGACTCGCGTCCTTCCAGGCCACCCCGGGCACCCAGGCCAGTCTGCGCGCCGGAGGCGCGCCCGGCTTGGCCTATATGGCCGGGGGTGACGGCACGATCGCCGCCACGGTCAACCGCGGGGCGAGCTGGCAGGAGCTGAAGGTCCCGACCGGTGCGTCGATCGAGGACGTCGCGTTCCCGACACGCTCGATCGGCTTCGCGCTGGACGCCCAGGGCACACTGCGACGCACCGACAACGGCGGCGTGAGCTGGCGGTCGTTCGCCGCCGGGCACTCGACCCGCTCGGCGCTGCTGTCGCCGACGGCGTCCGTGCAGCTGCTCGTCGGCCCGCGCGGGGTGTTCCGCGCCACCGACGGCGGCGCCAATTTCCACAAGGTGCCCGGA
>JBPCPC010000307.1:0-9503 GCA_050999585.1 Solirubrobacteraceae bacterium | reverse complement strand
ATGGCCTGCATCCAGTGCGGAGCGTGCGTCTCAGACTGCCTGTCGATGGAGATCGAACCGTTGTTCGTCGGTCCCGCAGCGCTGGCCAAGGCCTACCGCTTCGTCGGCGACCCGCGTGACGCCGAGCACTTCGAGCGGCTGAAGGATCTGTCTGAAGACGAGCACGGGATCTACGACTGCACCCACTGCTTCAACTGCATCGACGCCTGCCCCAAGGGGGTGGCGCCGATGAGCCAGATCATGCGCCTGCGGCGCATGGCGGGAACCGACGAGAAGATCGTCGACCGCAACAACGGGCATCGCCACGAGGACGCGTTCGTCACCCTGGTGCGCGACTACGGCCTGCTCAACGAGGCCGAGCTGCTGCCCCGCAGCTACGGCGGAAACTCGTGGTTCGCCAAGTTTCACCCCGCCGCTGGCAAGGAGCTGCTGTCGTCAATCTCGACGGTGATCACCGGCGTGATGCGCGGCAAGATGAGCCCGAAGATCGCGCTCTTCGGCCACAAGCTGCCCAAGACCGATCTGTCCGCGCTGAAGCAGATCTACGAGAAGGTCGAAGGCCGCGCGGATCGCGTCGAGCTCAACCTGTACGTGTCGGGCTACGAGGACGATCCCGAGCCCGAGCCCACCGACAAGTCGCCCACTTTCCCGGGGCCATCTGAATCCGCCTCGAGCGAAAGCGAGACGTCATGAAGGTCGCCTACTGGCCGGGCTGCGTGAGCCGCGGGTTCACGCCGGAGTTGCATGGCTCGATGGCCAAGATCGCGCCGCTGCTGGACCTGGAGCTGGTCGAGCTGGATCGCGGTGCCTGTTGCGGCGCCGGCGTGATCGCCGAGCATAACCAGGAGCTGGCCGACACGCTCAACGCGCGCACGTTCGCGCTCGCCCAACAGACCGACGGCGAGCTGATGATGAACATCTGCTCGACCTGTCAGGGCGCGCAGTCAGAGTGCCAGGAGCGCCTGGACGCCAACACCGACTACCGCGACCAGATCAACGCCAATCTGTCCGACGAGGGGCTCTCCTATACCAAGGGCCTGACCAACAAGAACCTGCTCTGGCTGCTGGTGGAGGAGATCGGACTGGACACGCTTAAGGCCAAGGTCCAGCGCCCGCTCACCGACCTGAAGGTGGGCCCGTTCTACGGCTGCTATATCGTGCGACCGGCCGAGCGCCTGGGCGTCGACACCGAGCATCCGCGTGACCGCTACATGCACATGGTGATCGAGGCCCTAGGCGGCACCGTGATCGATTACGCCGGGGTCTACAAGTGCTGCGGATTTCCGATCATCACCATGAACAAGCAGGCCTCGCTGTCAATGGCGGGCCGTCACCTCGGCGACGCGATCGATGCCGACGCCGACTGCCTCGTGGTGCCTTGCCCGCTGTGTCATCTCAACCTGGACCTGCAGCAGCCGCTGGCCGCCAAGCAGGTTGGACGCGAGCTCGGCCTACCGGTACTGCACCTGCCCCAGATGGTCGGCCTGGCGCTCGGTCTAGACCCTAAGGAACTGGGCATGAGCAAGCACGTCGTGAAGCCGACATCGGTGATCGACTGGTCAGCGTCCGTGATCGCCGGCGCGACCGTCTGACGCGACGCAACGGCCGCTGAACTAAAAAACGCGAGGCCTCCGGAGGCCTCGCGCTTATCTTCCCATTGCCCGTCCCTTGAGCCGTGTGCGCGACTCAGAGACTGTGCGGCGGGGTCTCAAGTGTGCCTCAGATCACGCGCGCACACCTCCCCTTGGCGGGGTGATCTTCGGGGGACGGAGGTGAGCTGCAAGGGTTAATGGCTCTCACCCCTGTCATACGATCCGTGTAGTCTTTCGCCGCGCCGATGACGCTCGCCAGCCGCCAGCCGATCACGCTCGCGGTCGCACAGTTCGAGGACATCGTCAATCGCGGCCTGCGGTCACTGATCGACGAGGACCCGAACCTGCGCCTGGTGGCGACCGACGTCCTGCACGAGCGTCTCTCCTCCACGCTGTCCCAGCACCAGCCCGACGTCGTGATCCTCAACTTTGGCTCGCTGAGCAGCCCGGGTGAGCTGCGCGAACTAGCCGAGGGCTTCCCCGATACCCGGCTGCTGGTGCTGGCCAATAACCCGTCGGCCGCCGAGTGCCGTCAGGTGATCGGGTTCGGCGCCACCGCCTGCCTGGCCAAGAGCACCGAGGCACGCGACGTGCTGCACGCGATCTATCTCGCCTCGCGCGGACTGCACGTGCTGCCGCCCGCCGGAAAGACCGCCTATGCGCCGTCGGGCCCGGCGCCGCTGACGCCGCGGGAGGCCGACGTGCTGGAGCTGCTGCAGGGCGGGAATTCCAACGCGGAGATAGCCGCGGCACTGCACCTCGGGGTGGAGACCGTGCGCACCCACGCCCGCCACATCTATCGCAAGCTCGGCGTCAGCACCCGCCGCGAGCTGCGCCCGCCGATCTGAGCTGACGCGTCAGCGGGTCGGCATGCCCGCGCGATCGGCGACCAGCAGCTCGGCGATCTGCACCGCGTTGGTGGCGGCGCCCTTGCGCAGGTTATCGGAGACCACCCACATGCTGAGCGCGCGCGGATGGGACTCGTCGCGGCGGATACGGCCCACGAACACCTCGTCGCGCCCCTGCGCCTGCAGCGGCGAGGGCACCGGCGTGAGCTCGATGCCGGGCGCAGCTTCGAGCAGTTCGCGCGCTCCGTCGGCGGTGAGCGGCTCCCGCGTCTGCAGGTTGACGGCCTCGGAGTGGCAGACCCGCACCGGCACGCGCACGCACGTCACCGCGACCCCGATCGACTCGTCCTCGAGGATCTTGCGCGTCTCGAACATCATCTTGCGCTCCTCGTCGGTGTGATCGTCGCCCTCGGCGAAGCTGCCGGCGGCGCCGATCACGTTGAACGCGATGTGTTGCGGATACAGCTCGGGAGCCGGCAGCTCGCGGCCCTCCAGCGAGGCTCGAGCCTGAGCGTCGAGTTCGGCGACCGCCTGCTTGCCGGTCCCGGAGACCGACTGATAGGTGGCGACGATCAGCCGCTCGATGCCGACCGCCCGGTGGATCGGCGCCAGGGCCACCATCAGCTGCATCGTCGAGCAGTTGGGATTGGCGATCAGGCCGCTGTGATGCTTGAGCGCATGGGGGTTGACCTCGGAGACGACCAGCGGCACCGAGGGATCGCGGCGGAAGGCCGAGGAGTTATCGACCACCACCGCCCCGTGGTTCACGAACCGCGAGGCCCACTCCCGCGAGGTGCCGGCACCCGCGGAGAACAGGGCGACGTCGAACCCGTCCAGGTCGGCCTGCTCGTCGAGGACCCTCACCGGCCGTCCGTCGACCTCCATGCCCACCGAGCGAGCCGAAGCGAACAGCACGATCTCGTCGGCGGGAAACGAGCGATCGTCGAGCAGCTGCAACATCGTCCGGCCAACGGCGCCGGTGGCACCCACGACGGCAATCCGAGTCAACGCGGTCCCTCCTCGGGTTCGATTCCGCCGTCGCCCAGCGCGAATGCGGAGTGCAGCGCGCGGACCGCCTGGGGGACGTCCGCAGAGCGAATCACGCACGAGATCTTGATCGGCGAGGTCGAGATCATCTCGATGTTGATGCCCTCGGTCGCCAGCGTGTGGAACACCTTTGCGGCCACGCCGGGATGCGAGCGCATCCCCGCGCCGACGATCGAGACCTTGCCGATGTCACGGTCGGTGTCGACGGTCTTGACCCCGAGGTCGGCCTGGACCGCGGTCAGTGCCTGCTCGGCAGCCCGTAGATCGTCGGTGCCGATCGTGAACGAGACCTCGGCATCGGCGCCCTCGGTGCGCGGTTCGTTCTGGATGATCGTGTCAACGTTGCAATTGGCGTCGGCGAGTGCCATGAAGATCGAGGCCGCCGCGCCGGGTCGATCGGGTACCCCGACGAGCGTGATCCGGGCCTCGTCGGTCGAGTGGGTGACGGCGGTGATAAGCGGGTGTTCCATGGTCTCGTCCTCTCCGAGGACAACGGTACCGGGGCCGGCGTCGAAGCTCGATCGGCAGTGGATCCGCACCCCGTGGGTGCGGGCGTACTCGACCGCGCGCAACTGCAGAACGCCCGCCCCGGAGGCCGACATCTCCAGCATCTCCTCAAAGCTGACCTGGGTCAGCTTGCGCGCGTCGGGCACAAGCCTGGGGTCGGCGCTGAACACGCCGGCGACGTCGGTGTAGATCTCGCACACCTCGGCGCCGATCGCGGCCGCCACCGCGACCGCGGTGGTGTCCGAGCCGCCGCGCCCGAGCGTGGTCACGTCGCGGCTGGTGGAGACGCCCTGGAAGCCGGCGACGAGCACGATCAGATCCTCGCCGAGCGCCTCGTTGATTCGGTTCGCGCGTACGTCGACGATCCGGGCCTTGGTATGGCTGGTGTCGGTCACGATCCCCGCCTGTGACCCCGTGAGCGAGATCGCGCGGTAACCGAGGTCGTTGATCGCCATCGCGCACAGCGCGCAGGAGATCCGCTCGCCGGTGGACAGCAGCATGTCCATTTCTCTAGGGTCGGGCTCGGGCGAGACCTCCTCGGCCATCGAGATCAGCTCGTCGGTCGTCTTGCCGCGTGCCGACAATACGGCGACCACGCGCTTGCCGGACTCGCGCTGGGCGACGATCCGCTGCGCTGCCGCCTTGATTCGCTCGGCGTCGGCGACCGACGTCCCGCCGAACTTCATCACCACTGTCTCGGGCACGGTCCGCAAGGGTATGGGGTCGCGCGTCAGACGGCGCGACGGCCGGAGAACGCCCGCCCGAGCGTCAGCTCGTCGGCGTACTCGAGGTCGGCGCCGACCGGTAGCCCGCTGGCCAGCCGGGTGACTGACAGCTGCGGCAGGCGTTCGCGCAGACCGCCGGCGATGTGCAGCGCCGTCGCCTCCCCGGTGGTCGTCGGGTTGGTGGCGATCACCACCTCGCGGGCGTCCTGCGACACGGCCCGCGCGTAAAGCTCGGCGATCTTCAGGTCCTCGGGGTCGACGCCGTCGATCGGCGACAGCGCCCCGCCGAGGACGTGGTAGAGCCCGGCGAACTCATGCGTGCGCTCGATCGAGATCACGTCCGACGGTTCTTCGACCACGCAGATCAGCGCCGGGTCACGCCGCTGGTCCTCGCAGATCCGGCAGCGCGGGCCGTCGGCGAGGTTGAAGCACACCTCGCACAGCCCGATCCGCAGCTTCACCTTGCGGATCGCGTCGGCCAGCGCCAGCGCCTCCTCGTCTGACTGGCGCAGCACGTGAAAGGCCAGTCGCTGGGCGGTGCGACCGCCGACCCCGGGCAGCTTGGACAGCTCGGTGATCAGCCGCTGAACGGGTGGAGCGTACACGGGTCCGGGTGGGAGCGGGTCGGGCTGTGCGTTGTGGTGGCCGGCGGGTTACATGCCCGGCAGGCCGAGGCCGCCGAGGCCACCGGTGATGCCGCCCATCTTGGAGGCGGCCACGTCCTGAGCGGCCCGCAGCGCTTCGTTGACCGCCGCCAGAACCGTGTCCTGGAGCATCTCCACGTCGTCAGGATCGACGGCCTCGGGGTCGATCTTGATGCTCTTGATCGCCAGGTCCCCGGTGGCCTCGACGATCACCATCCCACCGCCGGCCGAGGCCTCGACGATCTCGTCCTTGAGCGACTCCTGGGCGGCGAGCATGTCCTCCTGCATCTTCTGGGCCTGCTTGAGGAGTTGCTGCATGTTGGGCTGGGGCACGGTTACGGGGTCTCCTCCGTATCGGGGTCGTCGAGCACTTCCTGGGCGTCGAACTCCTCCACCAACCGCTTCACGAGGTCCTCATGGCCGATCGAGCCAGCCTCGGGGGCGGGGAGCTCGGACTCTTCGCGCAGCTCATAGTGCAGCGCCAACGTCGTGCCGACCACTGAGCGCAGCGCCTCCGCGGTGGCTCGGCGATAGTCATCTTGCTCGGCCTTGCGCTTGAGAAACGCCTTGCCGGCCGGGAACGCGATCGTCACGCCCTGCTCGGTCAGCGACACCGGCCGGGCGTCGGCCAGCAGGGCGGCGAGCATCTGGTTCTCCTGGCGCACGACATCGATCACTGCAGGCCAGCACGCGGCGACGGTCGGCAGCTCGAGCGGCCCGCCGGGCACGACCGGAGCCGGTGTCGAGCGGTCCGCAGCGGGCGCCGGCACGGGGCTGCCGTTCGGCTCAGGTCGCGAGGCCGCCGCGGGCTGCACCGCTGATGACGCCTCGACGAGCGGGGCGAGGGCGGGCGGTGCGGGCGCGACCCGGGGCGCAGGGGTCGGCCCTCCGGACACCGCCGACTCCAGGCGCTCGATCCGCGCCAGGAGCGCCGCCGTGGACGGATCGACCTCGGGCGCGGCTGCCTTGATCAGCACGAGCTCGAGCTGGATCCGCGCCTGGGCGCCGTTGGCAGTCGCCTCCAGCGCCGCGGCGACGAGATCGAGCAGCCGGACGGCGTCGGTCTCGGCCAGCGCCTGCGCCTGGGCCAGCAGGCGCGCGTCGCGCTCGGGGGTGATCCGAATCTCGTCCGGGACCTCGCCGAGCACCTGCACGGCCAGCAGCTCGCGGGCCTGGATTTCCAGGTCACGCAGGATCTGGCCCGGATCGTGACCGGAGCCAGTGAGCCGAGCGGCACCGCGCAGCGCGGCAGCGGGATCGTGAGCGACGACGGCGTCGAGCGCCTCGAACAGCTGCTCGGCGTCAGCCACGCCGAGCACCGCCAGCACGTCGGCGGCGCCGATCGTCTCCTCGTCGGCGTAAGTGGAGAGCTGCTCGAGCGTGCCGAGCGCGTCGCGGAAGCTCCCGGTGGCGTGCCGGGCGATCAGGGCGACCGCGGCCTGCTCAATCGCGATCTGCTCCTCGGCGGCGACCCGGGCGACGACCTGGGCCACCTGCTCGACCGTCGGACGACCGAAATCAAACCGGTGACAGCGATCGACGACGGTCGGCAGCACCTTCTGGGCCTCGGTCGTGGCGAGCACGAAGACCGTTCGCGGCGGCGGCTCCTCCAACGTCTTGAGAAACGCGTTCCAGGCCTGCGGCGAGAGCATGTGCGCCTCGTCGAGGATGTAGACCTTGTGGCGCCCGGAGACCGGCGCATAGGCGACCCGCTCGCGCAGGTCACGGATGTCGTCGACCGAGTTGTTCGACGCGGCGTCCATCTCGATCACGTCCAGCGAGGTGGCGTTGGCGATCGAAACGCACGACTCACAGACCCCGCACGGCTCGGTCGTCGGGCCGTGCTCGCAGTTCAGGCAGGCGGCGAACGTCTTGGCCGTGCTCGTCTTGCCCGTCCCCCGCGAACCCACGAACAGGTAGGCGTGATGGACCTTCCCACGGCTGATGGCATTGGACAGCGTGCGCAGCACCTGCTCCTGTCCGACGAAGTCAGAGAACGTGCGCGGGCGGTGGCGGCGGTAGAGCGAGGGGCCGGTCGACACAGACCCCCGAGTCTAGTGTCCCGGGCCTGGGGTCCGGTGGACGAAAAAAGTGGACCGTGCACCCTCTGTCGATGCCGTACCCAAGGCGCGGCCACCGTTTCAAAGCTCCGTCCTGGCACTCCCGTCGCGCCTGAAGGTGACCGCTTAAGGCTGCTTCCTTCCGGACCTGACCTGGTTCACGGGTCTCCATCGCAACGGGACCAGAACATCACCGCCTCAAACGGGGCGCTGACCCCGGGCCTAAGCCCCTCGAGAGGGAATTCAGCCCCGCTAGAGCGGATTGCGGATTCAGGGCGCCGCTAAAACCCCGCCTAGCACGGTCCGGGGACGATCCTAGTGGTTCGCGGCGCGCGCGGCTGCGGCGTGTATCTTCGTCGGCGTCATGTCGATCGGTGTCGTAGGCCTCGGTTATGTGGGGCTCCCGCTTGCGGTGGCCTTCGCGGAGGCCGGCCAGTCGGTGATCGCCGTCGATGTCGACGAGGCCAAGATCGCCGCGATCGAGGCCGGTGACTCCTATATCGAGGACGTCAGCTCCGCGCGACTGCAGGCGGTCGCCGCGCGGATCGAGGCCTCGACCCACTTCGCGCCGCTGGCCCGGACCGATGCGGTCCTGATCTGCGTGCCGACGCCGCTGACGTCCAACCGTGAGCCCGACCTGCGGCCGCTGCTGGGCGCCGCCAAGGCCCTCGGTGCGGTGGTTCAGCGGGGTCAGCTGATCGTGTTGGAGTCAACCACCTACCCCGGCACGACGCGCGAGCAGATGCTGCCGCTGCTCGAGCACCGCGGCCTGAAGGTCGGCGACGGATTGAACGTCGCCTTCTCCCCGGAGCGCGTCGACCCGGGGCGCACGGACTACACGCTGCGCAACACGCCGAAGATCGTCGGCGGCATCACCCCGGAGTGCACCGAGCGCGCCGCCGTGATGTACGGGCTGATCTGCGACAACATTGTGCGCGTCTCCAACCCCGAGGCCGCCGAGATGGCCAAGCTGCTGGAGAACATCTTCCGCTCGGTCAACATCGCGCTGGTCAACGAGCTGGCGATCCTCGCCGACCGCATGGGGCTGAACATCTGGGAGGTCGTCGATGCTGCTGCGACCAAGCCCTACGGCTTCATGCGCTTTGAGCCGGGGCCAGGAATGGGCGGCCACTGCCTGCCGATCGACCCCTTCTACCTGACCTGGCGGGCGCGGGAATTCCACATGTCGACCGAGTTCATCGAGCTCGCGGGCAAGGTCAACCAGCAGATGCCCTACTACTGCGTGGAGCGAATCGAGCGCGCCCTCAACGACGCCACCAAGCCGGTCAGAGGCTCGCACATCGCGATCCTCGGCGTCAGCTACAAGGGCGGCGTCGGGGACATCCGGGAGTCCCCCGCGCTGCGCATCATCGAGGTTCTCGCCGAGCGGGGCGCCCAGCTCACATACCACGACCCGTTCGTTCCCGAGCTCACCCAGCAGGGCCTGAGCAGCACCCCCCTGGAGGACCAGCTCGGCGCCGACGCGATCGTCCTGGTCACCGCTCACCCCGGCCTGGACTATCCCTCGATCGTGGAATCCGCCCAGCTGTTCGTCGACCTGCGCGGCACCACCCGTGGGCTCAGCGACGACGCCCTGGTTCGCCTGTAGCGCACGCGGGGCCGCGGGGTCGATTTAAGCGACCATTTCGCCAAGATCGACCATTCGTGCTCGCGCGCGTAGAATCGTCTCGGCGGTTCCCGGGCGCGTAGCTCAGTGGGAGAGCGCTCGCTTCACACGCGAGAGGTCGCTGGTTCGAGCCCAGCCGTGCCCATCAAGGAAACCCTGGAAACGCCGCCTTTTTAGGAGCAGCGAAGTGCTGGTGGCATCTTCTGGCCGAGAAATAGCCCGAGGTGCAATCGGGGTGCCATTGACGGCCGAAGGCTCCCGATAGCCCTACTCATCGAGGTCGTTGAGGCCCTCTATCGCGCGGTCGAACTGCCCTGCTTCGAGCATCGGGGGGACGGCGCGCGTCGCTGACCAGTCGCCGGACTTGAGGCGGGGCGCCCGGCGCTGGGGCGCCCCCCCCGGCGGCCCAAAAGCCTGCATTTCCCTCTCCCCCCAGACGGGGTCCCACCCAGC
>JBPCPC010000257.1:0-4241 GCA_050999585.1 Solirubrobacteraceae bacterium | reverse complement strand
GGCTGCAGCGATGGGTATCGCGGCGGCCTGCCTTGCGGGTGGTTCATGGGCAGGGTGTGCAGGCTGCGGGATGCCGGCGGATTGGTAGGCGTCGGGCTCGTCGAGCGTCTCGCGGGCGAGCAGCGTGGCGGCGAGGCGGTCGAGCTGGTCGCGGTGCTCGCTCAGAGTCTTGACGGCGCGCGCGTAGCACTCGTCGGTGATGCGCTTGACTTCGTTGTCGATCAGCTCGCGCGTGCGTTCTGACGTCGCGCCGTCCATCCCGGGAAAGAACATCGATGGCTCGCCGGGTCCGGGGAGTACGGAGACGCGACCAATCTTCTCTGACATGCCCCAGCGTCCGACCATCTGGCGGGCCACGGCTGTCGCCTGCTCGAGGTCTGATTCAGCCCCGGTGGTGATCTCGCCGTAGATAAGCTCCTCGGCTGCCTGACCGCCGAGCGCGCCGACGATCCGACCCCGCAGGTAGCTCTGAGTGTACCCGTAGCGGTCCGCGTCCGGGCTTTGGAAAGTGACGCCGAGAGCCCGGCCGCGCGGGATGATCGAGACCTTGCGCACCGGGTCCGCGCCCGGCTCAAGCATTCCGAGCAGCGCGTGTCCTGACTCGTGGTAGGCGGTTCGGCGGCGGTCCTCCTCGGAGAGCACGATCCGCCGGGCCGTGCCGAGCACGATCTTCTCAAACGCGCCGGTGAAGTCCTCGCGCCTGACGCGCTCACGCCCGCGACGCGCAGCACCGAGCGCTGCCTCGTTGACCAGGTTGCGCAGGTCGGCGCCGACCATCCCGGGCGTGCTGCCCGCGAGGGCTCCCAGGTCGACGTTGTCGTCGAGCGGCACCTTTCGGGTGTGGACCTCGAGGATCTTGCGCCGGCCGGCCTGGTCGGGAGGATTGACCGAAACCCGGCGTTCGAAGCGCCCGGGGCGCAGCAGCGCCGGATCGAGGATCTCGGGTCGGTTGGTCGCCGCGACGACGATCACGCCTTCGGTGCCGGTGAAGCCGTCCATCTCGGTCAGGATCTGGTTGAGCGTCTGCTCGCGCTCGTCGTTGGCGCCGCCCGTCGCCCCGGCGCCCCGCGCGCGGCCGATTGCATCGAGCTCGTCGATGAAGATGATCGCCGGGGCGTCGGTCTTGGCCTGCTCAAACAGGTCACGCACGCGGCTGGCGCCGACGCCGACGATCATCTCGACGAACTCTGAGGCCGACAGGGAGAAGAACGGCACGTCCGCCTCGCCCGCGACGGCGCGGGCCAGCAGTGTCTTGCCGGTGCCGGGAGGGCCGGTCAGCAGCACTCCCTTGGGGATCATCCCCCCCAGGCGCTGGTAGCGGTCGGGCTCCTTGAGGAAACCGACGATCTCGGCAAGCTCATCGGTCGCTTCGTCGATCCCCGCGACATCAGCAAAGGTTGTGCGCTGGGTCGACGCGTCATAGCGCTTGGCCTTTGACTTCCCGAGCTTGCCGAGCATTCCGCCCGATCCCATCGAGCTGGACGCGCGGCGCATCATCAGCACGAACAGCCCGACCAGGAGCAGCGTCGGTCCGAACCCGAGCAGCAGGCTGGACAGCAGCGAGCGGCCCTGGTTGACAGGGTTGGCGTTCACGGTCACCTTGTTGCTCAACAGCAGACTAAGCAGCTGGTCATCGGCGAACGCCGGACGCTGGGTCGTGAACAGGTGCGTGACCTGGCCCTTCTTCCCCGCCGGATAGGTGATCACGTGACGAAAGCTCCCCTGGATCGCGGCTCCCGTAGAGCTCACCTCAGCCACGTTGCCGGCCTGCGCTTGCGCCCGGAAGTAGCTATAGGGCACGGTCAGCCGCGGATGACCAGTCGGCTGCACCTGCGAGGCGATTATGTAGTTGACGGCGAGCATCGCGACCACGAACCAGAGGAGCTTCCCCGGTGGTCGCCGCGGCGCCGGAGCGCCCGGTTTGGGAGGCTCGCGTCTGGCGCCCTCCACCCGCCACGGATGCCGGTGCTCGTGCACCGGCTTCTGGTCGCGTTGGCGCTGCTCGGGCTCGGCCGCAGGTGCCTGGCTGGCGGCCGGTGCGGGGTCTGGAGAGGTCGTCATACGGCCTCAGGTTGCGCGTTCAGCGGAGGGACTCATGCGGGCATGATCTCTATTGGACGATGAGCTTGCCGCGCAGCATGCCCATGCCGCAGGTGAACTCGAACTCGCCTGGTTGCTGGGGGGTGAACTCGATCGGCACGAGCTCGCCCTCCGGCAGCTCCGCGGTCCGGTTGAAGTTGGGGAAGATCACCTTCTCCGAGCACGCGGCCGTCTCCTGGCGCAGAAACGTGAGTCTGACCGCCTTGCCGTGCTCCACGATGATCACGTCGGGGGTGTAGGCGCCCTTGACGGCAATGGTTGCCTCTTGGAAGCCCGACGAGGTAACGGCGGCGGTGACGCCGTCGCCGCGCGGACCCCAGAAGAACCAGGCGACACCGGCGATCGACAACCCGCCGGCGATCGTGACGATCACTTGCGCGACGCTCATGACTACCCCTCCGTTGGCTTCCAGCGGCGCAGCCGGTTGGCGTTCGAAACAACCGTCACGGAGCTGAACGCCATCGCGGCGGCGCCGATCAGCGGCGAGAGCAACAGGCCGATGAATGGGTACAGGACTCCGGCGGCGATCGGCAGCCCGGCGCCGTTGTAGATGAACGCGCCGAACAGGTTCTGCTTGATGTTGCGTATCGTCGCCTGAGAGATCTCGATCGCCGTTACGACGCTCTGCAGGCTGCCGCCCACCAGCGTCACATCAGACGCCTCGATCGCGACGTCGCTGCCAGTGCCGATCGCGAACCCGACGTCGGCCTGGGTCAGCGCGGGCGCGTCATTGATCCCATCGCCGACCATCCCGACTTTCCTACCCTCGAGCTGCAGCTTGTGAACCTCGTTGGCCTTGTCCTGCGGCAGCACCTCCGCGAGCACGCGGTCAACGCCGACCAGGTGCGCGATCGCCTGCGCGGTGCGGACGTTGTCGCCGGTGATCATCGCCACCTCGAGACCCGAGCGGCGCAACCGCTCGATCGCGGCGATCGAGTCGGACTTGATCGTGTCAGCGACCGCGATCAACCCGGCGGCCTGCCCGTCGAGCGATAGGTACATCGGCGTCCTGCCCTCACCGGCCAGCTCGTCGGCGCGCGCATCGAGCTCGGCGGTCGCGACGCCGCGATCGACCATCAGCCTGCGGTTGCCCAGGAGCACGGCGCGGCCCTCCACCTCCGCGTCGACGCCGTGACCGGGGACCGCCTCAAAGTGACCAGGCCGGGGCACATCGATGTTGCGCTCGGCCGCACCGGCGACGATCGCCTGGGCCAGCGGGTGCTCCGAATCGCGCTCGACCGCGGCCGCCAACCGCAGCACAGTCTGCTCGTCAAAGCCGCCGACCGTCACGACGTCGGTCAGTGCGGGTTTGCCGTGGGTGATGGTGCCGGTCTTGTCGAGCACGATCGTGTCTAGCTGCCGGGCCGCTTGAAGCGCGTCACCACCGCGGAACAACACGCCATGCTCGGCGCCCTTGCCCATCCCGACCGTCAGCGACGTCGGCGTCGCGAGCCCCAGCGCGCACGGGCAGGCGATGATCAGCACCGTCACCGCAACGATCACCGCGTAGGCAAGGGCCGGTGTCGGCCCGAGGTTGAACCAAACTACGAATGCGGCGATCGCGATGATCATCACCGCCGGCGCGAAAATGCCCGCGACTTGGTCAACAACACGCTGGATCGGCAGCTTCGTCGCCTGCGCATCGCCGACCATCCGCACGATGCTCGCCAGCGCCGTGTCCGCTCCGACCTTCGTCGCGCGGAACCGAAACGCGCCGGTCTCATTGATCGTTGCGCCGATCACCTCATCGTTCGGCTGCTTGTCTACCGGCAGCGACTCGCCGGTGACCATCGACTCGTCAAGGCTCGAGGAGCCCCCGGTGATCACGCCGTCGACGGGCACCTTCTCGCCCGGGCGCACCACCACCACGTCGCTCATGACCACATCCTCGATCGGGATGTCGAGCTCCTGCCCGTCGCGGATCACCCTGGCGGTCTTGGCCTGTAGCCCGACCAGCTTGCGGATCGCCTCCGAGGAGCGCCCTTTGGCCTTGACCTCAAACGCCATTCCCAGCGTCACCAACGCCACCACAACAGCGCTCACTTCGGAGTACTCCTGTGCAAGGCTCGCCTTGGGAAAGGTGCCAGGCCACCACACCGCGACGGTCGAATACAGCCACGCCGCGGAGATCCCAACCACGA
>JBPCPC010000154.1:0-7537 GCA_050999585.1 Solirubrobacteraceae bacterium | reverse complement strand
GGCGGCGGGTGAGCATCGCGGCCGCCAGCAGCGCGCCCAGCGCCGGCGCCGCGCGCAGCACGCCCAGCCCGGCCGCGCCGACATGCAAGATCGAGCGCGCGAAGATCGGCAGCAGCGCGACCGCACCGCCGAACAGCACCGCCAGCAGATCGAGCAGGATCGCGCCGAGCAGGATCTGGGTGCGGCGGACGAAGTGCAGGCCCTCGAGCAGGTTCTGGAGGTTGGCCGGCTCGCGCGCGCTCGCACCGTCGACCCCGACGGCGTCGGCCGCCTGACCCGGGTCCATCGCCATCACGGTGCCCGACGCCGCCAGGCAGACGCCGGCCGCGAGCAGGTAGACAAGCGAGGGCGAGGTCCCGTAGAGCAGGCCGCCGAGCGCCGGACCGATCACCTGCCCGCTCTGGGTGGCGATCGAGCGCAACGTCATCGCGCTCTGCAGCAGCTCCTTGGGCACCAGCGTGGGCGACATCGCGCGGGCCGCCGGCGTACCGAGCGCCATCGCCGTGCCGGCGCCCACGGCCAGCGCCAGATAAGGAATCAGAGCGGTGACGCCCGAGCCGCTGACCAGGGCCAGCCCGATGCCGACAGCGACGCCGACCAGCAGCGCACCGGCGAAGATCAGCCGTCGCGGGATCCGGTCGGCGAGGTGCCCGGCGGGCAACGCCAGCACGAACATCGGCACGAACTCAGCGAGGCCGATCCAGCCGAGGTCAAGCGCCGAGCGGTGCTGGGCGTAGACCTCCCAGCCGATCACGACCTCGAGCATCTGCAGGGAGACGCCCATGCCCATCAGCGCCAGCCACCACAGGCGGTAGTCGCGCACGTCCAGCGCCGGGCCGAGCCTGCTCACGGCCGTTCAGGCTAGTAGTGAGCCCCCCTCAGTCTTCGTCGATCAGCGCCGGCGGCAGCACCGAGGCGACCGCGCCGGTGACCTCGATCGCCGTCAGGCGACCGTAGAAGTCAAAGTGCAGCGTCAGCGAGTCCAGCGTCGGGATCCGATCGGCCTCCTCATGCTCTGACAGCTCCACGGAGTCGCGCACCTCAGCGTCGCCGAGCTTGACGTACGCGTGGCCGCCGTCTGACAGCTTCACGTCGATCTGCCGCTGCACAGGCTCCACTCCTATCACCCATGCGGGGTCCGGGGCAAGAAACGCTCCCGATTTCCAGCAGCCCACCAGGGTCAGCCGCGCGCGGCGCGGACCAGGTCCTCAAGCCGCACGAGCTTGACCCGGGGGCGGCCCATCGCCTCACCGAGCCGGGACTCGTGGGCGTCGATCATCTCCCAGCCTTGCCAGGTGACGTGGTCGGGGACCCGCTCGGTCAGCCACGCGGCCACCGCGTCGGCGCTGGCATCGGCGTCCACCGGCACCCCGAGCTGGTTCGCGTCGGCGTCGTTGACGATCCGCGCGACAGTGTCGGCCGCGTCCTTCTTGTTGGTGCCGATCACGCCCGATGGCCCGCGCTTGATCCACCCGACCACGTACTCCCCCACGCACAACCCGCCGCCATCGTCCACCACCCGGCCGCCCTGATTTCGGATCAGCCCCCGGACCTCGTCAAACGGGACGCCGGGCAGTGGCTCGCCCCGGTAGCCGATCGAGCGCAGCACCAGCCCGCACTCGATCACCTCCTCCACTCCCGTCGCCTGCGCCGACACCCGGCCGTCCTGCGCCACCGCCAGCCGGTTGATCCCCACTCGCACGCCGGTCACCGGACCGTCGTCGCCCTCGCCGAGGATCTCCAGCGGCGAGCGCAGGAACCGCAACTCCAGGCGGTGAGACTTGCCGGCCGGCGCGCGATGGGAGTACTCGCGGAGGATCTCGATGTTGCGGCGCTTGGTCGCATCCTCGGGCTCGGCGATCCCCGCCAACGCCGCCGGGTCGACGATCACGTCCGCGCGCTCGAGCTCACCCAGCTCGCGCAGCTCGGGGTTGGTGAACGCGGCCTGCGCCGGGCCGCGGCGGCCGAGCACCACGACCTCGGTCACCCCCGCCGTTCCGAACGCGTCCAGCGCGTGATCGGCAGTGTCGGTCGGCGCCAGTTCGCCCGGGTCGAGCACCAGCATCCGCGCGACGTCAATCGCCACGTTGCCGTTGCCAACCACCACGGCGCGGCCGCCGTCGAGCTCGAACATCCGGTCGGTGAAATCTGGGTGGCCGTTGTACCAGGCCACGAACGACGTCGCGGCGTGCGAGCCGGGGCGGTATTCGCCGGGGATGCCGAGCCGGTTATCGGTGGCGGTGCCGATCGCGTAGATCACCGCGTGGTAGCGCGCCAGGAGCTCCACGCGCGAGACATCGCTGCCCAGCGCGACGCCGCCGAAGAAGCGAAAGCGCTCATGACCGGCCGTCTTGGCGTACACCCGCGTGACCGACTTGATCTTCGGGTGATCGGGCGCCACTCCCGCCCGTACGAGCCCAAACGGGGTCGGCAACGCGTCGTACAGATCGACATCGAATCCCGCTTTGAGCAGCTGATCGGCGGTGTAGAAGCCCGAGGGCCCCGCACCCACGATCGCAGCGCGCTTGATGACGGTCATCGACACAACAGTAGGACGGGCCAGCACGTCGGGGGGTGTGCCCCACCCTGGTGCCGGGGGTCACCGCCGCGGCGGACGCCCGGCCTCCCCAGCGACAACACGGCCGCCGACGACGACGCTCTGGACCATGACAGATCAGATCTCCCCCTCCCCTCCCTCTACCCCCGCCGCGCTGACCGGGCTTTCCCGCCTGGTCACCGCGGCCGCCCGCCGGGCCAGCCGGCGGCCGAAGCTGACAATCTTGCTCTGGCTCGCCTGGGTGCTCGCCGCTGTCGTCACCGGCTCAATCAGCGGTACCCGCTCGCTCTCAGACGCCGCCTCGGGCGTCGGCGAGTCCGCGCAGGCGCAGCTGCGGCTGTCGCAGGCCGGGATCGCCGATCCCGCCACCGAGAGCATCCTCGTCAGCTCCCGCAGCCGCGCGGACACCGCGACCACGGTGACGGCGCTCAGCGCGCGCGCCCGTCGCCTGGACGGCGTGCGCTCGGTCCAGACTCCGGCCGACAGCCCGGCACTGTCGCGCGCGGCGGGACGCACCGGGCTGGTCGTGGTCACCCTGGGCGGCGATCCCAACGCTGCCGACAACCACGTCGAACCACTGCAGCGCGCCGTCGCCGGCGTGCGGGCCCAGCATCCCGGCGTCACCGTGCGTGAGGCCGGCGAGGGCTCGATCGGCCACGCCATCGCTCAGACCGTCCAGCACGGGCTGCGCCGCGCCGAGCTGATCTCGCTGCCGATCACCCTGCTGATCCTGATCCTGGCCTTCGGCGCGCTGGTGGCAGCCTCGGTGCCGCTGCTGCTTGGCATGACCTCGGTCGCCGCGGCGCTGGGGGCCTCCAGCCTGGTCTCCCAGCTGGTCCCCAACGGCAACTCAACCGCACCCGTGGTGGTCCTCATCGGCCTCGCCGTGGGGGTCGACTACTCGCTGTTCTACATCCGGCGCGAACGCGCCGAGCGTCGTGCCGGCGCCCGTGCGGACGCTGCGCTGCGGGCGGCCTCGGCTAGCGTCGGGCGGGCGATCGTGGTCGCCGGGGCGACCGTGGTGATCGGGCTCGCGGGGCTGTTGGTCACCGGCTTCGGCGTCTTCACCTCGATGGCGCTGGGCGCGATCCTGGTGGTGGGGATCGCCGTGTCGGGCTCGCTCACCGTGCTCCCGGCGGCGCTGGCGCTGCTCGGGGACAGCGTCGATCGCGGGCGGCTCTGGCACCGGCGCCCGGGTTCACCGCTGCGGCCGGGCTTCTGGGCGCGGCTGGCGCGGTCGGTCACCGCCCATCCCCGCGGGTCGCTGGCCGCCGCGCTGGTCCTGCTGGTCGGGCTGACCACACCGGTGCTTGGGATGCGGACCGCCAATCCCGGCACCGGCGACCTGCCCGCCGGCACCCCGGCGATCGTCGCCGAGCACGCGATCGACCACGCGTTCCCCGGCACGACCCAGACCGCCGAGCTGGTCGTCAGCGGTCACCGGCTGGCCACCCCGCAGGCCCGCGCCCGGCTGGCCGCGCTCGGGCGCCGGGGCGAGACGATCGCCGCCGCCACCGGAGCGGTGTCGGTCCGCGTGGCCAGCACCGGTGACACCGCGCTGGTGACGATTCCGGTACGCGATCAGCGACTCGGCGCGGCGCATGCCACGGTCGGCGCGCTCCGTCGTCAGCTGGAGCCGGCCACCTCCCGCCTGCTGCCCGGAGCCCGGGCTCAGCTGGGCGGCAGCGCCGCCCAGGACGTCGACTTCACCAACCGCCTGACATCGGTCACGCCGCTGGTGATCGCCTTCGTGCTGGTGCTCGCGTTCGCACTGCTGGTGGCGGCATTCCGGTCGCCGCGGCTGGCGATCGCGGTGATCGGGTTGAACCTGCTCTCGGTGGGCGCCGCGTTCGGCGTGCTGGTGGCGGTGTTCCAGCACCGCTGGGCGCAGTCGCTGCTTCACTTTAACTCCGACGGAGCCGTCGTCAACTGGCTGCCGCTGTTTGCGTTTGTGGTGCTGTTCGGACTGTCGATGGACTACACGGTGCTGATCCTGGAGCGAGCCCGCGAGGCGCGCGGGGCCGGAGCGGACGCACGCCGGGCGGCCGCCGAGGCGCTGGCCGCCACCGGCGGGACGGTGACCAGCGCCGCGCTGGTGATGGTGGCGGTGTTCGCGATCTTCGCCACGCTGCCGCTGCTGGAGTTTAAGCAGCTGGGCGTCGGACTGGCGGCCGCGATCGCGCTCGACGCGACGATCGTCCGTGGCCTGGCGCTGCCGGCGGTCTTGACTCTGCTGGGGGACCGGGGGTTGGACCCGGCCGCCACCCGGCGCCCCCGGCATGACCGCCGGTGGGATCATGCAGCGAGTGTCAGAACACTCGACACGGCCCATGACTGAGCGGCGGCCCGCAGCGGGCCCGCTTGACCTGGTGGAGCGGGCGGCACTCGGGCCGCCCGCCATCCTCGGCGGTCTCGTCCTGCTGATCTGGGCGCTCACCGGAGCCGGTTACTTCTGGCCGATGTGGGCCTGGGCCGGGCTGGCGCTGCCGACCGGACTGGTGCTGGCCATCCGCTGGGCCCGGCGCCTGCCTCAGAACACCGACCGCTGGGTGGCCGGTCTGGCGGCCACGGGCACCGTCCTGTCGGTGGGGCTGGTACTGATCTGGCTGATGTCCGGCGCGGGGTACTTCTGGCCGGTCTGGAACATGCTGGGCTACGGGCTGGTGGTGGGGCTGGTGTGGATGGTCCGCCGTCCCCGCCGGCGCTCGCTCGAGGTCCGGGTCGATCAGCTGACCCGCACCCGCAGCGGCGCCCTGGACGTGCAGGCCACGGAGCTGCGGCGGATCGAGCGCGACCTCCACGACGGCGCCCAGGCACGCCTGGTGGCGCTCAGCATGCAGCTCGGGCGCGCCGAGGAGCGGCTCGCCGGCAAGGGCGTCGCCGGCGACGATCTCGCGCTCGTGCGCAACGCCCGTGAGGAGGCGACGGCCGCGATCGCCGAGCTGCGCGACCTGGCGCGAGGAATCGCACCGCCGGTGCTCGCCGACCGGGGCCTGGCGGCCGCGGTGCAGTCGCTCGCCGACCGCGCCGGTCCCGAGGTCACCGTCAACGCCGAGATCCCGCACCGTCCGCCGCCGGCGGTCGAGACGGCGGCGTACTTCGTGGTCGCCGAGGCGCTCACCAACGCGGCCAAGCATGCCCCGGGCGCCAACGTCAGGGTGACGATGTGGGGCGAACCCGCAGAGCTCGGGATCGTGGTCGCCGACGACGGGCTCGGTGGGGCCGACGCCGACGGCGGCGGCCTGACCGGCCTGCGCCAGCGAGTCGAGGCGCTCGACGGCTGGCTGTCGGTGGCCAGCCCGGTGGGCGACGGAACGACGATCAGGGCAGTGCTGCCGTGCGAGTGGTGATCCTCGAGGACCATGCGCTGCTGCGCGAGGGCCTGGTCGCGCTGTTGTCAGAGCACGAGATCGAGGTCGTCGCCCAGGCCCGGGACGCCGAGGGGCTGCTGCGGATCGTCGAGGGGCACAAGCCCGACCTGGCAATCTGCGACGTGCGATTGCCCCCGACGTTCACCGACGAGGGAATCCGCGCCGCGCTGGAGGCGCGTCGTCGTCATCCGGAACTGGCAGTCCTGGTGTTGTCGCAGTACGTCGAGCCGGCCTACTCTCGCGAGCTGCTGTCCGCTGGCGAGAGCGGCGTCGGTTACCTGCTCAAGGAGCGCGTCGCCGAGGTGCGGACGTTCGTGGACGCGGTCCGGCGGGTGGCCGCGGGCGGCACCGCGCTGGACCGCGAGGTGGTCAGCTCGCTGATGCGCGAGCGCGACCGGTCGGCCTCTGACGGACACCTCGCCGCGCTCACCACGCGGGAGCGGGAGACGCTCGAGCTGATCGCCCAGGGGCGCACCAACGCCGCAGTCGCCCGCGAGCTGGTGGTGACGCTCGGGGCGGTGGAGAAGCACATCTCCAACATCTTCGCCAAGCTCGAGCTGCCGGCCACCGACGACGATCACCGCCGCGTGCTGGCCGTGCTCGTCTATCTGCGCGCGACCGAGTCCTGAGCAGGCCGCGCTCAGCCGCTGTGACCGCCGTCCTGCTCGGCGAGCCAGCCGTCGATCAGCTTGCCGGCGATCGAGAATCGCCCGCGCACGGCGGTCTGCTCCTGTTTGACGTCATCGGGGGCGAACCACCGCGCCTCGCGGATCTCGGACTCCTGGAGCACGAGCTCGCCGCCGGCATAGCGCGCCCGGTAGCCGACCATCAGCTGATGCGGGAACGGCCACGACTGCGAGCCGAAGTAGCTGATGTCGGTGACGTCGATCCCGACCTCCTCCTTGATCTCGCGCTGGAGCGCCTCCTCCAGCGTCTCCCCCGGCTCCACGAACCCGGCCAGCGTCGAGTAGAACGCCTGCTGGCGCCGGTTCCCCCAGGCCAGCAGCGCCTCCTCGTCGTGCCGGCCGCGGGTGACGAGCACGATGATCGCCGGCGACACGCGCGGGTAGGCGTGCAGCCAGCAGTTGGGGCAGCGCCTCACGCGCTCGGCGGTGGACGGCACGGTCGGGGTTCCGCAGCGCCCGCAGAAGCGGTGCGTGCGGTCCCACTCCACCACCTGCACCGCCCGCCCCGCGATCGCCCACAGCGTCTCGTCCATCAGCCGGTACAGCGTGCGCAGATCGGACCACCGCATCCCGTCGGGCGCCGCGCGGTCGGTCCCGTCAACGGCCAGGCACGCGCGCGCGCCCAGCGAGCCGAGCACGTGGGTGATCCCGTCCGGGGGCCGAGCCGGAAGGCGCACCCCGCCGGCGTCCTGATCGCCCTGCACGAGCACCTCGGTACCGCGGACGCAGAGGCGCAGCGCCGCGGCGGCGCGATCGCTCTCGGGCCACTGCATGTGCGCTGCAAACGCCACGGTGCTCATAAATCGAGCCTACTTCAGCGGTCGCCTCGCGCTCGGTCCCGGCGCGGTTTATGGTGGCGGCTGTCCAGACCCACGAGCAGCGGAGCTCTCATGCGCACCGTCTCCCGTCCCCGCCCCCAACGG
>JBPCPC010000180.1:0-12223 GCA_050999585.1 Solirubrobacteraceae bacterium | reverse complement strand
GCCCGATCCCCCGCCGGCGCTGCCGCTGCAGCCCCCGGCCACCGTCCGCCAGCCCGAGGTGGCGGGCGTCTCGGCGCGCCCGGTGAAGACATTTCCGTCGCCCCCGGATCCCGAGTTCTACGCCGAGGAGGCGCTCGAAGAGCCCGAGGTGGCGTCGGGCACGCGTCGGGTCAGCCGGCTCGGTGCGACGCACAGCAGCAAGCCACGCACAGGCAAGCTGCGCCCGGCCAAGCGCCGCAAGCCGCCCGGTGGACGGCGCCCGTCGTGGCGGGGACGGATCGCCTCGCTGATCGCCTTGCTGCTGGCGGCGGCGCTGGTGTGGTTCCTGATCGAGCTGTTCCAGCCGTTCGGGAGCTCCCCTCACGGTCGGGTGACGGTGACGATCAAGCCGCACTCCAGCGCCAGCCAGATCGGCAAGCAGCTGGCCGCCGACAAGGTGATCGCGTCCGGCTTCTTCTTCGGTCTGCGCGCGACCCTGGCCGGCGATCGCAACGAGCTGCGCGCCGGCACCTACCACCTCCAGCAGGGGATGAGCTACCACGCGGTGCTCACCGCGCTGACCAAGCTGCCCAAGGTGGCCAGGACCAGCCAGCTGACGATCAGCGAGGGCCACACCCGGCAGTACGTCGGTGCGCTGCTGCACCAGCAGAAGATCAAGGGCGACTACCTGGCGGCGACCCGTCATTCGCCGCTACTCGATCCCCGGCGCTACGGCGCGCCCAAGCACGTGCCGTCGCTGGAGGGGTTCCTGTTCCCCGACACGTTCACGCTGCTGGCACCGGTTACGGCCTCAGCGCTGGCCGACGATCAGCTCAAAGACTTCAAGCGACGCTTTGCCACCGTCAGGCTCGGCGCCGCCCACGCTCTGCACCTCAGCGACTACGAGGTGCTCACGGTCGCCTCGCTGATTGAGGCCGAGGCGGCCAGCGACAAGGACCGTCCGCTGGTGGCCTCGGTGATCTATAACCGGCTCAAGGATCACATGATGCTGCAGCTGGACTCGACCACGCGCTACGCGACCGGCAACTTCACCCGCCCGCTGAAGGAGTCCCAGCTGCACTCCTCCTCGCCGTACAACACCCACACTCACTTCGGCCTGCCGCCGACGCCGATCGACAGCCCCGGCCTGGCTTCGATCCGGGCGGCCGCCAGTCCGGCGCACAGCCGCTACCTGTACTTCTTCGCCAAACCGTGCACCAACCAGACGGTGTTCGCCTCCAGCTATACCCAGTTCCTCGGGCTGCTGGCGAGCGACCGCCGGCCCCACTGTCATTGATGCGGTGGTGAGCGGGCCGGCCGCCACCCGGCTGGGCGTGCTCGGCTGGCCGGTGGGCCACAGCCGCTCTCCCGCGATGCAGAATGCCGCGCTGGCGGCCGCTGGCCTCGGCGACTGGCGCTATCAGCTGCTGCCCGTGCCGCCCGAACTGTTCGGCGAGCTTGTCGGGGCGCTGGCGGGCGCCGGCCTGCGCGGCGCCAACGTCACGCTTCCGCACAAACGGGCCGCGCTGGCGCTGGCGACGACGCCCACCGAGCGGGCACGGGCGATCGGGGCCGCCAACACGCTCACGTTCGAGGCCAACGATGATGTCATCGCTGACAACACCGACGCCCCGGCGCTGATCGCGGCGCTCCGCACTCCCGTCGCCGGCGCCACTGCGCTGGTGCTCGGCGCCGGGGGCAGCGCCCGGGCGGCCGTCTGGTCGTTGCTGGACGCGGGCGCCCGCGAGGTGACCGTGTGGAACCGCACTCCCGAACACGCGCGAGCGCTGTGCGCCGAGCTGGGGGGCTCTCCGGCCGTGACGTCGGCCGGGGTGCCGGGTGTCGACGTACTGGTCAACTGCACCTCGGTCGGGCTCGACGGCGCCGACCCGTTTGATCGCCTTCCGGTCAGCGCCGAGGGACTGGACGCGTTCGGGTGCGTGGTCGACTTCGTCTATAGCGACACCGGCACCGCGCTGGTCACCGAGGCGCGGGCGCGCGGCGTGCCCGCGATCGATGGGCTGGAGCTGCTCATCGGCCAGGGAGCGCTCAGCTTTGAGCGCTTCACCGGCCTGCCCGCTCCCGTGGAGGCGATGCGGGCCGCCGTGCGGTGACAGCTATCGTGGTCGGCCGTGATCACGACCAAGCCCGTCAGCGACTACATCGATCTCCTGCGCAGCGCCCCCGATCGGGTGCTGGCCGAGATGGAGACCCACGCCCGCCGCGATCAGATCCCGATTGTCGTCCCCGCCACCGGACAGCTGCTGCAGGTCCTGGCGATGGCCGCCGGCGCCCGCCGTGCGCTGGAGGTCGGTACGGCGATCGGCGTCTCGACCCTGTACATCGCCCGCGGCGTGGGCGACGGCGGACAGGTGGTGTCGTTTGAGATCGATCCCGAGCGCCACGCCGCCGCGCAGGACTATCTCGAGGCAGCGGGCGTCGGCGACCGCGTGCAGCTGCATCTCCAGGATGCGCGGGCGGGCCTGGCTGCACTACAGGGCAGCTTCGATTTCGCGTTCCTGGACGGGGTCAAGGCGCAGTACGGCGACTACTTCGAGGCGGTGCTACCGCTGCTGGGCGACGGCGCGCTGCTGGTCGTCGACAACGTGCTGATGGGCGGCCGGGTCGCCGAGGACGACGGGGGCGAGCGGATCTCGGTGGCGCGAGCCTTCAACGAGCGGCTGCTCACCCATCCCGAGCTGACCGGAACGCTGACCCCGGTGGGCGACGGCGTCCTGCTGGCGGTGAAGCGATGAGCGCGAACGGCGAGAACCTGTCGGGGGAGCGCAACGCCACCCACCCGCTGGCCTGTCAGGCCTGCCGGGGCACCGGACAGGTGAGCTCGGGCCTGGGCGGCACTCCGCACCTGGTGACGTGTCCGTGGTGCCGGGGCAGCGGAGAGCGGATCCCGGGCATCGACGCGCAGGAGAACCCCTCCGAGGCCGGCGGCAGTCCGGCGTAAGCACCCGATGGCGCTCGAGCTGACAACCGCCGGCGAGTCGCACGGCCCGGGTCTGACCTGCATCGTTCAGGGCCTGCCGGCGGGGCTAGAGCTTGACCGCGAGGCTCTGGACCGCGACCTGGCGCGCCGCCAACTCGGCCACGGCCGCGGCGGACGGATGAAGATCGAGCGCGACCGGGTCACGGTCACCGGCGGGGTGCGACACGGGCGCACACTCGGCGGCCCGATCGCGCTCCAGGTCGCCAACCGCGACTTCGCCAACTGGGAGGAGCGAATGAACCCGTGGCCGGTGGATGCTGAGCTGGCCGAGGTTCATCTCCCGCGCCCCGGGCACGCCGACCTGGTCGGCACCCAGAAGTACGGCCTGACCGACGTGCGCGACATCCTCGAGCGCGCCAGCGCCCGGGAGACTGCCGCGCGGGTCGCGGGCGGTGCGCTGGCCAAGGAGTTCCTGCGGGCCCTGGGCGTCGCGGTGTTCTCGCACGTGATCCAGATCACGTCCGTTCAGGCCCCCCGCCGCGACGATCTTGTCCCCGCGGACTTCGCGGGCGTCGACGAGTCGCCGGTGCGCTGCCTGGACGGCGACTCCGGGCGCGCGATGGTCGCCGAGATCAACCGGCTGCGCAAGGCCAACGAGTCGCTCGGCGGCGTGTTCGAGGTCCGAGCGTTCGGCCTCGTTCCCGGTCTGGGCTCGCACGTTGCCTGGCGCGAGCGTCTCGACGGCCTGCTCGGCCAGGCGATCCTCTCGATCCAGGCGGTCAAGGCGGTCTCGATCGGCGACGGGCTCGAGGTTGCGGGGCTCCCCGGATCGCAGGCCCACGACGAGATCTTCCACGACGACGAGCACGGCTTTCACCGCCACACCAACCGGGCCGGCGGGGTGGAGGGCGGGATGACGACCGGCGACCCGCTGGTGGTGCGAGGCGCGATGAAGCCGCTGCCGACGCTGACCAAGCCGCTGCGTTCGGTCGACATCGCCACGCATGAACCGGCCGAGGCGCTGCGCGAGCGAACCGACTCGTGCACCGTGCCCGCCGCTGGTGTCGTCGGGGAGGCAATGGTGGCGTTCGTGCTTGCTGACGCCTACCGGCGCAAGTTCGGCGGCGATCACATCAACGACGCCCGCGCCGCGGTGGCCGCCTACCGGAAGCGGATCGGATGGCCGCTCAGTTGAGCGACGCCGCCGCCGACCGGGTGGTGGCGATCGTCGGCTTCATGGGCGCGGGCAAGTCGACCGCCGCTCGCAGTGCCGCCGAGGCGCTCGGAAGCCCGACCGGGACCGTCATCGTCGACGTCGACGAGGAGCTCGAGCGTCGCGAGGGCAGGCCGATCGAGCAGATCTTCGTCGACGACGGTGAGGCCGGGTTCCGTGCCCTGGAGCAGCGGCTGATCTTGGAGCTGCTCGAGCGCCGGGCCGGATCCGGTCTGCGGGTGCTCGCCCTAGGCGGTGGGGCACTGCACTCCGAACCGGTGCGCACGGCGTTGCGTGAGCACCTGGTGGTGTGGATCGACGTCGACGCCGACACGGCCTGGGAGCGCTGCCGCGACACCGCGCGACCGTTGGCCGGCAATGAGGCGCGGTTCCGCGAGCTGTACCGGGCGCGCGAGCCTGACTATGCGCGCGCGGCCGACGTGATCGTGCCCCATGAGCGCTCGGTGCGCATGGCCGACGTGCTGGCCGCGCTGGAGGGTCTCCCGGCCGGCGCCACGCTGCTGTGGGCGAGCAGCGACTCGGGCGACTATCCGGCGTTCATCGGCCCTGGCGTGCTGGCACCCGAGCGTCCGTTCTGGCCTGACACCGTGCCGGGGCGCCGCTTCCTGGTCACCGACGGCATCGCCGGACGCCTGTATGGCGACCGCCTGCACCCCCTGGACGGACGCGTGGTGATCATGCCCGGCGAGCAGTCCAAGACGATCGCCCACGCCGAGATCGTGTGGTCAGAGCTCGCGCGCGGCGGGATGACCCGGTCCGACGTCGTCGTCGCGCTCGGCGGCGGGGTGGTGGGCGACCTGGCAGGATTCTGCGCGGCCACCTACCAGCGCGGGGTGCGCTTCGTGCAGGTCCCGACCACCCTCGTGGCCCAGGTCGACTCGGCCTACGGTGGCAAGACCGGCGTCGATTTGAGTGAGGCCAAGAACTACGTCGGCGCTTATCACCAGCCCCAAGCGGTGCTCGCCGACACTGAGGTGCTGCAGACGCTGCCCGCGGCCGAGCTGGCCGCCGGCTATGCCGAGGTCGTCAAGACCGCCCTGATCGCCGGCGGCTCGCTGTGGGAGCGCGTCCGCGCAGGCGCTGAGCCCGCCGACCCCGAGGTCGTCGTCGCCTGTGCGCAGACCAAGCTGCGGATCGTCGCCCGCGACGAGCGCGACCGCGGACTGCGTCAGACCCTGAATCTCGGTCACACCGTCGGGCACGCGATCGAGACCGTCACGGGCTACGCCAGCTACCGGCACGGCGAGGCCGTGGCCCTCGGCCTGCTGGCGGCGCTGCGTCTCTCGGGGGCCGACGATCTGCGCGCCGAGGTTGCGCAGCTCCTGCAAGCACAGGGTCTGCCGGTCACGCTGACCGACGTCGACCCCGACGCGGTCGTGATGGCCACGGCGCGCGACAAGAAGCGCGTCGGCGAGGGGCCGGTCCCGTTCGTGCTCCTGAGCGAGCCAGGTGCGGCCCGGCCGGGGAGCGCGGTGCCGCCGCGCGAGCTGATCGCTGCCGTCAGGGAACTGGCAAGCTAGATCGACCATGCCCGACGTTAAAAATCGCATCGAGGTGATGCACGGGGTCAACCTCGACCAGCTCGGCCGCCGCGACCGCTCGCACTACGGCACGCTCACGCTGATCGAGCTCGAGGTCCAGATCTCCAGCACGGCCGGCGAGCTCGGCCTCGCCACGCGCTTCTTTCAGAGCAATCACGAGGGCGCGTTCGTCGAGCATCTGCACGGCCTGGACGGCCTCGCCGACGCGATCCTGCTCAACCCGGGAGCGTGGACGCACTACTCCTACGCGATCCGCGACGCGCTGGAACTGACCGGGTTGCCCGCGGTCGAGGTGCATCTGTCAGACGTGGATTCGCGCGAGCAGTTCCGCCGCCATTCGGTGATCTCAGACCTGTGCTTTCACCGCGTCGCCGGCCAGGGCCCGGGCGGCTACCGCGAGGCGCTGACCCGGCTCGGCGAAGCGTTGTCGGCGAGCGCATGACCGACCGCGCCGCCCGTCTGGTGACCGAGCTTCACGCGATCGCGGCCGACGCGATTGTCGTCACCGCGCTGGTCAACGTGCGCTACCTGACCGGCTACACCGGCTCCCACGGGCTGGCGGTGATCGGCCCGCAGACGCGCGCGTTTCTCACTGACTTCCGCTATCGCGAGCAGGCCGCCGGCGAGGTCGACGCCAGCTTTGACCGCCGGATCTCGACCCACGACCTGCTGGAGGATGTCGCCGGCGTGCTGCCCGACGGCCCGCTGCGCCTGGCCTTCGAGGACGGCACGCTGACGGTGCGCGCACACGCGGAGCTGCGCGAACTGCTGCCCGAGCACGTGGAGCTGGTAGCAGCCGGGGATCCCGTCCAGACACTCCGAGCGGTCAAGGAGCCCGGGGAGGTGGCCCGGATCCGCGCGGCCTCAGAGCTCGCCGACGCGGCCCTGCGCGAGATCATGGAGCAGGGGCTGCGCGGGCGCACCGAGGCCGAGGTCGCCGAGGCGCTGGAGCGCGCGATGCGTAGCCGCGGTGCCGAGGGCGTGTCGTTTGACTCGATCGTTGCCGCCGGGCCGCACGGCGCGCTGCCCCACGCGCACCCCCGCGACGTGCGGATCGGCGCCGGCGAGGTGGTGGTGATCGACTGGGGGGCCAAGCTGGACGGCTACTGCTCAGACTGCACGCGCACGCTGGCCACCGGCGAGCTGGACGACGAGGCCCACCGGGTGTATGAGCTCGTCTACGAGGCTCAGCTGGCCGGGGTGGGGGCGATCCACGCGGGCGTAAACGGGCAAGCCGCCGATCGGGCGGCTCGCGACGTGATCGCGGCCGGCGGGCACGCGGAGCACTTCGGCCACGGTCTCGGGCACGGCGTCGGGCTGGAGGTCCATGAGGCGCCGCGGCTGTCGCAGCGGTCAGATTCAGTCCTGGCTGCCGGCAACCTGGTGACGGTCGAGCCCGGGGTGTACCTGCCGGGGCGTCTCGGGGTGCGGATCGAGGACCTGGTGCTGGTCACCGAGTCCGGCTGCGAGATCCTCACCTCGGTGCCCAAAGAGCTGATCATCGTCGAGTAGAGGGTCCTCGGGTGCGTCGAACCGAGCAGCGCCGCGCCGCGGTGTGGGCGCTGTACCAGAGCGACCTGCTCGGACGTCCGCTGGGCGAGACCCTGCCGCGCGACGTCCACACGTTCACGTTCGCGCTCGCCGAGCAGGTCCGCGAGCATCAGCCCGAGCTTGATGGGCTGATCCGCCAGTACGCCGCCGACTGGTCGCTGGAGCGGATCGCGCCGCTGGAACGCTCGATCCTGCGCGTCGCACTGCTCGAGCTGCTGTACCCCGAGGTGCTTCCGGGCGAGCAGCCGATCCCTCCCGAGGGGGCGATCAACGAGGCGATCGAGACTGCCAAGCGCTTCTGCGGCTCCGGTGCCCCGGCGTTCATCAACGGGATCCTCGGCGCGGTGCTGCGCGCGCGCAGCGCATAAGGCAAACGTAGGAAAACTCCGCCGCGCGGACCGTCAGCCGCGACAATCCGACCGATGAGACTGCTTGTCGTCGACGATGACCGCGGGCTACGCGACGTGTTGCGCCGCGCGCTCACGCTCTCGGGCTATGAGGTGCGGGTGGTCGAGACCGGCTCAGACGCGCTCGCCGAGGTCGCGTCCAGCGTGCCCGACGCGGTCGTGCTCGACATCGGGCTGCCCGACATCGACGGCCTCGAGGTCTGCCGGCTGCTGCGCCGCGAACGCAACCGCGTCCCGGTCCTGATGCTGACCGCGCGCGACGCGGTCGCCGACCGAATCGACGGGCTTGACGCGGGCGCCGATGACTACCTGGTCAAGCCGTTCGACGTCGATGAGCTGCGGGCCCGCCTGCGCGCGCTGCTGCGCCGCGCCGGCGGGGATGGGGACATTGATGGCGGCCTGTCATTCGCCGATCTGCGCCTGGATCCGGCTCGCCACGGGGTCGCCGTCTCGGACACGTTCGTCGAGCTCACGCGCACCGAGTACCAACTGCTGGAGCTGTTGATGCTCAACCCCCGGCGGGTTCTGCCCCACAGCGTGATCTACGACCGCGTCTGGGGCTATGACTTCGGGCCGACGTCCAACGCGCTGCGCGTCTACATCGGGTACCTGCGGCGCAAGCTCGAGGAGGCCGGTGCGCGTTCCCTGATTCACACCGTGCGGGGCGTGGGCTACGCGCTGCGGGAGCCGCCCGAATGAGCTTGCGCGTCCGGATGGGGCTGGCCGCCGGCGTCGCCGTGGCGGTCGCGGTGATCGCGGTCGCGGTCACGGCGTACGCGGGGACGCGCTCGGAGTTGCAGGGCCAGGTCGACAAATCGCTCAATCAGCTGGTCCAGCCGATTCTGATGCGCGCCGGTGTGGTCAAGCTGCCCCACGGTGGCGACGAGACCGACCGCGACAACTCCGGCACGACCGGAGGGCTGTTTGCGTCCGGCGGCGATTCCGGAGCATCGGGCCAGGGGGGACCAGGCGACTTCGGGCCCCGCGCCGGCAACGGCTGCGGCAGCGCGCTGGGGCTGGGCTCCGCGCGCGGCGGGGGTTTTGGCGGCCCGCAGGGTTACGTCCAGCTCGTGCGCCGCAGCGGACGATCATGCCTACCGTCCGGTGAGACGACCAAGCTCCCCGTCGACGTGGCGGTCAAAGCGGTCGCGCGGCGCGGGGTCGGCAACTACCTCACCGATGCCACGGTCGGCGCCAGCCACCTGCGGATCCTCGTCCACGGTGTCGGCTCCCCGGGTGCGGTTGAGGTCGCCCTGCCGCTCAAGCAGGTCGACGACACGCTCTCCAGCCAGCTGCTGCTGCTGGTGCTGATCGCGGCCGGCGGGATCGCCGTGGCTGGAGTGCTCGGGCTGCTGGTCGCCCGCACGGCGCTGGCGCCGATCGCGCGCTTCACGCGCCAGACCGAATTGATCGCCGACCGGCCCGACCGGCTCGATTCAGAGCGCCTGGACGTCTCCGGCGGCGATGAGCTCGCGCGCTTGGCGCAGACGTTCAACCGCACGCTGGACGCCCTTGAGCAGTCGGTCCAGGCGCAGCGCAACCTCGTCGCCGATGCCTCCCACGAGCTGCGCACACCGATCGCGACGATCCGCGCCAACCTGCAGCTGATGCGCGACGAGGAGCGGCTCCCGCCTGAGGACGTCGAGGCGCTGCGCCGCGACGTGATCGAGGAGCTCGACGAGCTCACGGCGCTGGTCTCCGACGTCGTCGAACTGGCCCGCGGCTCCAAGCCCGGGTCAGAGGCGGGCGACGTGCGCCTCGACGCGATCGTCGAGGCGGCGGTGGAGCGTGCGCGGCGCCGGGGGCCGCAGCTGACCGTCGAGGCGCAGATCGAGCCGACCCTGGTGCGTGGGGAGGGGGACCGGATCGCCCGGGCGGTCACCAACCTGCTGGACAATGCGGTCAAATGGAGCCCTGCCGAGGGCACGATCGAGGTCATGGTGCGTGCCGGGGAGCTGACCGTCCGCGACCACGGGCCAGGCTTTGAGGAGGAGGACCTGCCGTTCGTGTTCGATCGATTCCATCGAGCACGGGCGGCGCGGGCCAAGCCCGGCTCCGGCCTCGGACTGGCGATCGTGCGCCAGGCGGCCGAGGCGCACGGCGGGTTCGTGACCGCCGCAAACGCTCCGGACGGCGGCGCGGTGATGCGGATCAGCTTCGGGCCCGCGGCGACGCCGGCCGACGACCCGGTCCCCGACGCGGTCAGCTCCCCGCAGCACTAGCGCCAGCCAGCGAGGAGCCACTGGCGACGGCGATCAGCCGCTCGCCAGCGTCGCGGACCTCGGCCGTGGCGACGATGATCCGCCGCCCGGAATTGACGACGCGCGCGTGGGCGCGGACCGGCCGCCCGTCGCTGGCCAGCGGGCGCAGGAAGTTGAGCTTGACCTCGACCGGTGAGAACGCGGCGCCGGCCGGGGCCACGGTCTCGATCGCGCCGGTCAGCGCCGCCTCGGCCAGCATCACGACCGCGCCGCCCGGGAGCCGCCCCGGCGGGGGTGCGCACAGCCACGGCGTGGCGGGCATCGCATAGGTCGCCCCGCCGTGCTCGGCGCACAGCGGCCGCAGCCCGGTGAGCCTCGTCAGCGGTGCCCGCGCTCCATCGGGATCGGGGGGTTCACGCTGCCAGGGGTCTGGGCGCTCGCCGTCGCGGCCGGCCGACACGCCGAACGCGGAGGACAGCGAGACCTCGATCGTCAAGCACAGCGACGTCGCCTGCGCGATCGTGTTGCCTCCCTCGTCGGCGAGCAGGACCTCGGCCAGCGCTAGCGGTGGGCCCGGATCGACTACGCGGGCGCGGGCGAGGAGCCGGCCAGTGGCGGGTATCGGACGCAGCCGATGCAGCGTCATCTCGGTGGTGGTCATGCTCGTGCGCTCAGGCAGGCCCGAGATAACGGCGCAGGCCATCGCGGCGTCGGCGGCCATCGCCAGCGGGCCCAGCGGGATCTGACCATCGGCCGCCCGCAACCAGCCGCTCAACTGCAGCTCGAACGTCGCCGTCCCCGGCCCGAACTCGGTCAGGCGTGTCCCCATCAGCCGCGTCATCGGCGGCGCCGGCGTGTCGCCGTCGAGCATCGCCCGCAGCTGCCGCGCCCCGCTCAGTCCGATCTGAGCGCTGTCGGGATGCCCACCGCGCACCGGCTCGCGCCACGCGTCAGACGCCCCGGACGCACCGGACGGTTCGTCGGCGTCGAAGTCGAGTCCGGGCACGTCGTCAACCTAGCGCGCCCGCCCCGGCCCACGACTGCGGCGGCCCCACCATGGAGCCCCGATCAGAGCGCGCGGGGCGTCAGCCTGTTCAGCCAGCGCCCACCGGCGGCGCCGATCGCCGGGAGATCGCGCTTGAGTCCGTGGTCTCCGCTGACCGTGACCACCTCTCGCCGGGCCGCCGGCGTCGGCATCCCGAAGCGGTCATTGACGCCCTGGATGACCAGCGTCGGCACCGTCACTCCGTCCAGCTCGGGCTGTCGGCTGGGCGCCACGCGGGCGGCGCCGGCGCGGGCCGGTGGCTGCAGCGGGAAGGCCAGGCAGAGCACGCCGATCGCGGCTGTCGCGCGCGCGGTGCGGCAGGCCACGCGCGCGCCCGACGAGCGACCCCCGACCACGATCGCCGTCGCCGCGTGGGCCAGCTCCCGTTCCCGCAGCCGCTCCAACACGGCGACCCAGGCGATGTCCAGCCGGGCCGCGGGTGGCGCCGACCGGCGTCCGGCGACGCGATACGGCTGCTCGACCAGGACCACCGCCAGCCCCGCCTCCAGCGCGGCTCCCTGGGCGGTCAGCAGATCGGGAGCGCTGACGCCGCCGCCCGCGCCGTGGCCGAGCACCAGCGCGGCCACCGCCGGGGCCTCAGGGCTCGCCAGATGGACGCGGGCCTCCCCGAGCGGGGTTCCGATCAGCAGGCTGTCGACGGACGGCGATGGCATGCGCAGGGCGACGATCGTTCAGGCCAGCGCGTCGCGCAGCGCCTGGGTCAGATCGGTGAGCCGGGTCGCCGGCAGGTAGCGGCCGCGGCCGCGGCGTGCCAGCGCCTTTCCAGCGGCCCCCGCGTCGGGTTTGGCGCTTGTGCCCAGCACGTGCAGGCAGTCCAGCGCGCCGGCCGCGGACACGGGGTCGGGGCCGGCGGTGTGCAGCGCGTCTGACATCAGCAGCGCCGTTCGCCCGCCCGGCGCGACCCGCTCCAATTGCCGCGCCGCTTCGCGCAGCGCCCGTGCCAGGTCGGTCCGCCCGTGCCCGCGCAGCGACAGCAGGTCGTTCACGACTCCGGACGCGGGCCGCCGGTTGCCGGGACCGAGCAGCACCAGCGGCTCAGCGGCGAACGCGACCACGCTGCACCTCAGTCGGTCGCTGCGCGCGCTCACCACCGCGGCGGCGGCGACGGCGGCCAGCGCGACCGCGTGCCCGTTCATCGAGCCGCTGCGGTCGACCAGCAGGCAGATCGCCCGGGGCGCGGCGGCGAACTGGCGGGTCACGAGGTCGTGTGGATCCCGCGGACGGCGCCCCAGGCTGCGCTCGAGTGTCCGCTCGATGTCAAGGTCGCCCTCGGTTGCCGCGGGGCGTGAGACCAGCCGTCGCG
>JBPCPC010000145.1:0-8565 GCA_050999585.1 Solirubrobacteraceae bacterium | reverse complement strand
TCCTTGCCCTCGTCGGACTTCATGTTCAGCGTCAGACTGCGCTTGTTGCAGTTGAGCATCGTGAAGTACAGGCTGTCGACGTCGGGCAGGTCGCGCAGCTGAGTACGGGTGACGTCGCCGCGTCCGGGCGGCTCGATCTTGATCACGTCCGCCCCCATCCACGCGAGCAGCTGTGTGCACACGGGTCCGGCCTGGACGTGGGTCATGTCCACGACCCGGACACCCTCGAGTGCCTTGTTCATCTCCCTCTCCTCGCTCACTTGTACATCGTCTGGTTCATGGTTCCCGGCGCAAACGCGTTCTGATCGATCCACACGTTGATCAGCGCCGGCTTGCCCGACTCGCGCGCCCGCTCCAGAGCGGGGCGGATCTGGTCCGGCTCGCGGACCTCCTCGCCGTAACCGCCCAGCATCTGAGCGAACTTGTCGTAGGACACGTCGCCGAGCTTGTTGCCAACCTCGCCGCGCTCCTCGCCGTACTTCTGGATCTGGCCGTAGCGGATCTGGTTCATGTAGGAGTTGTTGCCGATCACTCCGATGAACGGGAGGTTGAAGCGGACCATCGTCTCGAAGTCCCAGCCGGTGAGGCTGAATGCGCCATCGCCGAACAGGCCGACCACCTCCAGGTCCGGACGAGCGACCTTCGCCGCCATCGCAAACGGCGTGCCGACCCCGAGGGTCCCCAGCGGACCCGGGTCCATCCACAGGCCGGGTCCCTTGGGTTGCACGACACCGCCGGAGAAGGTGACGACATCCCCACCATCGCCGATGAACAGCGTGTTGTCGGTGATGAACTGATTCAGCTCGTGGGCCAGCCGGAGCGGATGAATCGGCGCACTGTCGCGCATCAGCCGTGGAAGGCGCTCCTCGTACATGCGCGTCTCCTCGGCGCGCAGCGCCTGCAACCAGGGCTCGCGGCTGCCGGCACCCATGTCGCCCCGTCCGGACGCGGCCTCCGTCACGGCGGCCAGGATCGCGCCAACGTCGCCGACCAGCCCTAGCGAGACGTCGCGGTTCTTGCCGACCGTGCGGTAATCCATATCGATCTGGACCACGGTCGCGGTCTGCGAGAGGCGCTTGCCGTAGCCCATGCGGAAGTCAAACGGGGTCCCGACGATGACGATCACGTCGGCGTTGTTGAACGCATGACGCCGGGTCTGGTGGAAGTGATGGGGATCGCCGGGCGCAAGCGTGCCGCGGGCGGCGCCGTTCATGAACGCGGGAATGTTCAACGTCCGGACGAGCTCGGTCGCGGCATCCCCACCGCGGCACGTCCACACCTGGCTTCCCAGCAGGACGCAGGGCCGCTCGGCCTTGACGAGAATGTCAGCCAGGCGCTCGACGTCGGCGGGATCGCCGATGCTCTTGGTCGAGGCGCGGTAGTGACCGGGCTGGGGAAGGATCGCGCGCTCGAGCGGGACGTGGCGGTCCAGGATGTCGCGGCCGATCTCCAGAAAGACGGGTCCGGGAGCTCCCGCCAGCGACTCGCGAAACGCCATCGACACCATGTCCGCGACTCGCTCGGTGGTCAGCACGCTGGAGGCGAACTTGGTGATCGGGCGCATCAGGTCGACGTGCGGAAGGTCTTGAAGCGAGCCCATCCGGTGCTGGTCCAGCGCGCCCTGGCCGCCGATCAGCAGCATCGGACTCTCCGCGCGCAGCGCGTTCGCCACTCCGGTGATCGCGTCGGTGGTGCCCGGGCCGGCGGTGACCACCGCGCAGCCGGGGCGGCCCGTCACACGCGCGTAGCCGTCGGCGGCATGAGCGGCCACCTGCTCGTGGCGAACAGCGATCACCTTGATGCCCTCGTCGATGCACCCGTCGTAGATGTCGATGATGTGGCCGCCGCACAGCGTGAAGATCGCCTCGATCCCCTCGGCACGCAAAGCCTTGGCGACGAGATGCCCGCCGGAAATCGTCTCCGGCTCGGCGCCCTGCGCGCCGGACGCCGCCTCCTGCTCCTTATTGGTAGCCGTGGCTGTCACGTCGGCTCTCTTTCCGGTTGGGATCGCATCGCTGAGACGGGGAAGTTCGGGGCTCCGGCACGATCAGCAGAGCGTCACTCAGACATCCAGCTGCGTTCGACGTGGCGCCCCAGATTCAGGGCGTGCTCACGCACCAACCGCTCCGCGAGCTCTGCGTCACGGGTCCGGAGCGCATCGATGATCTGCATGTGGTCGACGATCGAGCGCTCGGCACGATCCCCCTCCCCGATCGTGTGGCGGCGGATCGCGCGCACGTGCACGAGCAGGCCGTCGGCCATGTCGGCGATCAGCTGCGAATGGCCGAGCTCGATGATGCGCTGGTGAAAGCGCAGGTTGGCGGCCGAGTACTCATCCAGGTGCGAGCGCAGCTGGCCCCCTTCAAACCCGGAGAACAGGGTGTGCAGGCTGCCGATCTGATCTTCATCCGCGCGCTCGCACGCGAGCCGGGCGGCCATGCTCTCGAGCGCCGCCCAGGCGGTGATCATCTCGACGATCTCCGCCTTGCTCTTGCGCACCACCCGCACTCCGCGGCGCGGGATGATCTCAACCATGCCCTCCTGCTCCAGCCGGGCCAGCGCCTCGCGCACGGGCGTGCGGCTCACGCCGAGGTCGGCGGCCAGGCGCTTCTCGTCCAACCGCAGGACGGCGTTGGCGTCATAGGCGTCCAGCGCCAGGATCGCCTGGCGAATCGCCACGTAGGCGTGCTGAGCGACGCTCGTTCCGATCCCGGCCAGCACGGGTACCTCGACCTTGTCGGTGAGCCGTTCTGGAATCAGCACGTCCGGATGTGTCATGGCAGCGGACACTGGTGGGATACACAATACCCAATGCCAAATCCCTGTCAAGGAAGGCTCGCGCGCCACGCGCCAGTGACTCGCGCGTCGGCGCGTGTCGAGTACCGCCCACGGCCGCAGAATCAACGCGTCCGGCGTGTCCGGTGCGGCCGGTCGGCCGGTGCGAGCGGTCGGCGCCCGCGAGCGGCGCCTCAGTGGTGAAAATCGGCCCCGGGGTGCGCGCGGGAGGCGCTCGTGGCCGAAAACCCCCAGCCCCTGGTGGAAACCGGCCACGGGGTGCGGGGGGGAGCGGATCGTGGCCGAAAACCACCAGCGCCTGATGGAAATTGTCGTCGGTCCCTTGACGGCCTCAATCGGCAGGGCGGGCGCGGGCCGGCCGGAAGCGGGCCGGGAGCGGGCGGGCCCGTTCGGCGGCGAACTCGGTCAGCGTCCACGGCGCGGTGCCGAGCACCTCCAGCGGCGAGCGATCGCCGAACACGTTGGGGCCCGCTGAGCGGGAGTTTGAACCGAGCCTCAGTTCAGGGCGCCCAGCCTGGCTAAAAGGCCCCGCCGTTGCTCGCAGCCCGCCGCCGCGCCCCGCCACCTGACACGACCACGCCAAGCCGACCGGCCAACGTGGAAACCCAACCCGCTAAGCGCCGACGCGGAGCGGAGCCAGCGCGCGGTGGAGCTGGAGCAGCTCGTCCAGGACGTCGGCGGCGGCTTGATTCATCACGTCGTTGGGCTGGATCGCACGCGTTTCATCCAGGAACTGGGTGACGAACGGGATATTGACCGACGGGCCGATCGCGAGCATCTGCAGCGCGCCGACCACCTGCTTGAGCTGTTGGACGGCGCGCGTGCCGGCGGCGACGCCACCGTAGGAGACAAACGCCACCGGCTTGTACTTCCACTCGTGATGGAGGTAGTCCAGCGCGTTCTTGAGCGCCGCCGGATAGCCGTAGTTGTACTCGGCGGTGACCAGCACGACGGCGTCGGCCGAATCCACCCTGGCACTCCAGGCGCGGGTGTGATCCTTGGTGTACTGACGCAGCCGCGGATGGTTGGGCTCGTCGAGCAGCGGCAGGTCGAGCTGGTAAAGATCGACCAGCTCGAGCTCGAAACCGCCGTGCGCGGCGGCGCGGCTCATGAACCAGTCAGCAACGGGGACCCCGACGCGCCCGGGGCGCGTGCTGGCGATGATGGTCAGCAGCTTCGGCATCAACGGTCTCCGGCCGGCGAGCGAGGCCGTCACGCGTTGAGGCGCAGGGGAAGCCCGAACGCGGGCAGCAGCTCGGTGTTCAGGTAGTTGTGGATCGCCGTGATCTGACCGTCCTTAGTCTCGAGCACCTGCAGCGAGAACGCGTTGTAGCCGCCATCGGGGTCAACCCGATAGCTGGCGAACGCCGGGCAGCCGTTGGCCCGCGTGGCGACCAGCCGCCCGCCGCGGCAGTCCGCTCCGGGCCCGAGCAGCCACCGGCGGACCTCGTCGGGACCCCGGATCCACAGGTTGTGAGGTGGCATCGAGAACGCCGCGTCCGCACGCAGCAGCGTTACCAGCTGGTCGATGTCGAACCGCTGAAACGCGTCTACGTAGTTAGCCACCAGCTCCCGGTCGTCGGCGTCGAGCTCGGGCTCGTCGCCCGCCATCTCCTGCGCGTCAATGGTCGCCCGAGCACGCTGGAGCGCGCTGTTGACCGAGGCGGTGGTCGTCTCCAGCAGCTCGGCGACCTCGCTGGCGTGCCAGTGCAGCACCTCGCGCAGAATCAGCACCACACGCTGACGCGGCGGCAGGGTCTGCAGCGCCGCCACGAAGGCCAGGCGGATCGTCTCGCGCTGAGCCGCCAGTTCGGCGGGGTCGTCGGCCGCCGTCAGCACGCGACCGTCGGCGATCGGCTGAACCCAGCGGTGCTCGGGCAGCTCAGAGAGCACCGCGTCCGCGGTCGTGGTGGCGGCCGCCAGATCCATCGGGCGGGCGCGCCGCTGCGGGCGCTGGGGCATGTCCAGACAGACGTTGGTGGCGATCCGGTACAGCCACGAGCGCAACGTCGCCCGGCGTTCGAAGCCGTCGCGCCCGCGCCAGGCGCGCAGGAACGTCTCCTGGACGGCATCCTCGGCCTCAGAGCCGGCACCCAACATCCGGTAGCAGTATCCGGTCAGCTCGCGCCGGTGCCCCTCCATCTCGGAGGTGAACGGATCAGAACCTGAGAACGCAACCGCGGCGGCTTCCATCGCGACCATCCTATCCGGGCGCGCGGGCTATCTTGGGGCCGTGCCCGACTCCCCGCCGCCCCTCCCCACACCGACCGCCGACGACCTGCGGGGACGCTTCGTCGGCCGCCACGTGATCGTCGAGCCGCTGCGCGCTGAGCATGAGGCCGGCCTGATGGAGGCGGCGGTCGACCCCGAGATGTTCGGCTGGATGCCGATCGACATGGCTTCCTCGCGCGACGCGCTGCGCGAGTGGCTGGCCACCAGCCTCGCCGCCGCCCAGGCCGGGCGCGAGGTGCCGTTCGCGATCCTTGCAGGAGACGAGGCCCGCCCATCCCGACCACCCCGCGAACCCCGCGAACCCGGCCCACTCCGCCCCGGCCACGTCCTGGGCTCGACCCGCTTCCTGGACCTGCGCCTGGAGCACCTGCGCGCGGAGATCGGCTGGACCTGGGTGACGCGGGGCGCCTGGGGCAGCGGCGCCAACGTCGAGACGAAGCTGCTGCTGTTGCAGCACGCGTTCGAAACTGTCGGCCTGCGGCGCGTGGAGTTCAAGACCGACTCCCGCAACCAACGCTCGCGAGGGGCGCTGCTGGCACTGGGGGCGACGTTCGAGGGGATTTTCCGCAAGCACATGGTCGTCCGCGACGGCGGCGAGCGCGACTCGGCGTACTACTCCGTGACCGACGACGACTGGCCCGAGGTCAAGCGCCGCCTGCAGGCCCGGCTCGCCTGACCTACGCTCCGACGATGACCGAACACTTCGACGTCGCGATCCTGGGCGCCGGTCCCGGAGGCGAGCACGCCGCCTTCGCGCTGCACGCCGCAGGGCAGAAGGTGCTGCTGGTCGAGCGCGAGCTGATCGGCGGGGAGTGCTCCAACTGGGCGTGCATCCCGACCAAGACGCTGCTGCGCCCGACGGAGGTCCGCGGCGAGTCAGAACGCGCCGCCGGCACCGCGCCGGCCGCGCTGAACTGGCCCGCCCTGGCGCGCTACCGCGATTACATGACCTCTGCCGGCGATGACTCGGCTCGGGTCAAGGGCTATGCGGACCTCGGGGTCACGGTGGTCAAGGGCGACGGTCGGCTGGCGGGCAAGGGGGCGCTCGAGGTCGACGGGCAGCGCTACGCGGCCGACAGGATCCTGATCTCGACCGGCTCTGATCCGGTGCTGCCGCCGGTCCAGGGGCTGGCGCAGGCCGGCTACTGGACCAACCGCGAGGCGACATCGCTGCAGGAGATCCCCGGCAGTGCGGTGATCGTCGGCGGCGGTCCGGTGGGGATCGAGCTGGCGCAGTTCATGCGCCGGTTCGGATCCGAGGTGTCGATCGTGCAAGGCTCTGACCGGCTCGCCGACCGCGAGGACGAGCGGGTGTCCGAGCTGCTGCGCCAGTCGCTGACCAAGGACGGAATCAGCGTGCGCACCGGCGTGCACGCCGAGCGGGCCACCCGTGAGGGCGGCGGACGTGTGCTGACGCTCGACGACGGCTCCGCGCTGCACGGCGAGGTCCTGATCGTCGCCACCGGGCGCCGTCCGCGCAGCCATGACATCGGCCTGGAGACGATCGGGGTGGCGGCCGGCGAACGGGATCAAATTCCGATCGACGAGCACTGCAGCGTCGCCGACGGGGTATGGGCGGCCGGCGACTGCACCGGCGTGATGCTGTTCACCCACCTGGCCAAGTACCAGGCGAGGGTTGCAATCGCCGACATGCTCGGCCGGCCGGTGACGGCCGACTACCGCGCGATCCCGCGCGTGATCTTCACCGACCCGGAGGTCGCGGCCGTCGGTCTCACCGAGGCGCAGGCGCGTGAGGTCGGCCACGACATCGCGGCGGCCACGCTTGATCTGCCGAGCGGCGGCGTCGCGCGCGCCTACACCTATGAGCAGGAACCGCGCGGCGAGCTGCGCGTGGTGTTCGACCGCCGGCGCCGGGTGATGCTCGGCGCCTGGGCGGTAGCGCCGATGGCCAGCGAGTGGATCCACCAGGCGGTGCTGGCGATCCAGGCCGAGATCCCGCTTGAGGTGCTGATGCAGACGGTGGCCCAGTTCCCGTCCTATTCCGAGGCCTACCTGCTCGCGCTGCAGAAGCTCGAGCTCTGAGCCAACGCGGGGGGATTCAGACCGCCCGAGCGAGGCCCGCGCCGGTCTCCATCGGCATCGCCAGCGCCCCGCCGTACTCGTCGATCGTGGCCCGCACGCCGGCCAGCAGGCGCTCCCGGGTCTCGGACTCCAGCAGTCGGACCTCCGACAGGGTGGCGAGCAGATCGGCGTACGCCTGCGCTGAGTACACGAGCTCCCACGGGTAGCGGCGGACCTCAGCGTCAGCGAAGCCATCGGCCGCGGCGAGCGTCTGGTGCCAGTTCTCGTCGGTGAAATCCTTCGTGTTGTCGGGGTGCAGCGGCCCGTCGCTTCCCATCTCCGGCGCCGCTGCGTGGTACGCCGCCGAGAGGGCGCGGCGAAGCTCGGACGGACCCCACGCTGGCCGGTTCCAGAACGCGGCCAGCAGCCCCCCGTCGGCCAGCGCCGCCCGCGCCCGGAGATAGGCGACCGCGGGATCGATCCAGTGCCAGGCCTGCGCGCTGAACAGCAGCCGAAAACGGTCGCCGCCGGCGCGCGGCTCCCATGACTCGAAATCGGACTCGACGACCTCCACCAGCGGATACTGGGCGCACGCGCGACGGGCCACGGCTGCCATCTCGGCGCTGGGCTCGATCGCCAGCACCGGGATGCCGCGGGCGCCGATCAGACGCGTGGCCTTGCCCGTCCCGGCGCCGACCTCGAGCGCGCGGTCGCCCTCCCCGAGGCCGCTCTGACCGAGCAGGTCGTCAATCAGCGCGTCCGGATAGCTGGGCCGGCTGCGGTCATAGAGCTCGGCCACCTGGCCGAACACGAGGCGTCGCGGTGAGGCCATAGATCTGCAGTCAAGCAGCCGGGGAAGGAGTCCGGACGGCGTCGGTACGCTCACACGACACGATGCCACCAGGATCGCGAACAGCGGCGCGGGTCGCCGCCGCCATCGCCGTGGCCGCGGGTCTGGTTCCGATTTCGGCGGCCAGCGCGCGGACCATCCGCGTCGGGCGTGCCGAGCACGCCGCGCTGGCGGGCGTCACCCCCAGCGTTGCCGCCGGCCTGCCGATGCACGTCACGGTGACGCTGCGCCCGCGCGACCCAAGCGCCCTGGCGGCATACGCGCGGGCGGTCTCGACGCCAGGGTCTGCGGTCTATCACCGCTTCCTCTCCCCGGCTCAGTTTGCGCGCCGCTTCGGGGCCACGGCCGGCCAGATTACGGAGGTGCGCGACGCGCTGGGAGCCCGCGGGCTGCGTCCCGGCCGACCCAGCGCCGGGCGGCTCTCGATCCCGGTCGCCGCCAGCGCCGGATCGCTGCAGCGGGCGTTCTCGGTCTCCCTGCACCGCCTCAGGCTCCCTGGACGCCGCATCGCGGTGGTGGCCGATGCCGCCCCGGCGCTTGCCGCCCGGGCAGCCGCAGACTTTCAAGCGGTCGTCTGCCTGGACACGACCGCGGCACCGCGACCGCTGCTGGCGCGCGCCTCCCGGAGCCCGGCGCGGAGCGCCCGGCCGCGACCGCACGTGGTC
>JBPCPC010000091.1:0-2604 GCA_050999585.1 Solirubrobacteraceae bacterium | reverse complement strand
TCCGGTGGCCCCGGCCACGCTACAGTGCAAGATCGCCTGCCTGCGTTCGGTCTACCGCCACCTGCGCCGGGAGCAGGTGATCGATCATGACCCCACCGCCGAGCTGCGTCCGCCCCGCTCGCGCGGGCGGCTGCCCAAGGTGCTCAGTCGCGACGAGGTCAACCGCCTGCTCGAGCAGCCCTGCGGGACATCCCCGGCGGCGCTGCGCGACCGCGCGCTGCTGGAGGCGGTGTACGCCTGCGGCCTGCGCGCGTCGGAGGCGATCACGCTCGAGTTGACCGAGCTCGACCTGGAGGGCGGGATCCTGCGCGCGCGCGGCAAGGGCTCCAAGGAGCGGATGGTGCCGATCGGCTCCAAGGCGATCGCCACGCTGCAGATCTACCTGGAGCGCAGCCGCCCGCGCCTAGTCGGGCTGCACGACGAGGCGCGCGTGTTCGTCAACCTGCGCGGTCAGGGACTCTCGCGCCAGGGGCTCTACAAGATCGTGCAGGGGCACGCGCGCAGTGCTGGGCTGGAGCACCGTATGAGCCCCCATACGCTGCGCCACACGTTCGCGACGCACCTGCTGGCGGGGGGCTGTGACCTGCGCTCGCTGCAGGAGATGCTCGGCCATGCCGACATCGGCACCACCCAGATCTACACTCACCTGTCGGCCGATCGCCTGCGCGACGTCTACTTCGACGCGCACCCGCGTGCTCAGCTGAAGCGAGACGACACCTAGGCGGTCGGGCCCGGGGCTGGGCGCCGAGCCGCAGGGAGGATCGGTCCCGTGTCCCGCACGCTGAGCTTCGTCCTCGCCGGCACGCTGAACTCCGGCCTCGCCGTGGTGGCGCTGTGGCGGCTGGTGGCTGCCGTGCGCCGACGCGCACCGTCGATCGCCAGCTCGTCCTGGACGAGTACGCGCTGCCCGCCCAATTCGCGGCGGTGTCGCACGACGTGTTCGCGCCGGTGCCGCGGTCACTGACGCTGCTGGCGCGCCCCTCCTCGTGATCGCGCGACGGCCGAGCTGATCGAGCCCCTGGACCACGGGTTCGTGTTCACCAACCTGATCGAGACCGACCAAGTCGATGGCCACCGCCACGACTTCACCGGCTGTGCGCGGGCGCTGGTGGAGATCGCCGGGCCGGAGGGTTACCCCGTGGGGGCGTAGAAGCTGCTGGTTTGAGCCGTCGCGCCTCGTGCCGCTTCGGGCGTGGCGCCTGCCGCTTGATGCGCCGTTGCCCATGAGGCTGCGCTCTGGCGCATGAAAGCCGCCATCAGCCGGTCGTCGTTGGGACGGTCATCGCCGGCGATGAAGGCGGCGAACCCTGCCAGGGCGTCATCCCAGCCCACCCCGACGGCGCCGGGGCCGTATTGCGCCCAGTGCTCGTCGTCGGGGACCGTGTGACGCAGCACGAGCTCGGTGTCGTCGCCGGCGGGGGTCAGCTCGAGCGAGACGCGGCTGGGCTCCGCATCGCCGAACTGCCAGGTCAGCTGTAGTTGCTGCGGAGGCGTGCAGGTGGTGATGCTGCCGCTGGCGTTGCCCTCGAGCTGAAAGCTCCCGCCGGGTCGCAGGTCGCCGCTGAGCGGCAAAAACCAGCGCCCAACCCGCTCGGGGTCCGTGCAGGCGTCCCAGACCCTAGCGACCGGCGCGTGCAGCCGGCGACGCAGTTCGACGACGTGCGCCGGGGCGCCGCCGAGATCTGCGTCGGCGACGGCGCGTCCGGTGCGGTCCAGTTCAGCGATGAGGTCATGCATGTCGGTTTCTCCTGGGTTGTCGATCGGTGCCTCGTGCCAGCTCGGTCTGCAGCGCGTCCAGGCGTTGGCTCCACTGCCGGCGCAGCTCGGCGAGCCAGCCCTCGACCTCGTCGAGAGCTTCGCGATTGAGGGCGTAGAGCCGGCGGGTGCCTTCGGGTCGCACGTCGGCGAAGCCGCTCTCCCTGAGCACTCGCAGCTGACGCGAGACGGCGGGCTGCGTGAGTCCGAACTCCGCCCGGATGACGTCTACGACGTCGCCAGCGCCGCGCTCGCCAGCGGCCAGCAGCTCAAGGATTCGCCGCCGGACGGGATCGCCGAGGATGTCGAAGGCCTCCACAACTGGGACTATATCAGCCTCGACGTATATACGCTATGCCTCATAAAGTGGCCGCATGAGCCGGCGCGTCCTCTAGACCCACACATCTCGCTGGAGGATCGGCTAGCGGAACATCGGCTCCGGGTCCCGCACGCGCACCCGAACCGCGAAGATGTCGCCGACGGGCACCATCGTCTGAACGGCTTCCTCCGGCGCCGAGCGACCGCCTCGGATCCCGGGCCGGCGACGGCAAAGCAGGGCTCCGCCCATGCATGCGAGCAGAGCGTAGATGCTCAGGGCTTTGGGTTCGGTGGTCCGGGTGCGGGCGTCGCCGGTTATCGGACGAGCGGTCGGTGGCGAGCGGGCGTGGGTGTTTATGGATCGACCCGGACGGCTCGTCAATCTGCCGTGGCGACGTGCACCGTGTGACAAATCCGAGTAGCGCTCCGAGCTTTGTCACCGTTCGCACGCTCAGCCTGCAGCCGGTGACAAACCTCGGACGGTCGATCGGGTTTGTCACACCATGCACGCCGGCTGGTGGCGCGGCCGGT
>JBPCPC010000070.1:0-16621 GCA_050999585.1 Solirubrobacteraceae bacterium | reverse complement strand
TGCCGATGGAGGGGGGTTCGCGAGGGGGGTGGGTCTCTGACCGCGGTTCCCTTCACTGACAGCCCACACCCCCAGCCGGATTGCATCGAGCGGTGGATTTTGTGCGGTTTCTGCCGAGTCGGGGCGTTAGCCCCGACGGGTGGGTGGGACCGAGTCATTGCGCGGCGCGGGCGGGGCTGTCAAGCATCGCCGCCACGCACAAGCTTGCCACCCCGCAAGTTCGATGCTTGATCAGCGACGACCGGCGGCGCCACCCCAAGCAGGCGTGCATGGTGTGACAAACCCGATCTCGGAGCGCTTACCGGATTTGGCGCATGGTGCAGGTCGCGGCTCGCCACGCGCGCAGCGCCCCGCCTGTGCCGCCCCACGCCCGCTCACCACCGACATCACGTCCGATAACCGGCGACGCCTGCGCCCGGACCACCGAACCCAAAAACCCGATCAGACCAGCGTGGGCGGCAGACGGGGTCGCGTCCATCCCCGCGGCCAGCAGCGCGATCAGCGCCAGGTAGACGATCGCGACCAGCGCGCGCCACCAAGCAGCCGCGGCTGACCGGCGCGGTCACACCGACGGTGGTTGAGGGCCTTGAGTGCTCGACCGCGGTATCCCATGGCCGATTACCCCAACCGGCGGCGGCCAGACGCCTCAAGCGCCGCGGTGCCGCCTCCCGTGGCCGATAACCCCCGCCATCGCCGGCGAGCGCGCGGAACACTGCGCACACCCTTCTAGTGTCCACGGCATGAAAGCGATCCAATACACGGAGTTCGGCGGACCCGAGGTCCTCCAGATGGCGGAGCTGCCCGAGCCGCACGCCGGTGACGGGCAGATCCGCGTCGCGGTGCGCGCGGTCGGCATCAATCCGGTCGACTGGAAGGTGCGCAGTGGGACGATGGGCGGTCAAGTGCCCAACACGACCGGCCTTGAGGTCTCCGGCGTGGTCGACGAGGTCGGCAGCGGCGTCAGCGACGCCGTCGTCGGCGACGAGGTGTTCGGATCGACGAGTGGCGGCGCCGCGGAGTTCGCGGTGCTCGAGCACTACGCGCCGATCCCGCCGTCGCTTGACTTCGTCGTCGCGGCCGGGCTCACGGTTGCGGTCGAGACGGCGTGGCGAACGCTGGATCTGCTCGGCGTCAGCGACGGCCAGACGGTGCTCGTCAACGGCGCCGCCGGCGCGGTCGGGATCGCGACGGTGCAGCTGGCGCGCGACCGTGGCGCCCGGGTGATCGGCACCGCCAGTGAGGGCAACCACGACTACCTGCGCTCCTACGGGGCCGAGCCGACGACCTACGGCGAGGGTCTCGTCGCGCGCGTGCGTGAGCTGTCTCCAAACGGCGTTGATCGGGCGATCGACGACGCCGGCGGAGGCGCGCTGCCGGCGCTCGTCGAGCTGGCCGGCGGGCCTGAGCACGTGCTCACGATCGCCGACTACCAGGGCGCTCAGGAGACCGGGGTCACGATGACCGGCGGCCCGGGTTCAGAACGCGCCTGGCACGCGCTGGGCCAGGTTGGCGAGCTGATCGAAGCCGGCCGGTTCTCGCTGCCGGTGGCGCAGACATTCCCGTTGGATCAGATCGCCGAGGCGCATCGGCTCAGCGAAACCGGGCATGTGCGCGGCAAGCTGGTGCTGCTGGTCGGCTGATGTCGTCCGAGATCTCCGCGGCGGCGCTCGACGTCGCCGCGGTCCGCGCCCACTTTCCGGCGCTGGCCTCCGGCACGGCCTTCTTCGACGGACCGGGCCGCTCGCAGGTGCCCGATGTCGTCGCCGACGCGATCCGCGACGCGCTCACGTCGCCGATCGCGAACCGGGGCGTGGTCACCGAGGCCGAGCGCAACGCAGCGACGATCGTCACGCGTGCCCGCGCGGCGATGGCGGACATGCTCGGCGCCGACGCGGACGGCATCGTCTTCGGCCGCAGCATGACGCAGCTGACCTATGACTTTGCCCGCACGCTCGCCAGGTCGTGGCGGGCCGGGGACGAGGTGGTCGTCACGCGCCTGGACCACGACGCCAACGCGCGGCCGTGGGTGCAGGCGGCGGCCGCGGTGGGCGCGGTTGTGCGGTGGGCAGACTTCGACCCCGAGACCGGCGAGCTGACGAGCGACGACGTCGCCGCCCAGCTCTCGGAGCGAACCCGGCTGGTGGCGGTGACCGGCGCATCCAATCTGATCGGCACGCGCCCGCCGCTTGACCGCCTGGCCGCACTCGTCCACGACCGGGGCGCGCTGTTCTACGTCGACGGCGTGCATCTGGCCCCGCATGCTCCGATCGACTTCAAAACGATCGGGGCCGACCTGTTCGTCTGCTCGCCGTACAAGTTCCTGGGTCCGCACTGCGGGGTGCTCGCCGGGCGGCCGGAGGTGCTAGAGCGCCTGGCCCCGGATAAGCTGCTCCCGGCGAGCGACCGCGTCCCCGAGCGCTTCGAGCTCGGCACGCTGCCCTACGAGCTGCTCGCCGGGACGACCGCGACGGTCGACTTCCTAGCGACGCTGGCCGGGACTCAGAGCGGTGATCGCCGGGCGCGGGTGACGGCGGCGATGAGCGCGATCGAGTGCCACGAAGACGAGCTTCGCTGCACGATCGAGCATGGTCTGGCCGAGCTACCGGGAGTCACCGTGCGCTCGCGCGCCACCGATCGCACGCCGACGCTGCTGCTGACCTTCGACGGTCGCGCGGCCGCCGATGCCTACACGTTCCTGGCCCAGCGCGGCGTCAACGCTCCGGCGGGGTCGTTCTATGCGCTGGAGGCCTCGCGCCGGCTCGGACTCGGGGACAGCGGTGGTCTGCGAATCGGCCTGGCGCCCTATACCGACGCCGACGATGCGGCGCGACTGCTGGCCGGGCTGGCCGAGTTCCTCGACGCCTGATCTGCGGGGCCACCGGTCCCGCCGCGCCTGAGCGCCCAGGCGGCGCACCCCGCGCCGGCGAGCAGCGCGCCGGCCAGCGCGTAGGCGGTGACGGCCAAGGCGTGTGCCGGCGCGTGCGGGTAGGTGCCCAGGTAGACGCTCGTGAACACGGCGATGCCGACGACCTGCCCGATCAGGCTCGCGGTGAGGATCAGCCCGCTCAGGTCGGCGGCCTGCGTCGATGCCGCGACGCTGGTCAGACGGCTGGCCAGCGGTGAGAAACCACAGGCGTGGCCGGCGCCGGCGGCCGCCAGCAGCGGGGCCAGTGCGGCCAGCGGCCAGCCTCCCGCGCGGGCGATGCACCCGATTGCGAGCACGGCACCGCCCATGATCACCGGGCCGGCGACTGGCAGCCGCTCACGCAGCGCCGGCTGGCCGCGCGACCAGGTCAGGCTGGCGACCGCAAACCCGGACGCGTAGATGGCGAACACGAGCCCGGCATGGAGCGCCGAGAAGCGCAGCGCGCCCTGAAGATAGAGCGTCAGGCTGAGCAGCAGGCCGCCGTAGCAGCCCGTCAGCAGCAGCACGCCGAGCAGGCCGGCCGCGACGCCGGGCAGGCTGAACATCCGCAGCTCGAGCAGGGGGTGGCCGGCGCGGGCGCCGAGCGAGCGCTCGCGGATGACGAACGCCCACGCGACGAGCGGACACGCGCCCAGGCAGGGCCACACCCACGCCGGCCATCCCAGCCCGCGGCCGAGGACGAGCGGTAGGACGAGCAGCAGCTGGACGATCGCCAGCAGGACCGCACCGGTCAGATCCAGTCGTCGGGGCACCGCGTCCTCCTGGCCGGGCAGCCAGCGGCGCGAGGCGCAGAGCAGGCAGATGCCGATCGGGACGTTGAGCAGCAGCGCCGGGCGCCAGGCTGCGCGCAGCAGATGGGCGCTGACGAGGAGGCCGCCGAGGATCTGGCCCGCCGCCACGCCGACGGCGAGGACCGCCGAATAGGCGCTGATCGCCCGTACGCGCATCTCGCCCGAGAACTGGGTCTGGATGATCGAGAGTACCTGGGGTGTCATCAGCGCTCCGGCGGCTCCCTGCAGCGCCCGGGCCAGGATCAGGAGCAGCGGCGTCGGGGCCAGGCCGCCCGCGCAGGAGGCGCCGGCGAAGGCCCCAAGGCCAATCACGAACGCGCGCCGCCGGCCGAGGATGTCGCCGAGCCGCGCGCCCGCCACCACGAGCGCCGCGAACGCCAGCGTGTACATCGCGACGACAAGTTGCAGCTCGGCGCTGGAGGCATGCAGGTCGGCACGGAGCGACGGCGAGGCGACGACCAGGATCGAGCCGTCCATCACGGCCATCGCCTGCCCAACGAGCAGGATGATCAGCGTGGGCATCGGCCTCAGACTGCCGATGCGCGCCGCGAATATCTTGGATATTCGTGACTGGTTGGGCGGTTTGCAGCAGTGAGAGAATCGGGCGGTGATCGAGTTCCGGACAATGCTTCGCCACGGCGGACTGGTTCTCTGCGATGTGGCCTGCCGCCACCCCCCGGGCCGCGGTCACGGGGTCGAGGCGGTGAGCGGTCACGCGCTCGTGTTTATCCGCCGCGGGTGCTTCGTGCGCAGTGTCAACGGCGTCGAGTCGCTGCTGGACCCGACGGTCGCCTATTGCACGAACCCCGGTCAGGAGCAGCGCTATGACCATCCCCACGACGGCGGCGATGACTGCACCTCGGTGAAGCTCGACGCGGCCACCGCCGCCTCGCTCTGGGGGGGTACGGCGCAGCTCCCGGCGGGGCCACTGCCCTCCGGCAGCCGCGTCGACGTCGGCCACCGGCTGCTGCTCGCCGCGGCGCGGCGCGGATCCCGACGAGCTGTACGAGCGGGCGATCATGCTGGCGGCGGATGCACTCGAGCAGCGTGATCCACGCCCGGTCGCATCGGCCCGGCCGGCGACCCAGCGCGCCCGTCAGGCGCTCGTCAACGACGTGCGTGAAACGCTGGTTGCCCATCCGGAGCGCTCGCTGCCGGAGCTCGCTCACCAGGTGGGCGTCTCGCCACATCACTTAAGCCGCACGTTTCACTCGCTCACCGGCCACACGGTGTCGCGCCATCGGATGCTGCTCCGCGCCCGGGAGGCGCTGGAGCGGATCGCGCAGGGCGACGCCAGCATGGCCCGGGTTGCCGCCGACCTCGGATTCGCCGACCAGAGCCACCTGCATCGCGTGGTCCGCGAGCAGACCGGCCGATCTCCGTCGGCTCTGCGCCGGGCGCTCGGCTGAGATCCCGGCCGGACCGGCACTAACCTGAACAGGTCATGGCCTTGACCGCGTTCAGTCCGCGCACACGCGACTGGTTCGCCGGCGCGTTCGCCGGTCCCACCCCCGCGCAGGAGCAGGCCTGGCCGGCGATCGCGTCTGGCGAGCACGTGTTGATCTCCGCCCCCACCGGCTCGGGCAAGACGCTGGCGGCGTTCCTGTACGCGATCGATCAGCTGGCCGCGCAAACGCCGCCGGAGAACCCCCGTGACCGCCGGATCCGGCTCGTCTACGTGTCGCCGCTGAAGGCGCTCTCCTACGACACCGACCGCAACCTGCGCACGCCGCTGCGCGGGATCGGCGCCGACCTGCAGGTGGCGGTGCGCACCGGCGACACGCCGCAGAAGGAGCGCCAGCAGATGCTGCGCGCGGCGCCCGACATCCTGATCACGACCCCCTATTCGCTTTACCTGATGCTCACCGGCCGCGCCCAGTCGCTGTTTGCGGGCGTGCGCTGGTGCATCATCGACGAGATCCACGCCGTCGCCTCGACCAAGCGCGGCGCGCACCTGGCGCTGACGCTCGAGCGGCTTTCTGAAGCGGCCGGGGGCACCGACGAGGTGCAGCGGATCGGCCTCTCGGCGACCCAGAACCCGCTTGAGGAGGTCGGCCGCTTCATGGTTGGTCCGCACCGCCGTTGTCGGATTGTCGACACCGGAGTACGAAAGGAGCTGGACCTGAAGATCCACGTGCCGGTCGAGTCGATGGTCGAGCCCGACGACACGCCCTCGCCATCGTTGGATCCGCTCGAAGGCGGTGAGGCGACGCGCCGCTCGATCTGGCCCGCGATCTACCCCGAGCTGGTGGAGCTGATCAGGGCCCACAAGTCGACGATCCTGTTCGTCAACAACCGCCGCGGCGCCGAGCGGCTGGCGATCCGCCTCAACGACCTGGCCGGCGAGGAGCTGGCGCGCTCGCATCACGGGTCGCTGGCGCGCGAGGAACGCACCATCGTCGAGGAGCTGCTCAAGGCCGGCGAGCTGCCCTGCCTGGTGGCGACCTCGAGCCTTGAGCTGGGGATCGATATGGGCGCAGTCGACCTCGTGATCCAGGTCGAGTCCCCGAAGTCAGTGGCCCGCGGACTGCAGCGCATCGGTCGCGCCGGGCACTCGGTCGGCGATGTCAGCCGCGGCCGGATCTTCCCCAAGTTCCGCGCCGACCTGCTCGAATGCGCGGTCGTTGCCAAGCGGATGCGCGAGGCGAAGATCGAGACCACGGTCGTGCCCCGCAACGCGCTTGACGTGCTTGCTCAGCAGATCGTCGCCATCGCCGCGGCGGCGGAGCAGAGCTCCGACGGCGGGACCGTCAACGTGGACGACCTGTACGCGCTGGTCACGCGCACCTACTCCTATGCCGAGCTGCCGCGCCAGCAGCTCGAGAACGTGCTCGACATGCTCGACGGCCGCTATCCCTCGCAGGAGTTCGCCGACCTGCGTCCGCGGATCGTCTGGGATCGGATCGCCGGCACGCTGCGCGCTCGCCCGGGAGCGCGGCAGCTGGCGGTCACCAATGCCGGCACGATCCCCGATCGCGGCCTGTTCGCGGTGACGCTGCCCGACGGGCGCCGCGTCGGCGAGCTCGACGAGGAGATGGTCTACGAGGCTCGGCCGGGTCAAACGTTCCTGCTCGGCGCGACGACCTGGCGGATCGAGGAGATCGGGCGCGACCGGGTGATCGTCACCCCGGCACCGGGGCTGCCGGGAGCGGTGCCGTTCTGGAAGGGCGACACGCTCGGTCGCCCGCGCGAGCTGGGGGAGGCGATCGGCGCGTTCGCCCGGTGGGCCGTGGACCAGTCGCCGGAGACGCTGGAACGCGACTACGACCTGGACGAACGCGCCGCCCGTAACCTGGTCGAGTTCCTGTCCGAGCAGCAGCGGGCCACGCGGGTGATCCCGTCAGACCGCTCGATCGTGGTCGAGCGCTTCCGCGATGAGATCGGTGACTGGCGGTTGTGCGTGCTGTCGCCGTTCGGCGGCCGGGTGCATGCCGCGTGGGCGCTCGCGCTGAGTGCCCGGATCCGCGACGTAGCCGGGCTGGAGTCTGACGCGATCTACTCCGACGACGGGATCATCGTCCACCTGCCCGATGCCGAGGAGCCCCCAGGCGCTGATCTGGTGCTGCTCGAACCCGACGAGATCGAGGACCTGGTCGTCGCCGAGCTCGGCTCAAGCGCGCTGTTCGGGGCTCGCTTTCGCGAGAACGCCGCCCGCTCGCTGCTGATCCCGCGGGCCCGCCCGGGCAAGCGCACGCCCCTGTGGCAGCAGCGGCTCAAGGCGCAATCGCTGCTCGAGGTGGCGAAGCGGTACGGCGACTTTCCGGTGATCCTGGAGACGTATCGGGAGTGCCTGCGCGACGTGCTCGACGTCCCCGGGCTGATCGAGCTGCTGACGCGGCTGCACCGTCGCGAGCTGACGCTGGTCGAGGTCGAGACCGCGACGGCGTCGCCGTTCGCGTCCTCGCTGTTGTTCGATTACGTCGCCACCTACATGTACGAGGGCGACACGCCCAACGCCGAGCGCCGGGCGGCGGCGCTATCGCTGGATCGCGACCTGCTGCGCGAGCTGCTCGGTCAGGAGGAGCTGCGCGATCTGATCGACCCCGGGGCGCTGGAGTCCGTTGAGGCTGACCTGCAATGTCGGTCAGAGCCCGCGCGGGCGGCCAATCGCGACGGCCTGCTCGATGTGCTGCGCCGGGTCGGTGACCTGAGCGTTGCCCAAGCTCGCGAACGCGTGCTGGATGGTCTGGTTCCCGAGTCGATGCTGGAGGAGCTCCGCGCTGAACGGCGCGCGGCCCGGATCCGGGTCAACTGCGAGGAGCGCTGGATCGACGCGACCGACGCCGGTCTGTACCGCGACGCGCTGGGTGCGGCTCCTCCCGGTGGACTGCCGGCCGCGTTCCTGGAGGACGTTCCCGACGCCCTCTCCCGGCTGCTGCGCCGCTACGGCGCCACCCATGGCCCGTTCACCACTGATGATGTCCACGCTCGCTTCGGGATCGACGCCGCGGCGGCGCTGCGCGAACTGGAGCGGGCCGGGGCGCTGGTCCGCGGCGAGCTGCGCCCGGGCGGCTCGGACCGCGAGTGGTGCGATGTCGAGGTCCTGCGCCGGCTGCGGCGCGCGTCGCTGGCGGTGCTGCGCAAGGAGATCGAGCCCGCCGAGCAGCGCGAGCTGGCGCGTTTCCTGCCTGCCTGGCAGGGGGTCGACCGTCATCCGGCGTCCGGAGCCGGGATCGACCGCCTACGCGAGGTGCTCGTGCCGCTGCAGGGCCTGGCGCTCCCCGCCGACGTGTGGGAACGTGACGTCCTGCCGCGGCGGGTCGGGGCCTATTCGCCGGCGTGGATCGACCAGCTGTGTGCGGCCGGGGAGTTGGTGTGGATCGGCGCGGGTGCCCTGGGTCGCAATTCGGGCCGGGTCGCCCTGTATTTCCGGGAGGATCTGGCGTTGCTCGGCCCCCCGCCATATCGCGGGGAGGTGCCCGCGGGCGAGGCGCACGAGGCGGTGCGGGCGCGGCTGGCGGCCGGAGCGTGCTTCTTCACCGACCTGCTGATCGACGTCTCGCTCTCCCCCGAGGAGATCCAGGAGGCGCTGTGGGATCTGGCCTGGGCGGGGGTGGCCACCAACGACGCGTTCGCGCCGTTGCGCGCGCCCCGGTTGACGCTCGCCCGGGCGCAGCGCGATCAGCTGCGGCGCGGCGGCGCTCGGCGAGGACGCTTCGGCGCCGGCCGCCGGCGCGACGGCGCCTCCGCACAGGTGCAGGGCCGCTGGTCGCTGACCGAGCCGCTGCTGCAAATCGGTTCCCACCCCCACGATCCCGTCGCGCAGCGTCGCGCGTTAGGAGAACTGCTGCTGGGGCGCTACGGGATCGTCACTCGTGAGCAGGTGCTGGCCGAGGGGATCGTCGGTGGCTTCAGCGCGATCTACTCCGAGCTGTCGCAGCTGGAGACGCTCGGCGTGGCCCGCCGCGGCTACTTCCTCGAGGGCCTCGGCGGCGCCCAGTCCGCGCTCCCGGGCGCGGTCGAGCGGCTGCGCGCGCGGGGCGGGTCTTCGTCGGCGCAGGCGGCCGCGCCGCTGGTCCTGGCGGCCGTCGATCCGGCCCAGCCTTACGGGGCGGCGCTGCCCTGGCCCAGGCGCGGCGACGACCCCGCCCACTCGACGGCTCGCCGTCGTCCGGCCCGCGCCGCCGGGGCGTACGTGGTGATGATCGGTGGCGAGCCGGTCCTGTACCTGGAGCGCGGCGCCAAGGCCCTGCAGACCTTGGTCGATGCCGACGACACGCGGCTGGCGGGAGCGCTGTCCGCGCTCGTCGATCACGTGCGCAGCGGGGCGATCAAGCGCCTTGCGCGGGAGAAGGTCGACGGCGAATCGGCGATGAGCTCACCGCTGGCCCCGGCGCTGACCGCGATCGGTTTCCAGGAGGGCCCGCGGCGACTGACGCTGACCGCCTAGCGGCGTGATCGCCGCGGTTGTCGTCCGCCGACATCGGCTGCATGTGGGGCGTTGACGGAGCGATCGCGTTCGCGGCCGAGGACCACGGCGCCCGCGCGGTCACCGGTCTCGATCTGATGGGCCCCAGCGACACCTTCGCCGCCGAGCACGCCCGACGCAGCTCGCGCGTCCGCTTCATCCAGGGAGACCTGCACGATGCTGGGGTGATGGAACAGGTGGGCCGGCATGACGTGGTCTGGTGCTCGGGCGTGATCTACCACTCCGCACCCGGTGCTGACGCTGGAGCGGCTGCATGCGATCACCGCGGAGACGTCGATCCTGGGCAGTGAGACGATCGCGAAGGTCCCGGGCCTGTGTCAGGCCTGCGTGTCCTATCCCGCCTCTGGCGGCGGCCGGTCGTCGCGCCCACGCGGCGGCTCGTCCGGGGCGCCCCGCGCTCGGATTCTCCGAGCTGTTCGCCCGCCAGCAGTCCTACGGCGCGTGGTGGTGGGGGCTCAGCCGCAGCGCCCTGCGGGGATGCTGACCGCCTCCGGTTTCACGGTCATCGAGCAGCACGGCGACGCCCTGCACGCGACGCTGATCGGGCTGCGCTCGGACTGACCCCGCCGTCGCTCCCGCTACGGACAGCGGGACGGCGCCGGGCGGGCGATCGCCACAGCACGCAGACCGTCCGTCTCCGCCGGCTGCGCCGAGAATGGCGGCGACGGACGGTGGCCGGTGACATACATCGGGATCGACAGCGCCGCGCGGCCACGACATCGGGGGCAGGTCTCCCACGCCAGTTGGCCGGCGCGTAAGTGCACGCTGAGACCGCAGCGGGGACAGTTCATATAGGACATCCGATCTCGCTTCCCAGGGGGAGGTTGGCGAAATGCCTTGGACCGGACAGCGACCAGCAAATTGGGTCACCGTCGTTCCCGGCTATATGAGACTCTCGCTGGCCGATCGCAGGCCAGCAAGCGCGCGTTCACCGTACCACCGTGACGGGCCTGTGGCCAGACCGGCATGCGCTACCGTCTTTACAGCACGCGAGTCCTCGTCGGGCGACCTTTAAACCGGTCGAACCACGGGAGCCGTTGGTCCCAGGGAACGGTCCGCTCACCGTCTTCATGCCTTGCTATTTCCCGGGTCATGCTCAGGGCAGAAGACGAGTCAGGCGGCCGGCCCATGTCCGGCACCACCGAGCACATCCACGTCGAGCAATCCGTCTCGGCGAAGATCTCCAACCTGGTCGTGGGGATGTTGCACTCCTACACCGGTCGGGGTCCGACCAAGGCCTGGACATCGATCGATGACGACCTGGTCAGCGTGGTCCTGCGTGACACGCTCAGCAAAGGCGAGCAGAGCCTCGTCTCAGACAGCCAAGCTCAGCTCGTGCTGCAGATGCGCCACGCCTACCAGCAGACGATGCGCGAGGACCTGATCGCTGGAGTCCAGGAGCTCACCGGCCGCACGGTGATCGCATTTCTGAGCGCCAACCACCTCGAGCCCGACATCGCGATCGAGAGCTTCATCCTCGAGCCCCTAGCCGACGAATAGTCGCGGCGAGATTCACACGACCCCGGCGTCGCGCAGCACGGCCGCCAGCGCGCGGACCGCTCCGGTGACCGAGGACTCGTGCAGCCGCCCGTAGCCGATCACGAGGCCGCGCTCGGGCGCGGACGTGACGAAGAACGATGACAACGCGGGCACGCGGATGCGGGCCTCACGGGCACGCGCTGACAGCGCCGCATCGTCGACGGAGACCGGGAGCCTGAGCAGGACGTGCATCCCGGCGGCGACGCCGGAGACCGCGAGGCCGGGGAGGTGTTTGGCCAGCGCCGCCAGCAGCCGGTCGCGCCGCGTGCGGTAGATCGCACGCGCGGCGCGGACGTGGCGATCGTAGTCGCCACTGCGCAGGAAGCACGCCAGCGTCAGCTGGTTCAGCGTCGGGGAGAAGTCGTCGACCAGGCGCCGCTCGCGCGCCAGCGCCTCCACCAGCGCGGGCGGCGCCACCAGCCAGCCGAGCCGGAGGGCCGGAGCGAGCGTCTTGGAGACGGTTCCAAGCTGGACGACGTGATCGGGAGCCAGTCCCTGGAGGGCGCGAACCGGCTCTCGGTCATAGCGAAAGATCCCGTCGTAGTCGTCCTCGACGATCAGCCCACCGCTGCGCCGCGCCCAGCCGAGCAGCTGCCGTCGGCGCTCACCGCTGAGCACCGAGCCCGTGGGAAATTGATGCGCGGGGGTGACCAGCACCGCGTCGGCGTCCAGGCCGTCGACGACCAACCCGTCGTCGTCGGTCGGTTGGGGGCACAGCGCGAGTCCCATCGCCTCGATCCGCTCGTGCTGGGTGCGGTGTGAGGGGTCCTCGACCGCGATCCGGCCTGCGCCGCCGGCGCGCAGCGCTCTCAACAGCAGGCCGGTGCCGTGGGCGGTGCCCTGACTGACGAGGATCTGCTCCGGGTCAGCGATCACCCCGCGCGTGCGGCTCAGATGGTCGGCCAATGCCTCGCGCAGTGCGAGCTCCCCGTTAGGCTCGCGGTAATCCAGCGCCGCCGTCGTCGCCTCGCGAGCGGCTCGCTCGGCGGACCGGAGCCAGCGTCTGAGGGGAAACAGGCTGACGTCCGGGGTCGTCGGGCTGAGGTCATGGCGGGGCGGTCGCGGCGCCGGTGGTGGCTCGGTTGGCCCCCGGTGCGCGCGGGCGGCGTCGCCGACGATCGGTGCCGCCCGGGACCGCGAGAGCAGGAACCCCTGGGACTCGAGCTGCCCATAGGCGTCGCTGACGACGCCTCGCGACACTCCGAGCTCGCGCGCCAGCGGGCGTGATGCCGGTAGCTGCACGCCGTTGCGCAGCGCTCCGCTGAGGATCGCGTCCCGCACCGTGCGCTCCAGGGCGGCGCGGAGCGTCTCCCCCGGCGCAGGCTCGAGCGTCCACCAACTGGCCTCATCAGATTGGCCGGCACTGGCTCTACTCACGGGTCCAACAGATTGCCAGACTCGCTCATCGAGCCGCGGCGACTGGGGAGTTCTCGCGGCCCGAGCGCTGTCACACCCAACAGGAGGATTGTTATGAGGAACGCTGCACGCAGCCTGGCCGCGATCGCGGCCGCGGCCCTGCTGGCGGCCGGCATCGCGGCCTGCGGGTCCGGTGGCTCGAGCTCGTCGACCGGAGGCTCGGGCGCCGCCGGGAAGTCGATTCCGCTCAAACCCGGAGAGAACCCGGCCGACCAGAAGCTGTCCGGGGGCAGACGGGGCGGGATGCTGACCGTCTACACGAGCGAGGATTTCCAGCACCTCGACTCCGGAGAGGCGTACTTCGCCAACGACTACGCGCTGCTCTACGCGACCGAGCGGCCGCTGTTCATCTACCTGCCGACCTCGGCCAACCAGCTCGCGCCCGATCTGGCGACGACGGTCCCGACCGTCGCCAACGGCGGCATCACTGACGGCGGGCGGACCGTCACCGTGCACATCCAGCACGGCGTGCACTACAGCCCGCCGGTCAACCGCGAGGTGACGTCAGCGGATGTGGCCTTTGCGATCGAGCGCGGTGCGAATCCAAACGTCGCCAACCCGTATTTCCTGTCCTACTTCGGCGCCGCCCCCCCGGCGCCGCTGCAGGGCGCGCAGAGCTCGAGCTACAAGGGCGGGCCGATCCCCGGCATCCGGACGCCAAACCGGTACACGATCGTTTTTCACCTGATCAGGCCGGGCGCGCCGACGCTGATCCAGGCGATGTTCCTACCGCTGTCGGCGCCGGTCGCGCGCGAGTATGTGGCGCCGATGGATCGTCACAGCCCGACGACCTACGGCGTGACCTACGCGGTCGCCACCGGACCGTACATGCTGAAGTCAGACCTGAAGACCGGGAAGTTCGCCGGGATCGGGTACCAGACGGGTAAGTCGGCGACGCTGGTCCGCAACCCGAACTGGAACCCCGCGACCTACTCTTCGGCCTACCGGCCGCCGGCCTACCTGAACCAGATCAACATCAACATCGGTGGCGACGCGAGCGTCATCGGCCAACAGGTCCTCAAGGGTTCTGACGCGGTCCAGCTCGACACCCCGGCCCAGTCGATCGTCAAGCTGGCGTATGAGAGCTATCCGTCCCAGATCACGTTCACCCCGGGGTCGGGCGACCACTACATCACGCTCGACAACCAGCACGGCGTGTTCACCAACGAGAACCTGCGCAAGGCGTTCTGGGCGGCCCTGGACCGCGAGGGCATCATCAAGGCGCGCGGCGGGTCGATCACCGCTCAGCCGATGACCCATTTCCTCTATCCGGGCGTCGACGGCTTCCAGCAGGCCGGCGGTTATGCGGGGCCGCAGCTGGACTACAACCGCAACGTGGACGGTGACCATGCGGTCGCCTGCAAGTACATGAAGCTCGCCGGCTATCCGAACTGCCGGTACACGGGCAGCCGGACCGTGCAGATCGTCAGCTCGGACAACGGCAACGTGCCGGCGATCACCGAGATCGTCGACGCGGCCGTGAGCGGTCTCGGGTTCCACACTCACGTGTCAGAGCTCGACCAGACGGTGATGTACACGAAGTACTGTCAGGTGCCCAAGCAGGAGATCGACGCCTGCCCGGCGCAGGGCTGGCTGCGCGACTTCGCCGATCCGCTGAGCGTCCTCTACGCCACGTTCTACGGGCCGTCGATCACCCCGACCGGCAACCCCAACCAGGGCCAGGTCAACGACCCGCAGATCAATGCCGCGATCAAGGCGGCGGCGCTGGTCGTCAACCCCGCGGCGCGCGCGCAGGCGTGGGCCAACGTCGACAAGCTGCTCGTCTCCAAGGCCGTCGCGGTTCCCGAGGACTTCGACAGCCAGCCCAACGTCGAGAGCAAGAACGTCTCCGGCGTCAACGACGCCTGGAACGAGGGCACCTGGGACTTCGCCTTCAGCTCGCTTAAGAGTCCCTGATCGACCGCAGCGAGGGTCTCGTCTCGCCGGGCTACCTCCGTTCCCACCGGGGGTAGCCTGGCTTTCGAGATGCCAGAAGGAGACACGATCGCCTGGGCCGCCCACCGCATGCGCCCGGTGCTCGAGGGACACGTGCCCGACGAGCTGCGCACCCCGCACCCGCGACACCGGTTAGACCGTTGGCCGGAGCGTCTCGCCGGGCGCGCGGTGACCGAGGTTCGCACCCACGGCAAGCACCTGTTCGTGCGCTTTGACGGCGACCTGACGATTCACTCGCACCTGCGGATGACCGGTTCCTGGGGCGTCTACGCGCCGAATCGTCCCTGGCGGCGCTCGCCCCGGCGGGCCTGGCTGGTGCTGGCGCGCGACGGCCATCAGGTGGTGCAGTTCGACGGGCCGGTGCTGGAGCTGCTGACCGAGAGCCGGACGCGCTTTGACCATCGGCTGGCGGCGCTCGGCCCCGACGTGTTGGCGCCCGAGTTCGACTTCGATCGCTTTCTCGCGCGGCTACGGTCCGACGACCACACGCGCGGCATCGGCGACGCCCTGCTGGACCAGCGCAACGTCGCCGGAATCGGCAACATCTGGAAGGCCGAGGGTTGCTGGGAGGCCGGCATCGACCCCTGGCGCCCGGTAGCCGACGTGTCTAATGCCGAGGCCCGCGCGATCATCGACGGCGTCCGTCCCCGGATGCTGCACTCGGCGAGCACCGGGCGGATGGATCACGACCCGCGCGTGTTCCGTCGCACCGGCCGAGCCTGTCCCCGCTGCGCGACCCGGATCCTGGCCCGCGGCCAAGGCGACGACAACCGGACCACGTTCTGGTGCCCGGGCTGCCAACAGTAGGGCTGGGCGCCGGTCAGCCCAGGCGGCAGCTCGGCGCCGAGTAATGGGCGGGCCGGCCGTAGTCGGCGTCCTGATGGCCACCGGTGGTGCGCCGCTGGGTCTCGGCCAGGACCTTCCCACCGCGCGTCCAGGTGAAGTCGATCCTGGCGTTGAGCAGCCCGGCCGGGCTCTTGTAGCCGAACTGCACGCCGTCCTGCTGGCGCCCCGAGCTGACCGAGCCCGACGACAGGTTGCTGGTCGCCGACGAGCCGTTGATCGCCACGAAGCGCTGCTGCTTGGCCGACCACGCGCCGAGCCGGACGGTCATGCTCAGCGTCGCAGCGAACCCCAGCGCCGGCATCTGCCCGCGGACGCCGAGCTGGCCGCCCCGGCCCCGGCCGCTGGGCAAGCAGATGTTGATCGTCGCCCAAAGCGACGGCGAGCGTTCGGCGCGGGCCACCGCCTGCTGGATCTGCCTGGGTCCCGGCCCCGCAGCCAGCGCGGGCGACGGCACCGCTCCGACGAGCGTGGCGATCGCGACGGACGTTGCGGTGAGCGCGGCGCGCACGTCAAAAACCATATCGTCATTGGTTGCTGTGATGGATCCGTCGGTGAGTCGTAGTGAGGATGTGATCGACGCCCAACCGGTTCCGGACGTGACTCCGGCGCAGACCCCGCGTCAGCGCTTCGAGGCGCTGTACCGCTCCAACCGCGACGACGTCTATGCGTACGTGACGACACTGTTGGGTGACCGCGCCGCGGCCGAGGACGTGACCGCGCTGGCGTTCGAGCGCGCGTACCGGCGGCGCTCGACGTTCGACCGCCGCCGCGGCGGGGAGCGGGGCTGGCTGTTCGGGATCGCCCGCAACGCCGCGCTGGACGAGCTGCGCCGTCGCCGGCGGGTGGCCCGGCTGGTGGCCGAGCCCGGGGCGGAGGACGAGATGGGCGTCGACGACGGCGCCGAGGTGTCGCTGCGGCGCACCGTCGTGCGCTCCGCGCTGGCGGCCCTGCCCGCCCGCGAGCGGGAGATCGTGGCGCTCAAGTTCCATGCCGGCCTGCGCAACGCCGAGATCGCACAGGTGCTGGGGGTCAGCGAGTCGGCCGCCGGAACCCTGCTGTACCGAACGATGGAGAAGCTCAGGGAGGCCTGCGATGCGACGAGCTGAGCCGTTGGAGCCCGAGACGGCGGCCGCGCTGGCGGCGATCGACGCGACGCTGGCCGGCGAGGATCAGCGTCAGCTCGGCGAGCTCCGCATGCTCGGGCTCGACCGCCTCGCC
>JBPCPC010000024.1:0-4675 GCA_050999585.1 Solirubrobacteraceae bacterium | reverse complement strand
GCAGATGACCTCCTGGTGCAGGCCCGCCGTCGCCCGACACGACAGCTTTCTGCCTGCTCAGGAGGTCATTTAAATCTCAGCCCCGGACGACTCGCCGAGCCGACAACGGTGGATCGAGGCTTAGGCCTCCCGCGACGGGCACCAAGCCCCGCTCGTCCCGCGTCGATCCCGATCAATCAGTAATCCAAACCCCGACCCGACCCGCCACGACCCGTCGCGGGCGGCGCTGGTCTGTGGCAGCGAGGTCGCGGAAGCCTCGCCGCAACCCTCGTACTCCGAAGGACGACGATCCAGCCAGCAGGTTTCCAGGTCATCCCGCGCGCCGTCCCAGTCCGTCTCGCTGATAGTCACTTCAACTTGCCAGCCACGTAGCCGCTTACTGCCGGTGCTATAAGCGGACTTGCCGCCGGAGACATCCACGTCGAGACCGTCGTGCTTCGTCGCCATTCGAGCACTGAGTCGATTCGCTTGAAGTAACGACGGTGCCTAGTCATCGAGGCCCCTGACCGGCCCGGGGCGCCTGGCCCGCCCCGAGCGATAGCGCTACACGTCGGGTCATCGCTACCCAGTTGCATGGAAAGCGGCAGCCGTGAGCCTCGAGGGTGGTCCGATCCGCGCTGGCGACCAGGTAGCAGGTCAGAGCACCGAGCGCGAGGAGGCTCATCAGCAGCGAGGAGATGTTCCTGCCGTTGAAGTCCAGGAAGCTCGCGCCGTTGAACCCCGCTCCGATGATCATCGCGGCGGCGCAGGTCGATGTCACAGCCACCCAGCCCGCTCGAAGGGAAAGCGAACGGCCGGCCAGCGCGATCGCGATGATGGCAAGCGCCAGCCCCAGGGTGGCGTGTACCACGAGCGAGACCGGCCCGTGAGCCATCGCCCAGGCGACGCTGCGCGCCGAGCCGCTGAAGTAGTTGTCTGGTCGCGACCCGGGATGATGGGCGGGAACCGTCACGTACAGGTTCACGACCATCCCGATCGCGACCTGAATCAGGACCAACACGCCGGCCGCGAGCGTCATCGCCCGCAGTGCCGCCCGGGCTCGAACCGCCTCCGCAGTGTTTCCGACGTTCGTGTTGCCCATGGCGCTGAGCCTCCTGACTCCGGCTGTTGGCATCGCGATAGTTCCACAACGCGCGGAGTACCGGGGCAGAGCATCGCGCACCGCTGGCAGATGTCATTAAGCCGAGCTACCGAACCGCGGCTTTCAGCGCCGGTTCCCAGCACGGCGCGCCTACGCATGAGTATGCCCCCAGGATGAGGATCGCCCCGACCTCATTGCTCGCCGCATCGCGTCCATGGGTGTCAGCTCAATCGCCATCCCCACAGGAGGCAGACACCACGTGCACTATCGGTGCAGCCCGGCCGCAAAACGACCGCAACCACCGGCGCGGAGCCGATGTCGGGCGCGTGAGGTTGGCGATGGTGCAAGCGCGTTGCGGGCCGCCCGCAAGCGGATCGGCACGATCGCCATATCGCCGAGTCAATTCGCGCGCAGCGCTTCGGCGGAGCACGAATGCGATCGCTCGCGCTGCCCCAGCCGGACACAAACGGTGCTGTGAGGATCGTTACCTCGCTAACCCCACGATTGACGGTGCGGCGAATACGCTGCGCGGGTGGCCGTCGACTTGCGTCATTTTCGGTCGTTTGTGGTGGTGGCTGAGGAGGGGAACATCGGCCGGGCCGCGACGAGGCTGTTCATCACCCAGCCGGCGCTTTCTCGCCAGATGCAGCATCTCGAGGAGGAGCTGGGGGTGGCTCTGCTCGTGCGTGTGCCGCGCGGGGTCGAGCTCACCGATGCCGGCCACGAGCTCCTGGATAAGGCGCGCGCGGCGCCCGGCGCCGTCCTCCGCCGGGCGATGGACGACCACAGTCACCTCGACGTGCTCGTGAACAATGTCGGCGCGGTGCGCCTGCGGCTAGACGGTTTCCTGGCGCTCGGCGACGAGGACTTCCAATAGGCGCTTGACACGAACTTCTTCACGACACTCCGGATGACGCGCGCCGCGCTCGTGCCGATGGTCGACCAGGGCCACGGGGCGATCGTCAACATCGCGTCCGTCAACGCGTTCTTCCAGCCGGATGGCGGCACGGTCGACACGGCGCAACGAAGGCAGCGGTCGTCAATCTCACGACGTCGCTCGCGCAGGAGTTCGGGCCGTCGGGCATCCGCGTCAACGCGATCTCGCCGGGGCCCGTGGAGACCGACCTGTGGCTGGGCGAGCACGGCGTCGCCGCGACCGTCGCAGCGATGACGGGCGTCGACGGCGACACCGCCCGGGCCCGCGTCGTTAAGTGAATCGGCGGATTCGCCACCGGTCGCTTCACGCGACCTGAGGAGGTCGCCGCGCTCACCGTCATGCTCGCGTCCGATCAACTCGGGAACGTCACGGGCGAAAACGTCGTCATCGACGGCGGGCTGATCAAGACGACCTGAGGCACACCGAGTCGTCCACCTCCCCCGGCCGCACGACCAACGACGTGCCCCAGGGCTCCCAGCCGACGCCGGGCAGCGCGAACGAGCACAGCGCCACCGCACCCCGTCATTGCAGGCCGTGGGCGGACCGCGACGAACAATAAGTCGCCGTTGTACTCGTCAGCCGAGCGCAGGCCGACCGACGAAACCGATCATCAGCTGTCGGCGTTCGCGCGGGAACGCCGCCGAGTCCTCGGTCGCCGGTGCTACTGGCGGACGCGCGCGAGACCCCGACTCGGACGGCCGAGCGGCGACGAGTTCGCTGATCGCGACAACACGTCTGTGGTTCGGTTGACGGGCCGCGGTGGTCAGGTGCGCGGCGCCCGCCGCGCCGTGAGCAGGCACGCGACGAGGCTCGAGCGGATCGGCCGCCCCAGCCGCTCGCGGAGAGCAAGGTTCTCGGAGACGAGAGCGTCACGCTGCGCGGGCGAGAGGCGTGCCCAGAACGACATCGTCCCCAGGACGCCGTTGAGCTCATCGGCCGAGTGTTCGACGATGGACGGCACCGCGGCAAGCTGAGCACCCTCGAACAGATCGGCGGCATATCCGCGCGCGACGTCGTAGCTCCCGAGCCACGCCCACGCCTCCGACACGTTCTCGCGCCGCTGAGCGACGCCCGCGACCGTGCTATCCAGATCCCGGTAGACCGGCCATTCGGCGGCGAGCTCGGGCGCGATCCTCGCTAGGGCGGCGTGGAGAGCCAGCTGGTCGTCGCCGCTGACCGAGTTCGCCAACCCGACGTAGGAGACGAGTGCGAGCGTCCCGCCGTCCACTAGCGCGTCGGCGACCTTCCGCCAGCTCAGATCCGGATCGACCCAGTGGATCGCCGCCGCCGAAAACACAGCTCGATAGTGAGCCGGCGGCAGCGGTGCCTCCTCCAGTCGCGCCGCTACGAACTGCACCTCACCGGCGCCGTCCAACTGATCGAGCGCCCGCGCGATCAGCTGTTCGCCGGGTTCTACCGCGGTCACCCGCAGGCCTCGTGCGAGCAGGCCGCGCGTCAACTGACCAGTCCCACAGCCGATCTCCAGCACCCTGGCTCCGGGAGCGAGACCGGCCACCTTGCAGGCACGATCGATGAGCACATCCGGGTACGCCAGGCGACGGCGGTCGTACTCGTCGGCAATCTCGTTGAACACCCTGCCGTAGCTGCGGACCTCACCTCTGTCGGCCATTAGCCGCAAGTTAGAGGACGGCAAGCCGAGCCGATCATCCTCGACACCGGCGAGCTCGCCGCGCGCCACACACGCGCGTTTGCCAGGCACCGGACGGTGACCGCGATCGATCACCCCCGCGCGCTGAAGGACGGTCGCCGTCCGCAGGAGCAGGTCGTCGAGGTTCGGCCGTTGGCGCGCTATGTCGTGCTGATCGCATGAGTCGCCCGACCACCGAGCTGGCGCATCTGTTTCGCCAGCTCAAAGCACCGGCCGGGGCCAAGGCGCTGCCCAAGCTTGCTGATCGTGCCCGGGCGGAGGAGCGGTCCTATGAGCAGTTCATCGCAGCGGTGCTCAAGACCGAGACCGACAGCCGCGACAGCCATGGCGGTCAGTCACGGATCAAGGCGGCGCGGTTCCCGGCGCGCAAGACGGTGGAGGAGCTCGACTTCGCGTTTCAGACCAGTCTGCGGCGCGACACCGTGCTGCACCTCGGGCAGCCTGGTGTTGGGTGGTGGCCGGCTCAGGTCACCTCGGCGGCGACAGCCTCGGCGTAGGCGGCGGCAAGGCGCTCGGTGGCGCGTGAGCGGTCGTCCGGCGGGGACGGTGCGCCGAGGTGTTCGGCGCGCATCTCGTCCATGAAATCCGCCCACAGCTCGGGGCCGCCGTCGGCCAGCAGCTCTGCCCGCACGCGAAGCGTGGCTGTCGTTGGCCGATGGCGGAGCCCCCAGGATCCGAGCGCTGCCATCACTGGCACGAGCTGGATGGCCGCCTCGGTGAGGCTGTAGGTCGCCCGCCGGCCGCGGCCGACGTCCTCTCGGGTGAGCAGGCCGCCAGCGACGAGGCGCCGCAGCCGGTCCGCCAGGATGTTTGAGGCAATTCCCTCCTCCGAGCGCTTCTGCAGCTCGCGGAAGTGGCGGCGGTTGCCGAACATCACGTCGCGCAGGACGAGGAGCGACCAGCGGTCGCCGATCACCTCGATCGTCGCGTTGATCGGACACCCGGAGCGCGGTTCGCCCGCAGGGGGCATAGCCATGTCCTCCATGGT
>JBPCPC010000009.1:0-10597 GCA_050999585.1 Solirubrobacteraceae bacterium | reverse complement strand
GGCGAGCGCAGCGCGCGGGCGTAGAGCATGCCCGGGGCCTTGACGTCGTCGACAAAGGCGGTGCGCCCGGTGATGTGGGCGATGCCGTCGTAGCGGGGGAGCTTTGCGCCGACGGCCTTCATGCCGGTGCCCCCTTCGGCTCGGCCTCGGGTTGCGCTCGGTCCGGATCGAGCTCGGTGCGGTGTTCGGCGTCGTAGACCCCGGCGGAGGCAGCGATTACGGCATCGACGATCTTCACGTAGCCGGTGCACCGGCACACGTGGCCACAGAGCGCATCCAGCACCTGCTGACGCGACACCTCGCCGTCTCCGATCAGCGCCTGGGCGGCCATCAGCATCCCCGACGTGCAGTACCCGTACTGGGCGGCGTACAGATCGTTGAACGCCGCCTGGATGGGCGTCAGGTCACGGGGCGTGCCCAGTCCTTCGACCGTCGTCACGTCGGCGTCGGCGTCGGCGATCGTCCCGATCGGGACCAGACAGGCCCGCCGCGGCCGGCCGTCGACGAGCACCGTGCAGGCACCACAGCCGCCCTGCTCGCAGCCCGGCTTGGCGCTGGTGATGTTGAACTCCTCGCGGAGCACGGTCAGCAGCGGCGTGACCGGCGAGCTGGCGGTGGCGCGGGGAACGCCGTTGATGGTCAGTTCCATTGGCTCAGCCTCCCTGAAGCTGTTCGATCGTCCGGGCGACGAGCACGGGCAGGACCTCACGCCGGTACCAGGCGGAGGCCAGCGCATCATCGTGAGGGTCGACGCCGTCGACGCCGTCGGCCCAGCGCGCGGCCGCGTCGGTGCCCGAGGCGCCGCCGGCCAGGGCCTCCTCGACGCCGGTCAGCCTCACCGCGTTGGGCGCCACGCCGGCGGCGGCGATACGGACGGCGCCGTGGACCTCGGCGGCGGCGACCGCCATCACCGAGTAGGAGTGCGAGTGGGCGCGGCGCTGGGTGATGTAGGCGCCACGGCCGGGTCGGTCGACCTCGATGCTCAGCACGAGCCGATCGCGACCGCCGGCCAGGTAATCCTCCACGGGCTCGGTCCGCTCGCCGCCGGCGCCCACCGACCGCACGCGGGCGCCCATCGCCACCAGCGGGGCCTGGAGGTCGCCGCGAGGCGCCTCCACCCCGGGCGGCGCGCACAGGTTGCCGCCGATCGTTGCCTGGCCGCGGATCTCCACATCGGCCACCGCACCCGCGGCGACGGCCAGCGGCACCACGCCGGAGGCCATCACCGCGTCGAGGGTGGCCATCGCGCCGAAGGTGACGACGCCGTTGTCGGCGACCCTCTCGAGCCCCGCGCGGTGGAGCATCAGCGTCCGCCCGCCCTTGGGGTAGCGCCCGTAGGTGACGTCGGGCATGAGGATTGTCCCGCCGGCCAGCACCGTGACGTCGCGGCCATCGCCGAACTCCTCGATTGCCTCTGCCTCGGACGCCGGCGTGAGTGTTTCGGTCTCGCTGCTTCTCACCGCTCTCCCTGTGGTCAGCTTGCCGCTTCGCGCCAGAGCCAAGCTCTATGGTGAAGCCGTCTGGCAGTGAGTCAGTCTATAGGCTTGCTACCCCGTGCGCCGACTAAGATGCGCGACAGGGTGGAGCAGATCGGCAGCATCGACCAGCTGGAGCAGGCGCTTCTTCAGGCCTCGTATCTGCCCGACCGCGGGTTGGCCACGGTCCTGTACCTGGCGCTCCAGGTGCGCAAGCCACTGCTGCTGGAGGGCGAAGCCGGCGTCGGCAAGACGGAGGCCGCCAAGGCGATCGCCCAGGCCCTCGGCGCGCGCCTTATCCGCCTGCAGTGCTACGAGGGACTGGACGTCACGCACGCTGTCTACGAGTGGAACTACACCCGCCAGCTGTTGCACATCCGGGCCGCCCAGGAGGGCGGAGTCGTCGACGAGGAGGAGCTGTTCAGTGAGCGCTTTCTCATCCGCCGTCCCCTGCTGGAGGCCATCTCGGCGCCCGAGCCGGTCGTCCTCCTGATCGACGAGATCGACCGCGCCGACGACGAGTTCGAGGCCTTCCTGCTGGAGCTGCTGTCGGACTTTCAGATCACGATCCCCGAGCTGGGCACGATCGCCGCCACGCACCGGCCGGTCGTCGTGTTGACGTCGAACCGCACCCGCGAGCTCCACGACGCGCTCAAGCGCCGCTGCCTGTTTCACTGGATCGGCCACCCGTCGTGTGAGAGGGAGATTGAGATTGTCCGTCTGCGCGTTCCCGAGGTGCCCGAGCGCCTCGCCGCCCAGGCCGTGCAGTTCGTGCAGGCCCTCCGCGGCTTGGAGCTGACCAAGGCGCCCGGGGTCGCCGAGACCGTCGACTGGGCGCAGTCGCTGGCCGTGCTCGGCCAGCGTGAGCTCGACGCCGAGCTCGTGCAGTCGACGCTCGGCTCGGTGCTCAAGTACCAGGAGGACCTGGAGCTCGTCTCCGACGAGACGCTTGTCAGCCTGCTGCAGGAGGCGCGCGCTGCCCGCTGACGCCATCGTCCGCCACGTGGTGACGTTCGGGCGGGTCCTGCGCGAGGCGGGTCTGGAGATTGGGCCGGGGCGGATCGTCGACGCTCTCAAGGGCCTCGACGTCGTCGACATCACCCGCCAGGACGACGTGTATTGGGCGCTGCGAGCGACGCTGGTGGCCCGGCGCGAGGAGCTCGAGCCGTTCGATCGCGCGTTCAACGCCTGGTTTCTCCGCGCGCCGATCATCCCTCCCACACGCCTGCGCTCCCCCAAGCTGGCGCGGCCGCGGGCCGCGGGGCGGGCCGACCCGGTGCGCGGCGACAATCGCGACGGGCCGGCACCGGAGAGGATGGAGGTCGGCTGGAGCGCGACGGAGGTGCTGCGCCAGCGCGACTTCGCGGCCATGACCCACCAGGAGTTCGCCCAGTCCCGTCAGCTGCTCGCGGGGCTGGCGGCCGTCCGCCCCCGGCGGCTGACCCGGCGTCTGCGCTCACACCCCCGGGGGCGGTTGCTCGATCTGCGGCGTATGACCCGCCGCTCGCTGGCCACGGGAGGAGATCCCCTGCAGCGCGCCTACCGGCGCCGGATGACGGGTCCCCGCCGGCTCGTCGTGCTGTGCGACATCTCGGGTTCGATGGAGGCCTACAGCCGTGGGTTGCTGCTGTTCCTGCACGCCGCGGTGATCGCCGGCCACGTGGAGGTGTTCGCGTTCGGCACGCGGCTGACGCGGCTGACCCCGGCGCTGCGCACGCGCGACCCCGAGCGCGCGTTCATCCGGGCCGCCGAGACTGTCGTGGACTGGGCGGGGGGAACGCTCATCGGCGCCTCGTTGAAGTCCTTCAACGACCACTGGGGACGATGGGCGTTTGCGCGCGGAGCGGTGGTGGTGATCGTCTCCGACGGCTGGGAGCGCCAGGACCCCGAGCTGGTGGGGCGCGAGATGGCCAGGCTGTCTCGCACCGCCTACGCGGTCGTGTGGGTGAGCCCCCTCAAGGGCCACATCGAGTACCAGCCGCTGGGCGCCGGAATGCAGGCGGCGCTACCGCACATCGATCGCTTCCTGGCGGGGCACAACATCGCCAGCCTCGAGGACCTGGCCGACGTACTGGCCGGGATCGAGCGCCGGCACGCGACATAAGAGGAGAGCAACGTTGGTGATTGAGATGAAGTCTGAGCAGCTCGCCGAGCTGATCGAACCGAACGCCGAGGTCGAGCGGGTGGCAACCGGGTTCACGTTCACCGAGGGACCAGTGTGGAACCGGGGCGACGAGTATCTGCTGTTCTCCGACATGCCGGGGGACGTGCGCCGGCGCTGGTCAGAGAAGGACGGGGTGCAGGAGCTGCGCCGCCCCAACAACAAGGGCAACGGCATGGTCTACGACGCCGAGGGCAACCTGCTGGTCTGCGAGCACGTGACCTCCTCGCTGGTGCGCGAGCGCCGCGACGGTGTGCGCGAGACGCTGGCCTTCCACTACCAGGGCAAGTACCTCAACAGCCCCAACGACGTGATCACCCGCTCAGACGGGACGATCTACTTCACCGATCCCGGCTTCGGGCGGGTGGAGCACTTCGGCATCCCGCGCGCGCAGGAGCTCTCCTTCCAGGGCGTCTACATGATCCCGGCCGGCGGGGGGGACCCGCAGCTGGTCGTGGGTGAGGACGAGTTCGAGGCGCCCAACGGCCTGTGCTTCGCCCCCGGCGAGCAGCGGATGTACATCAACGACACCACCCGCGCCCTCATCCGCATCTACGACGTGGAGGACGACGGCTCTCTGTCACACGGGCGCGAGTTCTTCGCCGGAATCGGCAGCGGCGTGATCGAGGAAGGGATCCCCGACGGGATGAAGGTCGACGAGCAGGGCAACGTGTGGGTCACCGGTCCGCGCGGGCTGTGGGTCATCTCCCCCGAGGGCGATCACCTGGGCGTGATCGGAGTGCCCGAGAACGTGGGCAACATCGCCTGGGGGGGAGCGGACTGGAAGATGCTCTACATCCCAAGCTCCACGTCCGTGTACCGGATCCCCACCAAGGTCGCCTCCAGCCATCTCCCCTATCACTGATATGACGAGCGCACTCATCATCCAGGACATGCAGAACGATGTGATCGGGCAGTCGGGAGCGTTCGCCGAGACGGGCGCTCCGGCCCACGCCGCCAGCCAGAACGTGATCGCCAACGTCGCCCGGCTGGCCGATGCCGCCCGCGGCGCGGGCGTGCCGGTGATCCACGTGCATTACATCGTGGAGAAGGGAGCGGTGGGTCTCAAGCCCAACGCGCCGCTGTTCCAGGGCGTCGTCGACACGAATGCCCTGGTGCGCGGCTCCTGGGGCGCCGCTGCGGTGGAGGGCGTGGAGCCGCGCGAGGAGGACTACGTCATCGAGAAGATGCGCATGAACGGGTTCTTTCAGACCCGTCTGGACATCCTGCTGCGCGGCCTCGGCGTCGACTCACTGGTGATCGCCGGGTGTTACACGAACATGTCGATCGAGCACACCGCCCGCCACGGAGCTGACGCCGGGTACACGATCACGGTCGTCTCCGACGGGACCTCGACCACCAGCGACGAATGGCAGCACGCCGCTCTGCATTACGCGATGACCAACGTGGGACGGGTGGCGACCGTTGACGAGGTGATCGCCGAGCTGTGAACGACGGGGCGGTCCCGGCGGTGATGAGTCCCCGGCGATCGCCGCCGTCGGACTAGGCGATCTCGCGCCCGGTGGGCTGCATGTGCTCATCGAGCTCCATCTGCCAGAAGTAGCGCGTGAACGTCACCCCGGCGGTGAACTCGCCGACGTGGGGCTCGATGCGCTCCCCGCGGGCCAGGCGCACGATCAGCTCCGGGTAGGTCTGGCCGGGCAGCGCCGCGTACAGATGCGCCGGGCAGGCGCCGCCGAAGCGGGTATTGACATCGGTGATGCCGAGGCCGATCTCCGGGTCGCGAAACACCTGCACGGTGCAGGGCCCGCGGCAGCCGAGGACCTCCACCACGCGCCGGCCGAGCTCGACCAGCTCCGCGTCGGCGATCACCGTGCCCTTGATCGACTCGCCACCGCGCGACTCGATCATCGTGCGCGGAATCGCGTTCAGGCAACGCCCCTCGAGGTCAGACAGCGTGTCGATCGAGAACTCGGGGCCCTGCAGCGCACGCTGGATCATCGCCGGCTCGCGGATGTAGGCGGCGAGGAACTCGGCCTCGCGTTCGTCCTGCGCGGCGAAGATCGAGCGGGCTCCCGAGCCCCAGCGGGTCTTGACCATCACCGGAAACGACTCGACCGTGTTACCGGGCAGAACCGTCGGCGGCGACGGCAGCCCGTGGCGCGCCAGCAGCAGGTGGGTCTCGTACTTGTCAAACGTGGCGCGGGCGATCTCGCCATCGGGCACGAACGCGGGCAGCTGGCCGTTGGAGCGGGCGTGGCCGAGGATCTCGAGATCGAGGTCGGTGAGCGGCACCACGGCGCCGACGTCGAACTCCGCGCACAGCTCCTGCAGCGCCGGGACGTAGGCGGGGTCGTCAAAGCGCGGCACCGCGCGGCGGTGGTGCGCGGCGTACTGGGCGGGGGCGAGCGGGTTGGGATCGGCGGCGATCGTGGTGGCCAGCCGGGCGAACGCCGAGACCAGCGCGAAGCGCTTGCCGACCCCGGTGAGCAGGACCGCTACGTCTCGCTGGGAGGCTGCCATCCGCCACCGACTCCCTTGTAGATGTCGCCGCCGCGTGCCACCTGGCGCAGCGTCCGCCTAAGGATCCGCAGGTCCAGCACCAGCGATTGGTGCTCCACGTACCACAGGTCGAGCTCGATCCGCTCCGACCACGGCAACGAGGTGCGCCCGTTGACCTGGGCCCAGCCGGTGATCCCCGGCTTGACCGCCAGCCGGCCGCGCTGGCGCTCGGTGTACTGGTCGACCTGGCCCTTCAGCGTCGGGCGCGGGCCGACGATCGACATCTCACCGCTGAGCACGTTACACAGGTTGGGCAGCTCGTCCAGCGATGTCCGGCGCAGCAGGCCGCCCAGCCGGGTGATGCGGCTGTCACCGGCGGCGACCGCCAGACCGGCTCCCCGGAACTCGGCGCCGGCGACCATCGTGCGCAGCTTGAAGATCTCAAACAGCTGACCGTCGCGGCCGACGCGCGTCTGGCGATAGATCGGGTCCCCGCGGGACTCCAGGCGGATCGCCAGCGCCAGCAGCCCCACCAGCGGCGCGGTCAGCAGCGCCACCGGGGCCGCGATCGCAAGATCGAGCAAGCGCTTGATCATCGGGTCCCCTCCGCAGGGTCCCAGCCCGCCGGCGTGCCCTGGGCCAACCAGTCCCACAGGCCGGCCGCCAGCGATGCGGTGGTGAGCACGTAATAGCGCGCGACCAGCAGCGGCCGCGACGGGACCACCCCGGCGGCCAGCGCGCCGGCCAGCAGCGCCAGTTGCAGCGCCAGCGCCAGCGCGTAGATCCGGCCGTCGCCGAGCAGTGCGACGTTGGCCCTGAACGCGGCCGCGTGCAGGAACGGCGAGCCGTAGCGCAGCACCCGATGGGAGACGATCATCAGCGCGTACGCCGGGTCATAGCCGCGCGGCGAGAGCATCCCGCCCCGCAGCATGATCGGCCAGCCATGGCTCATCATCCGCCGCTTGCGGGCAAACTCGCCCTCGATCGTCGGCACCATCTTCTCGGTCGCGTGGGCCTCGGGCGCGTAGACCGCGCGCCAGCCGTGCTTGACCATGTTGAACGGGAACGACAGGTCGTGGCCCATGATCGGATCCACGACCAGATAGGACTCGCGGCGGGTGGCGTAGATCGCGCCGTTACCGCCGGTCACCGATCGCAGCTCGGACTCCATCCGGCGCAGCAGCATCTCATAGCGCCAGTACAGCCCCTCCTGATTGTCGCCGTCATTGTTGACGAAGCGCACATCGCCGCACACGTAGCCGACACTCGGGTCAGCAAACGGCCTGACCAGCTCGCGCAGCGCGTCGGCTGACCAGCTGACGTTGGCGTCGCCGAAGGCCACGATCTCCCCGCCGGCCCGCGCTACGCCGGCATCCTGAGCACGGACCTTGCCCCCGCGCTGCAGTTCGAGCACCACGTCGGCGCCGGCCTGACGGGCGCGGGCGGCGGTCTCGTCGGGGGAGCCGTCGCAGGCGATGATCACCTGCACCCGGTCGGCCGGGTAATCGAGCGCGCGCAGGTTGGCGACGCGATCGGCGATCACGGCCTGCTCGGCATAGGCGGCGACGACGATCGAGACCGCGGGAAGGGCTCCGTCACCCCGCGACGCCGGACGGTCGGTCGCCGGTCGCCGACGGCCGCGGGCCACGGCGGCCAGCGCACCCGGGTAGCCGAGGTGGGTGTAGACCAGCAGTCCGGCCGAGGCCCAGAAGATCGCCTTCATCGCGCAGGCATTCTGGCGCGGTCAGGTAGTTGCGGGCGCAACCACTTCTGCTACGCTCGTCGGCGTGGAACTCGGACTCGCCACGTTCGCCGATCTCAGCTCGGGCGTGACCCCCGAGCAGCGCATGCGCGACCTGCTGGAGGAGGCCGAGCTCGCCGAGCAGGTCGGCCTTGACGTGTTCGCGATCGGGGAGCACCACCGCCCCGACTTCCTGATCTCCTCGCCGGCGGTGGCGTTGGCGGCGGTGGCGGCGCGCACCCGGCGGATCCGCCTCTCCAGCGCGGTCACGGTGCTCAGCTCCGACGACCCGGTGCGGGTCTTCCAGCAGTTCGCAGAACTCGACCTGATCTCTGGCGGACGCGCCGAGATCATGGCCGGCCGGGGCTCGTTCGTCGAGTCCTTCCCGCTGTTTGGCTATGACCTCGACGACTACGACGAGCTGTTTGCGGCCAAGCTCGACCTGCTGCTGAAGATTCGCGACTCCGAGACCGTCACCTGGTCGGGCCCGTCGCGGGGTGGGCGGGCACCGATTCCTGGCATCGGCGTCTACCCGCGCCCGGTCCAGGACCGGCTGCCGATATGGGTGGCGGTCGGCGGCACGCCCGCGTCGGTGGCGCGCGCCGGGATACTCGGATTGCCGCTCACAATCGCGATCATCGGGGGGCAGCCGGAACGTTTCGCGCCCCTGGTGGAGTTGTACCGCCGCGCGGCGGCGGAGGCCGGGTGGGCGGGGCCCGAGGATCCGCTGCCGCTGGCGATCAACACGCATGCCTTCGTCGGCGAGACCTCAGCCGCTGCCGACCGCGCGTTCGCCCAGCCCTATCTGGCGATGATGAACCGCATCGGGCGCGAGCGCGGATGGCCGCCCTCGGGCCGGCCCGAGTACGACGCGCTGCGCTCGCCGCGCGGCGCGGTCGCCGCCGGCTCGCCCGAGCAGGTGGCCGAGAAGATCCTGTTCGAGCACGAGCTGTTCGCCAACACCCGGTACGTCGGCCAGATGAGCGTTGGCGCCGTCGCCCATCGCGACGTGCTGCGCTCGATCGAGCTGTTCGGCACCGAGGTGGCGCCGGTCGTGCGAGCCGAGGTGGCGCGCCGCGAGGCCGGCGCGGCGCCGGTCAGCGCCTGATCGACTCGTACAGCGCGAGCGTCTGGCGAGCGGCGACATCCCACGAGTACGGTCCGCGGGCCGCCGCCAGCGCTGCGTCGCCCAACCGGGCCCGGGTCGCAGCGTCGCCCACCAGCTCGGCCAGCGCGTCGTGCAGTTGTGCGGGGTCGTCGGGCGCCACCAGCCGCCCGGCGCCGGTCGCCGCCGCCTCTGAGAAACCGCCGATGTCGCTCATCACCACGGGCTTGCCGAACGCCAGCGCGGTGGCCAGCACGCCAGACATGTCGAAGCGCTCGGTGCGCGCGTAGGGCAGCACGACGACGTCGGCGCGGGCGAAGTACGCCCCCACCTCGGCCTCGGCGACGAACCGGTTGAGGAACCGCACCCCCGGCGGGGCGCTTGCGCGCAGCGGCGTCATGTCCATCATCTCGCGCCCGACGATCCACAGCTCGGCATCGTCGATTCCGCGCCAGGCGGCCAGCATTGTCCCGATTCCCTTGTAAGGGCGCAGCAATCCGAAGAACAGGACGATGGGCGCCGTCGCGCTGGCCAGCGCGGGGGGCAGCGACGCCAGCGCGCGCTGCGCCACGTGGGTGAACGCGCCGTGGCGGATCACGTGCACCTTGTCGGCCGGCACCCGCAGCCGCTGCACGAGCTGGTGGCGACCGTATTCGGAGTGCACGATCAGCGCGTCGAGCCGGTCATACAGCCGGCGCTGGGCGCGGGCCTGCCCCGGGCGCGGCTCGCGCGGGAGGAGGTCGTGCGCGGTCAACACCAGCGGGCGGTCGGGCAGCAGACGACCGTCGAGCCACGGGATCGTCAGCCACTGAAAGTGCACGACGTCAGCGCCGGCGGCGAGCCGCCGGTAGCGCAGCATGTCGGGGACGTGAGACGCCAGCTTGGTCCCACGGCGCCGCCGCGAGCCCGGCACGCCGGCCGCACGTGCGTAGAACAGCTCGCGCACGGCGTAGCCGTCGGGCGCCGGCACGTCGCCGTAGGCAAAGCGGCTGGTGACGAGCTCCACCTCCGCGCCGGCGTGCGCCAGAGCCGTGCACAGCGCGTGGTCATACGGTCGGGTGAACGCGGACGGATCGACGATCGAGGCGCGCATCACGCGTCCAGGGGGTGACCGGAGAGCGCCGCCAGGCGAGCGGCCAGCGACCGCGTCCCCGCCCCTCCGAGCGGGTGCACGCGGGCATCGGCGTCGCGGCGCAGCCGGGCGGCGGCGGGGGCCAGTACCGCCAGCCCCGGCTCATCGGCGCCGCGCTGCAGCCGGTCGCGCAGGCAACGCAGCGGATGGCGCAGCAGCAGCGCCGTCAGGGCGGCGGCGCGGGTGAGCGCGCCGTCATCCTCGCGGTAATCAATCCACAGCTGACGGGCGATCGCCTGGGCCGGCGCCTCGGGTCGGGCCGACGCCTCGACGCGAGCGTCGGCCAGGGTCAGCGCGAAGTCGGCCAGAGGGTCGCCACGGGTGGGGAAGCGGCCGGCGATCAGCACGACCGCGGCGGCGGTCCCGCGCTCGCGGCGGGGACGGTTGGAGAGGGCGAAGCCGGCGAGCTCCTCGACGCCGAGCACCGCGTCCAGCGCCAGGTAGCCGGCCCGCGTCGCGCGGCCGGCCATCGGCGGCGCTGGCCCGATCATTGCCGGCGGCGGCCCGGCGCCCGCCGGCG
>JBPCPC010000192.1:0-6506 GCA_050999585.1 Solirubrobacteraceae bacterium | reverse complement strand
GGAGGTCAAGCGTCACCGGACTTGCATCGTGCCGCAGTTCGGCTCCACGACGCTCACGGTCACCTACTCAGCCACCGCCGCTTCGTGACCTCATAGGCAAGCCTGTAGCGCTGAATACGATCACGTTACGGGACATTTTCGGGCTCTACTGACGTATCCGTGGGTGCAGTCGTCGGCGGCGGGTAGCTGGCACGCCGTTCCCGCTTAGGTTTCTGGCTTGTCGAAGGTCAGTCACCGAGTGAGCGGAGAACGGCGTGCGCAACGTCAGGGTATTTCGCGCCTTGTTGGGCGTGCAGAAGACGGTCATCGAAGGCGTCGAGTTCGACGAGGAGAACGAGCTGTTGGTCGTGCAGGCCCGGCCTGGGCGCGGTGCTCGCGGTCGGTGTGGGGTGTGCCGGCGCCGGTGCGGGCGCTATAATGGTGGGCAGGGACGCTGCCGCTGGCGCGCGTTGGACGCTGGGACGATGAAGGTGTTCGTCGAGGCTGACGCGCCTCGGGTGTGCTGCGCCGAACACGGGGTTGTGGTGGCGCACGTGCCGTGGGCGCGTCACGGTGCCGGGCACACATTGGCGTTTGATGAGACCGTCGCCTGGTTGGTGACGCAGTGCTCCAAGACGGCGGTCTGCGAGTTGATGCGGATCGCGTGGCGGACGGTCGGCGCGATCATCACGCGGGTCTGGGCTGATGTCGAAGCGCTCGGGGACCGGTTAGACGGACTGACGCGTATCGGGATTGATGGGATCTCCTACAAGCGCGGCTACCGGTATCTGACCGTCGTCGTTGACCACGACACCGGTCGGTTGCTGTGGGCCGCTCCAGGTCATGACCGTGCCACGCTGCGCGGATTCTTCGACCGGCTCGGCCCGGCCAGGTGCGCGCTGATCACGCATGTGTCGGCCGATCAGGCCTCGTGGATCGCCGAACTCGTCGAGGAACACTGTGCTTGTGCAGTTCAGTGCGCTGACCCGTTCCACATCATTAAATGGGCAACCGAAGCGCTCGACGAGGTTCGCCGCCAGGCATGGAACGACGCCCGCGACGCGGGTCAGACCAAGCGCCGTGGATACGCCGGTCAGGTGTCCACCGGCGATGCCCGCCGGTTCAAGGGGGCCCGCTACGCGCTCTGGAAAAACCCCGACAACCTCACCGACCGTCAACGCGAGAAGCTGGCGTGGATCGCGAAGACAGACCCGCGTCTGCACCGCGCCTATCTGCTCAAAGAAGGCTTGCGCAACGTGTTCATCGCCAAAGGCGAGCCCGGCAAGCACGCGCTCGATCGTTGGCTGTCCTGGGCGCGCCGCTGTCGGATCCCCGCGTTCGTTCGCCTCGCACGCCGGATCGCCGCAGCCAGGGACAAGATCCACGCCACGCTCGAGCACGGCCTCTCCAACGCCCTGATCGAATCGGTCAACACCAGGATCCGTCTCCTCACGCGAATCGCGTTCGGGTTCCGATCAGCGACCAGCCTCATCGCACTAGCGATGCTCAGCCTCGGCGGGCACCGACCCAAGCTCCCCAACCGAACTGACCAACAGATCAGACCCTAGAGCCCATTTTCGTGACTCAAGCCGGAGAAGACGGTCGCTGAACGAAGCGCCGCCGCGTCAGGCGGTCAGCACGACCGGTGCGCTTTCGCGCACGACCATCATGTGCTCGGCGGCGCTGAGCGCGCGCCGTCGCTGGTGAGCGCCGTCCAGCCATCGCTCGTGGGCCGCATACCGCGCTGCTGCTCACCGAGATGATCGGCTTGATGGTCAAGACCAGCCCGTCAGTCAAGGGCTGAGACAGATGCGCGACGTAGTGTTTTTGGGGACCATGCGTCCGCGGGCTCAGCCGCAGCGCGACCGCGGGCGCCGCAGCACGGCGATCAGCCGGTGCAAGACGTGGGGATTGCTCGGCAGCGCGAAATGGTTGACGCCCGGGTTGTCGGTGAGCGTGAACCGGTAGCAGGGCATCGCCCTCCACACCCGGGCGGCGTTGTTGGTGATGTCCTCTTGGTTGATGTCACCGTCGCGCTTAAGCAACGCCGCCGGCTTGACCAGCTGGCCCACGGTCAAGCTGGGCAGGACGGCGCCTACGATCGTCGGGATGCCGGAGCCCTTCTCGGCTGTCACGTCCACGTCGGGGAAGTCCCGCCGGTCTCGGAACTTCACGAACCCGATGTAGTGATCGGCGATCTGCCGCGCCTCGGGCAGCCCGGCGTCGGCGAACAGCCGTCGATAGTCGGCGGGCGTGTAGGCCGTTCCGGTTGCGGAGTCCTTGAGGACGACCTCGCGGCGGCCGAAGACGGCCGGATCGGCCGCGCTCATATAGGTGGCGGGCGAGGTGAGATACATTCGCGCGCTGCTGAGCGCGTTGGCCTTGGTCGTCGGATAGCTGAAGTGCTCGACGTTCAGCCCGGTGAAGATGATCGAGTACAGCGAGCCCTGCCCCGGGAAGTTGCCGGCGATCGGCGTGAACCCGTGGATGTACTTGTGGCGCCAGGCGCGACTGGTGTGCGTGAGCACGTACTGCGCGTACAGCGGCCCGTTCGAGTGTCCGACGAGCTCGACAGGCCGGTCGCCGTTCTGGCGGTAGGTCCGCTCGATCAACGAAATCGCGCGGTGGAGGAAGCCCCCCTGGTCGGGCGTGAGCCGGGCGTCATAGCCGGCAACCCGAATGCTGCGGTTCGCCGTGTATCCGACCCGCTCCAGCGCCCGGTAGAGCGGCCGGTAGAACGGCGCGCTCGCCATCTGACCGTAATCGACGATCCTGACCGTCACCCCACGCGGGTTAGAGAACCTCCGCGCCATCGGGATCGCCGGGTTGGCGTCGTAGCGCAGCGTCATCAGCTCGTCGCGGCACACCTGCGAGAACGTGGTGCTGGGATGCGGGTTCTCATACCAGTCCTCGAAGCTGCCCGAGCGCGGACAGCCGGGAGCGACGGTCTGGTTGCGAACGATCACCTCGAGCCGGGTGAGGTGGAACGCCGGGAAGAGGACCACCGGCGTCCGTGGTCGACCGGGACGCGCGGCAGCTTCCGCCGACGCCGCCGCGCCCCGTCGAGGCGTGGCCGCCCCCGGGGACGCGACAAGCGCGATCGCGACGACGACGCTCAGCAGCGCCGTCGTGGCGGCGGCGATCCTCCGGCGCCCGATCATCCGGCGCCGCTCCCGCCCGCCGTAACACGAACCGACTGTTCAGACAGCATCATCGCTCGGCCTCGAAGCTTACGACAGCTGGCCGTTTCGGTGCCGCCAGAGGGGGACGGAAGAACCCTCCCGTCGTCGAGCGCACGATGCTGGTGGGTCGACCGGGTCTTTCCTCGCCTTCTCCCTTGCGGGACCGGATCGAACCCCTTATCGCGAGGTCGACCAGCCACCCAAAGCTAAAGCTCCCGGGCACCCGAGCGTTGGGGCTTATTGTCTCCCGCTTGCCCGTGACCGTGACATCTGTCCCGGGCCGGCCGTGGCGAGCGCGCCGGCTCACAGTCCTGGCCGCGGCGGCGCTGGGCGCGCTGGTGCTCGCGTCCTGCGGCGGCTCGTCGTCTAAGACGATCACGGCCCTGCTTCCGCCACTGCATTCCGGTCGGGTCGGTCCGGTAACGATGTTCACCGCCGGCGGGGTGACGACCTACACGCCCGCGAACCTCGACCTGCTCAAGCGCCTCGGCGTCGACTCGCTGCACCTCTACATGCACTGGGCCGACATCGCCCCCGACCCGATGTCGATGCACAAGCCGGCGTTCGACGCCACCGATCCCGCGGCCTACCCGGCGGCTGGGTGGGCGCCCTTCGACGCGGTCCTGCGCGCCGCCGCCGTCCGCCAGATCGGCGTCGACCTCGCCCTCGTCCCCCCACCGCCCAACTGGGCCTCGGGCAAGGGCGCCCCTCACCCCAAGACCCAACCCGAGTGGAAGCCCTCGGCCGCCGAGTACGGGCAGTGGGTCCACGCCGCCGCCGTGCGCTACAGCGGCCACTACACGCCCCCCGGGGGCTCCAGTCCGCTGCCGCGGATCTCGTTCTGGTCGATCTGGAACGAGCCGAACATCGGGAACCAGCTCGCGCCGGAGGTCAACCCCCACACCCAGATCGAGGCCGCTGCCGGGATGTACCGCCGCCTGGTGAACGCCGCCTGGAGCGCCCTGCACACCACCGGCCACGGCCACGACACGATTCTCATCGGCGAGCTCGCTCCCGAGGGCGTCACGACCGGCGGCGTTGGCCTGTTTAACGCCATGGCGCCGCTGCGGTTCCTGTACGCGCTGTACTGCGTGAACTCCGGCGGTCAGCCGCTGCGCGGGACGCAGGCACGCGAGCGCGGCTGCCCGGCGACGGCGGCCGGCTCGACCCGCTTCGCTGCGCAGAACCCGGCGCTGTTCAAGGCCTCGGGGTTCGGCGTGCATCCGTACTCGTTCTACTCGATACCACCCAACCAGCCGATCCCCAACGAGCCCGAGGACTTCAACCTGGCGACGATGCCCGCCTTCGAGACAACGCTGGACCGGTTGCAGCGGACATATGGCTCAGACGCGAAGTTGCCGATCTGGTCGACCGAGTTCGGCTACATCACCAACCCGCCCAACCACCAGTACACGATCACGCCGCCCACGGCCGCCTACTACCTCAACTGGGCCGAGTACCTAACCTGGCAGGACCCGCGGATCAAGTCCTACGACCAGTACCTGCTCAGCGACCCGCCAAGCGACACGGTATTTGCCACCGGGCTGTTCACCTTCTCCGGCGCGCCCAAGCCGGGGCTGGCGGCCTTCCGAATGCCGCTGTACCTACCGGTGTCGAGCACCGCGCACGGCCGGCCCGTCGACGTGTGGGGATGCGTGCGGCCCGCGCCCCACGCCGCCCGCACGACGCACCAGCGCCAATACGTCCAAATCCAGTTCCGCCCCAGCTCCAGCGGTCCGTTTACGACCGTCCAGCGGGCGGCGATCACCGACCGCTACGGGTACTTCGAAGTCCACCAGACGTTTCCCGCAAGCGGCCAGGTCAGGCTGCAGTGGGCCTACCCCCACGGGCCCACAGCGTTCAGCCGCACCGCCAGCATCACCGTCCACTGAATGACAGTGAGAGCTGGGCCACGGGATCAGGCCGTGTAGCGCAAGCTCTGAGGAGACCGGCATTGCGTGCGCTCCAGAGCGTAGGTTGACCACGGATCGCCGATTTCGCCCCATTAGACAGGCGCCCCGCGAGAGACGAGCAGCCCCGGAGCGAGAATAATCGGGTTTGGTCCAGTGCGCCGAGACTGCTCGGTGAGGAGCGTGGCGGGGGAGGCGGTGAGGCGCCCTATTGGATCCTTGACCCGATCTGCGGCACCAGGAATTTCGCGCTGGCATCCCTCTGTGCTGCAACCTGGCCCTGGTCGAGAACGACCGGGCCACCGTCTCGGTGGTCGGCGATGCCTCGACGGGCGAGATCCTGGTCGCGCAGAATGGCGCGGGCGCTCGGGCGCTGACCGGCCGTGGCGCGCGGGCTCTCCGCGCCACAGCCGACAGCAAGACGATCGTCGTCGAGGAGAGCCATGCGGCCGGCGCGCGTCGCGAGCAGGCGGCGAACTTCGCCGCGGCTCTCATCCGGCCGGACCGGTGGGACTTGCGCTCGTTGAGCACGACGCTCTCGCTTGCGTACGTGGCAGCCGGTCGTGTGTCCGGCTACGCGCTGTTGTGGACCTCGGCGATCCACGCTGCGGCAGGAAGCCTGCTGGCGGCTGAGGCGGGAGGCGTGGTCTCTGACCTCGAGGGCCGCCCGTGGACGCTCGAGTCCGACTCGCTTGTCGCCGCCGCGAGACGCCGAGCTTCACCACAAGCTCGTCGCGCTCGCGCGCGCCGCCGCTGTTCAGGACGTCTGAGCGTGACCCATACGGTCACTTTTTGACTGAAAATCGCATCGGTGCCAAGCACCGGCCGGCGGCCGTAAGAGGACTCGGCTACCGGGTCGACGTTCGGGTGACGCCGCATCCGTAAATGGCTTGGCCTGGGCGCTGGCGCTCGGCGACGAAGCAGCCATTGCTTAGGACCTGGACGTCAAACTGGGCAGCCGGCCCGTTAACCGTGATCGTGCAAGAGAACAACGCGGCGCCGCTCCCACCAATTGGTCCCTTGGCCCGCTCGGCGGCGGTTGGTGGTCGACATGAAGCTGCCGTTGATCTTGGTGTCTGACTCTGGCGCAGGATCGCCCGCTGCACGCTGCCCGCTGTCACGCCATCGATCGCGGTCAAGCCGCGTGGAGGCCTGTTGGACCGCAGCGACTTGGTTGGCGAGCCGGCCGCGGTCGCACCCGTGGAGTGAACCGCCGGCCGAGACGGGATTGTGGTTCCTCCGCAGCCAGCAGCCCAGAGGCCGAACACGACAACGCCGGCACGCAATACCTCACCTCGTCGCACCACCTGATTATCCGGGCCCGTCGACGAGCAAGTCCGCCTCCGAGCAGCCCAGACGGATCCTTGTCCGAACCGCGCGCCCGAGGTCGAGCGGGACCATCATCCAAGTGCCGTACGGTCACGTTTCTGACCGA
>JBPCPC010000151.1:0-2709 GCA_050999585.1 Solirubrobacteraceae bacterium | reverse complement strand
CGTTGACGCGCATCGTCGTCCTCCTGTCGAGCTGATGACCTTCAAGCAGCCACCAGCTTGCCGCGCGAGGACGGCGGGCGCGTCCCTGTTCAAACGCCGAACAGCCCGCTCAGTCGGCGGTTCCCAGAGTCCCACGACCTACATCGATGCCTGGAGCCCCTGAAAAGGGCGCCTGGGTTCCGGTCCGCGACGCCACTGGTTGACCGACCGCTGTTCGGTCACGGGTCGTTCCGGGCCCTGCGCGCGTGGCGAAACGTGGGCCCTGCACCGGGTGACAAATCCAACGAGCGGTCTGAGATTTGTCACCAGCTGTACGCTCAGCCGGCAGCCGGTGACAAACCTCCGACGGTCGATCGGGTTTGTCACACCATGCACACCAGGTCGACACGGTTGTCGTGGCGTGGCCGGTCGTCGCCGATCAAGTCATAACCGTTACAACACGTACCAGAGCCCTACCAGTCGTCAGTCGCGCCGGGCCGGCTGCGCGGGATCGCCAGCTCCAGCGGTTCACCGCCGGTCCACGGTCACCGTCTCGCCGTGGTGCTCGATCTCCAACGACTCGCCCTCGCGCAGCGTGTAGCGAGCCTGGCGCTGGTCGACCTCGACCTGCAGGCAGCGGTCGCGGAACATGAGCCGAAAGCGCAGGCGGGTGAGCGCCGCCGGCAGGCGCGGATGAAACGTCAGCCGGCCGCCGTGGTCGCGCATCCCACCAAAGCCGGCGACGGCCGCGATCCACGTCCCGGCCACCGACGCGATGTGGATTCCGTCCCGGGTGTTGTGCTCCAGGTCGTCGAGGTCCATCAGCGCCGCCTCGGCGAAGTAGTCATAGGCGAGGTCGAGGTGGCCGACCTCGGCGGCGATGATCGCCTGGGTGCACGCTGACAGGGACGAGTCGCGTACGGTCAGCGGTTCGTAGTGCTCGAAGTTGCGCGCCTTCTGCTCGGGCGTGAACGCGTCCCCGCACCAGAACATCGACTAGCACCAGGTCAGCCTGCTTGACGACCTGCTTGCGGGTCGAAGTAGGGGAAGTTCAGCAGCAGCGGGTAATGCTCGGGCGTGCAGCGATCGAACTGCCACGGCTGGTGGTCGGTGAACCCCTCTGACTGCGGATGGACTCCGAGCGCCTCGGCGTAGGGCAGCGTCATCTTCGCGGCGGCGTCGCGCCAGGCGGCCGCCTCCTCGGCGTCGACCTCGAGTTCGCTGGCGCGCCGGGGATGGCGCTCGACGGCCTCGGCGGCCGCCCGCAGGTTGCGCTGCACCATCAGGTTGGTGAACACGTTGTTGTCGGCGACCGCGCTGTACTCGTCGGGACCGGTCACGCCGTCGATGCGAAACCGCCCCGCTCGCATCGTGGTGGCCGACCGAACGCCAGAGGCGTGCCGTGTGCACCAGCAGCTCGACCCCGACGGAGTGCTCGAACTCGGGGTCGTCCTGCGCGGCCATGTAGCGCGCGGCGGCGGCGGCGATGTCGGCGTTGATGTGAAACGCGGCCGTGCCCGCCGGCCAGTAGCTCGAGCACTCCTGGCCGCGGATCGTGCGCCACGGGAACGCTGCGCCTCTCAGGCCGAGTGTGTGCGCTCGATCCCGCGCCAGGTCGAGCGTCTGATAGCGCCAAGTCAGCGCGTCGGCGGCGGCGCGCGGGGCGGTGTAGTTCAGCACCGGCAGCACGAACATCTCGGTGTCCCAGAAGGTGTGGCCGTCGTAGCCCGGGCCGGTCAGGCCCTTGGCGGCGATCGCTCGCTGCTCGCCGCGAGCGCCGGCCTGCAGGGTGTGAAAGGCCGAAGCGGAGTGCCTGCTGCAGCTCGGGATCCCCCTCGAGCTCGACGTCGGCGCGGTTCCAGAAGCTCTCCATATACTCGCGCTGCTCGGCCAGCAGGCCGTCCCAGCCCGTGTGCTTGGCGGCCGCTCCGGCGGCTCCGACCTGGTCGCGCAGGGCCGGCCCAGAGCGCTGGGCCAACCATCCGTAGGCGATCAGCTTCAGGATCCGCAGGGGCTTGCCGGGAGCCAGCTCAGTGGTGACCTGCATGCGGGCCAGGTCGGCGAACGCCTCGGTGCTGCACTCGTGGCCGTCGGGTCCCTCCACGAGGTGCTCCATCGCGGCGGCCATCCGCAGCCCGCTGGAACGGGTCTCGTGTACGAGGATCGCTCGCAGCCCGCTCGAGTCGTGGCTGATCGCCTGCAGCGGCTCGGCTAACGCGGCCGCCGCGCGCGGATCCTTGCTAGCCGCCGGAATCGACTCGTTGGCCACCAGCTCGGACTGCACGACGACCACGAACTCGGCCTCCAGCGGCTCGACGATGTACTCGATCGCCGCCACCGCGCGCTGGGTGAACGACACCAGCCGGGTGGAGGAGACCTTGACCGAGCGGCCGGTGGGGGAGGTCCAGACCGCCGAGCGGCGCAGGACGCCGGCGCGCAGGTCAAGCACCCGCTCCTGGCTGCGCAGCGCCCCGTAGCGCACGTCTAATGGCTCATCCTCCACCAGCAGCCGCATGATCTTGCCGTTGGTCACGTTGACGACACTCTGGCCGTCCTCCGGATAGCCGTAGCCAGCCTCGGCGTAGGGCAGCGGCCGGACCTCGTAGTGGAGTGTTCTGTAATTAGTGGGTGATTGCGGTAGGGTGAGGTATGCGATCACCCTCACCGCCTCTGCAGGTCAGCGACGAGCAACGGCTCGTGTTGGAGAAGTTGATGCGGTCCCGGACCGCG
>JBPCPC010000146.1:0-16586 GCA_050999585.1 Solirubrobacteraceae bacterium | reverse complement strand
GGTTGACACCGGCCAGCTCGCCGCCGACGCGAGCTGCCTCGCGGCGCGCGCCCTCGGCGCCGCGCTCGGCCTCGCGTAGCGCCGTGCGCAGGCCCTCGAGGGCGGCCTCGGCCGCCTCGCGGTGGGCTTGGCGCCCCTCGACGGACTGCGTCTGCTGCGCGAGCAGCGCATCGGCCGCGACGAGTTCCTGCTGCAGTTCGGCCAACTGGCGCGCCAGCTCTGACTGCCGGTCGCGATCCAGCGATGCCAGCGCCTCGCGCAGCTTCTCGATGCGGGCGCCGGCCTCCGGGTCCTCGCGGTCAGACTGAACCTGGGTCTCCAGCGCGAGCACATGCTCTGCGGCGCGCTGCAGGCGTTCCTCGATCGCGCCGCGCGAGCGCCCGACTGACTCGATCCGGTCAGCGATCCGCTCCCGTGCCGCCCGGGCCGCATACGCGCGGCGCGACAGCTCCTCGCGCTGGGCGCTGCGGGCCGCCAGCGCCTCCTCGGCTGCCTCGCGCCGCAGCGACACGCCCTCCAGCTCGGCGGCCAACTGCTGACGGCGCGCACGCACGTCGTCAGCGGCCCGCTGAGCGGTCTCCAGCGCCAGCGAGCGCGCGCGGACGTCGTCGCGGGCCAGCTCCCAGCGGATCTCCAGCGACTGGCGCTCGAGGCGTTCGTGCAGCTCGGCCGCCTCGGCCTGGCGCTTGAGCGGCCGTATGCGCGAACGCGCCTCGCGCTCGACGTCGAGCGCCCGGTCGAGGTTGTCCCGGGTGCGACCGAGCTTCAGCTGCGCGCGGCGGCGGCGCTTGCGGTGCTTGCCCAGCCCGGCCGCCTCCTCGATCAGCAGCCGGCGCTCGCGCGGCTTGGAGGTGACCAGCGACTCGACCCGCCCCTGGGAGATGACCGAATGCATCTCCTTGCCCAGACCGGTGTCGGAGAGCAGCTCGATCACATCGACCAGCCGGCAGCGCGCGCCCGCCAGGCGGTACTCGCCGTCGCCCGAGCGGTCCAGACGGCGGAAGATCGAGATCTCGGGCACGTCCAGGCCGAGCGCCCCGTCGCAGTCGTCGAGCACCAGCTCAACCTCGGCATGGCTCGCCGCTTGGCGGCCACGAGCGCCGCCGAAGATCACGTCCTGCATCGACTGGCCACGCACCGCCCCCGGCGACTGCTCCCCCAGCGCCCACAGCACGGCGTCGGTGACGTTGGACTTGCCCGAGCCGTTCGGTCCGACGATCACGCTCACCCCGGGGCCAAACTCCAGTTTGGTCCGGTCCGGGAATGACTTAAAGCCCTTGACGGTGATCGATTTCAGGTACACGCCCGGGCCCTTAGGACCGCATCGAGGCCAGCGCCGCCTGCGCGGCCTGCTGCTCGGCGTCCTTCTTGCTGCGCCCAGTGCCGCTCCCGATCTCGACGTCCTTGATCGTCGCCGAGATCGTGAACGTGCGGTCGTGCGGAGGCCCCTGTTCCTCGACCACCGAGTAACTGACCAGCTCGCCGCGCCGCGCCAGTCGCTCCTGCAGCGCCGACTTGAAATCCACCGGATGCTCGAGCGCGTTCTCGATCTCCGGGGCGAATGCCTGCACCACCGCGTCCGCCACGGTGTCGTAGCCGAACTGCCGGTAGCAGGCGCCGATCACCGCCTCGATCACCGAGGCGAGCACCCGCTCGGTGCAGACCAGTGCGCCCACCCCCTGCGCCGCCGCCTCCGGTGCGGCCGCGCGCAGCCGCTCGGGCACCCCCAGCCGCTCGGCGACCGCGCGACACGAGCGCCCTGACACCGCCTGCGCCCTGATCTTGGTCAGCCGGCCGGGACCGTAGCGATCCGGGTCCAGACGCGGGAACAGGTGCGTGGTGACGGCGAGCCCGAGCACGCTGTCGCCCAGGAACGCCAGGCGCTCGTAGGAATCCGAGCGCTTCGCGGTCCATGACGAGTGCATGAACACCGGGGTCGCCAGCTCGGTGGGCAGACTCTCCAACAACGCATGCAGAGCCGCTTCCGAACCATCTCGGAGTCGCGGCGAATCCGGTGGCTGGGGACCGCTCGTCACTCAGGGTCGGAGCCTTGGCTCGCGGTTGCCGGAGACGCGCCGCTCGCGAGCACGAACGCGACCGCCTCACCGACGGTCAGGATCCGGGTCGCCTCCTCGTCGGAGATGCGCACACCGTAGGAGTCCTCGAGCTCCTGGACCAGCGTGTACAGGTCCAGCGAATCGGCCTCCAGGTCCTCCTTGAACCGCGTCGACTCATGGATCCGGTCGGGGCTCACCTCGAGCTCGTCGACCAGGTGCGCACGAATCAACGAGAAGACTTGCTCGCGGGTCATCGGCGCACCACCGTAGACGCCACCTCGGACGCGCAGCTAGGCATTGCCGTCCTCCTCATCCCCCAGAGCGGGGGGTCGCAGGGCGCCGGCGCCCGCCAGGGCGGCGCGCATGGCGCTGATCAAATCCTCCTCGACGCCGCGGGCAGCAACCTCGATCGCACGCTGAAAGCCTCGTCGGGTGAAGCGGCCGTGGGCGACCACGCCAAGCTGGCGCAGGCCCAGCATATAGGCGCCGCCCGGCCCCTCGGGGTCAATCTCATCGCGCAGGCGCCGGACCGCCGGACCCAACAGCCAGCCGCCGAGCTTGGAGCGCGGCGAGCTCAGCGCGGCGTCGCGGATCGCGCGCAGCGTGCGCGCCGAGACCCCCTCGATCAGCTTGAGCGTGATGTTGCCGGTGAAGCCGTCCATCACGATCACGTCGGCGGCGCCCTCGAACACCTGGGTGCCCTCGATGTTGCCGACGAAGTTCAGCCCGGTGCCCGCCTCGCCGGCGAGCTGCTGGTGCACCGTCACCAGCTCGGGCGTTCCCTTGCTCGCCTCCTCGCCGTTGGACAGCAGCGCGACGCGCGGCCGCTCGCGTCCGAGCACCGCCTGGGCGAACGCCGAGCCCATGTGGGCGAACTGGACCAGGTGCTCGGGCCGGCAGGTCACGTTGGCGCCAACATCGAGCAGCAGCACGGGCGTGGCCCCGGGGACCGGCACCGGCAGCGCCAGCGCGGGCCGATAGATGCCGCGGTCGCGGCGCAGGTTAAACAGCCCGGCCGCCAGTGCCGAGCCGGTCGAGCCGCCAGACACCAGCGCCTGGGCCCGGCCCTGCGCGACCGCCTTGGCGGCCTGGACGATCGACGCGTCGGGCGTGGAGCGCACGGCGAACGCGGGATCGGTCGCCTTGGCGATCGATAACGGAGCGTCGACGACCTCGACGCCCGGGATATTCCCGATCTCAGCCGCCGGTCCGAACAGGATCACGCCGATCCCACCCGCAGCCGCGTTCGCGGCCCCCGCGGCGACTTCCGCCGGGCCCAGATCCGCCCCGCCCGCGTCAACGGCGACGGTGACCATCGCGGTAGAGGCTCAGCCGGACTGCTGGCCGGTCTCGGCGATGACCTCGCGTCCCCGGTAACTGCCGCAGACCGGGCACACGCGATGTGGCCGCCGAGGGCTGTGGCACTGCGGACACTCGTTGTACGTCGCCGGGGTCAGCTTGTGCTGAGCGCGGCGCTGCGCTGTCCGAGCGTGTGACTGTTTCTGCTTGGGGACCGCCATCTGAAGCGAGCAGGCTAGCAGGAGCTTGGTGGCCGCACCGACTCAGGCCACCGGCGCTGGAGGGGCGCCCTGACCGCCTTCGCGGAGGGGCCGGGGTCGGTCCTCAATGGCCGGCGCGACGGGTTGCCCACCAGCAGCGGCGTGAGGCGTTCGCCCTGCAGCGGATGCCCGAACAGGAACCCCTGTGCGCGCGAGACCCCCAGCGAGCGCAGCAGCGTCACCTGGCGCTCGTTTTCGACTCCCTCGGCGACGACCTGCGCCTCACACGCGCCGGCCAACTCGAGCACCGCCCTCGCCACCGTCGTGGCGGTGGCGTCGCCAGGCACTCCCACCATCAGGCTGCGGTCGACCTTGATCACGTCACAGGCGAGCTGACGCAGGCCCGACAGCGACGTGTAGCCGGCGCCGAAGTCGTCCAGGGCCACGACGGCGCCGCACTCGCGCAGCTGCGTGATCACCGCCAGCGTGTCGGCGGCGTCCACCGTCCATGCCGATTCGGTCAGCTCGATCATGAAGTCAGCGGGATCCAGGCCGGCGCCGCGGACGTGATCGGCGAACCGCTCGACGTAGGAGGGAGCGAGCAGCTGCTGGTGGGAGACGTTGATGCCGATCAGCGGGTTCAGGCCGCGCTCGCGCCACTGCAGCCCCTGCCGGCAGGCCTCGCTCAGGACCCAGGTGACGAGCTCGTCGCCGGCGATGCTTTGCTCGGCGGTGTTGATGAACGCGTCGGGCCGCAGCAGGCCGTGGTCGGGATGCTGCCAGCGCAGCAGCGCCTCCACGCCGGCGATGCGCCGCTCGTCCTCCAGCGACCAGACCGGCTGGTAGTGCAGCTGCAGCTCGTCGCGGGCCATCGCGCGGCGCAGCTGCGCCGACAGGCTGGCCCGGCGTGAGAGCACCGCCTCCGAGAGCTCGTGGAAGGCCAGCCGCCGGCCGCCCGCGGCCTTGGCGTTGTACATCGCGGCGTCGGCATGGCGCAGCAGCGTCTCGGTGTCGTCGGCGTCGGCGGGGTACAGGCTGACGCCGATACTGGCCCCGGCGCGCAGCTCGCGCCCGGCGAGGTCAAACGGCTCGCGCAGCGAGTCCAGCAGCTTACCGCCGACGTGCTCGACCGCGACCGCGGCGTCGGGGGGAAGGTCGGCCAGCAGCACCAGGAATTCGTCGCCACCGTGGCGCGCGAGCATGTCGGAGTCGCGCAGCACCGAACGCAGGCGAGCGGCCACGCCGGAGAGCACGCGGTCGCCGGCGGCGTGCCCGAGTCGGTCGTTGACCTCCTTGAAGCCGTCCAGATCAACGAACATGAGTGCCACGGCACCGTCGCTGCGCCGCGCTCGGGCCAGCGCAAGCTCGATCTGCTCCTCGGCGAGGATCCGGTTCGGCAGCTCGGTCAGCGCGTCGTGGTAGGCCATGTAGGTCAGCTGCTCCTCGCCGCGCCGGCGCTCGGAGATGTCGCGCACGAACCCGTAGAAGACGGTGCCGTCAGCCTCGGTGCTCTGCGGCAGCGCCAGCGAGAGCTCGACCGGGAACTCGGTGCCGTCGCTGCGCATCGCCAGCAGCTCGATCCGGCGCCCCAGCAGGTGCCATTCGCCGGTGGAGAGTCCGTGCGCGATCGAGCGGCGGTGGTGCTCGCGGCTGGCCGGCGGGATGATCAGGTCGGCCAGGTCGCGTCCCACGATATCCGCCGCCCGATAGCCGAACGTCCGCTCGGCGGCCGGGTTGAACTCCAGCACCTGGCCGGCGCTGTCGATCGCGATCACACAGTCCAGCGCCGAGCTCAGCACCGCGCGGTGTCGCCCGACCGCACCCTCCAGCGCCCGAACCTGGCGGGCGCTCTCGATCGCCACCGCCGCGTGGGCGGCGAGCGCGCCCAGAACCTCGAGCTGCTGGTTGTCGGGCCGCCGACCCGAGACGGGGTCGTCGACCGAGATCACACCGTAGCGCCGGCCGCCGGGGCCCTCGATCGGCGCGAACAGGGCATCGTCCGGACGCCAGTCGAGCTCGCTGGGAGGATCGGCGTCGGGCAACTCGGGCGTGTACCACTCGAGCGTCGGGTCAAGCGCATCGAACTCCACCAGCCCCGCCGCGATGAAGTACACGCCGTGACGCGCGAAGCGCGGGTCCAGCAGCGGCTCCCAGGTCGAGGCGGCGGTGACGTTGCCCTGCAGGATCTGCCGGGCGCGCTCGCTGCCGTGGACGGTGGTCACCTCATAGATGTCGTGCTGAGCCTGGTAGGCATTGATCACGACGGTCGAGAACCCGACCGACTCGGCGACGGTGAGCGCGACGGCGTCGAGCACGTCCGGGAGCGGAGGCTGGCGCAGGCTCAGCCGCGACAGCTCCAACAGACCACGCAGAGTCGCGACCGCCAGACCGGGGCGATCGGAGCTCGACCGCGCGTGTGCGGAGTTCATGCCCTCCACCTAATCGGCACAAAGCGGACGAAACCTAAGTATGGGTCCGGTGAAATCTCCGCAATTTCCGATTGAATTCCGCGGCAAGGCTCAGCCAGGTGCCCGCACGGCTGCGCTCAGTCGAAATGCAGCTCGGAGAGCTTCGCCCAGCGTGGATCGGGCTCGCGCTGGTGCGCATGGTCAGGACCGGCGAGGTTCAGGTCGGCGCCGCACACCGGGCACAGGCCGGCGCAATCAGGCCGGCAGAGCAGCTGCGTAGGCAGCGCCAGCGCGGTGGCGTCTCGAGCCCAGCCGCGGAGGTCCAGCAGGACAGGGGTGGACTGGCTCACGTACGGCGACTCGAGCTCATCGCCCTCCCGCGGCAGCGAGATCTCGCGAGCGTCGACCTCGAACGACGGGCTGGCGGCACCCAGGCAGCGCATGCAGGGACCGGTCAGCTCCGCCTCCAGCCGCAGTCGCAGGGCGTAGCCGTCGCCGGTCGTTCGCGACACGTCCAGGCAAGCCGGCACCAGCTCCGGTGCCACCGCGTAGCACTCGCCGGCCAACTCGAACGGATCGAAGCTCACGGCAAGCTCGAGACGGCGCCCCTGCCCGGACCCCAGATGAAGTCCTGACAAATCGAACGTGTCGGTTCGGAGCACGATGATCCGAGCTTATCGCCGGTGAAACGGCGATCATCCAGATCACAGTGTCCTCCTGGTTTCGCAGCTATGGGTTCGCCGCGGTCTATGACGACCTCGTGATCGGGGCCTACCCGCTCGACGCGGACGACGTGCGGATGCTGGCGGCGCTGCCGGTTCGGCGCGTCCTCAATCTGGTGCAGGAGTCGGAGTACCACCCGCGCGAGCGTGAGCAGGTGGTCGGTGCACTAAAGCTTGCGGGCATCGAGGAACGGCGCCTGGACCTGATCGACTTCGGCCATCTGCCGGCCGAGCAGCTCGAGACCGCCGTCGGCACCGTGCTGGGCTGGCTCGACCGGCCGGGTGCCAGCTACGTGCACTGCCGGGCGGGCTGGCAGCGCTCGGCCGCCGTGGCCGCGGGCGCGGTAGCGCTGCGGGAGGGGATTGGGATCGACGACGCGCTGGAGTACGTGCGGCAGCGCAAGCCGTCGGCCGACCCGCTGCCCCACCAGCGCGACGACCTGCGCGCATGGTGGACTACTCGGCGGCGCGCAGTCGACGGGGTCTGACCGCCTGGCCACCCGCGGCGCCGTCGAGGTCGAGCTGCAGTTCGGCGGCGTGCACGGCCCGCGCACTGACCGTCACCGGCTCAAGCTCGGGCAGCTCTGCGCCCTCGGACACCGCGCCGTGGTCGGCGAACCGCCGTGCGCTGGGCAGAACCCGCGCCTCGTAGGAGCCGACGGCCTCGTTGTAGGCGCCGACCGCCCGGTTGAGCCGCGTTCCCAGCGTGCCGAGCAGCGTCGACAGCTTGACCAGCCGGGCGTGCAGCTCGCGCCCCAGTTCCGAGATCTCCTGCGCGGACTCGGCCACTCGCTCCTGCTGCCAGCCGTAGGCGACCGAGTGCAGCAGCGCCAGCAGCGTCGTCGGGGTCGCGATCAGCACCCGCTGGGCCATCGCGTCCTCGAGCAGCGTCGGGTCAGCCTCGAGGGCTACGCCAAGCAGCGACTCTCCGGGCAGGAACATCACGACCATGTCGGGCGTCGAATCCAGCCGCGCCCAGTAGGCCTTGTCGGCCAGCGCCTTGACGTGCTTGCGCAGCAGCCGCGCGTGATCGCGCAGGAACCGCTCGCGCTCGGTGTCGTCCCGCGCCTCGTGGGCGTCGAGCACCCCCTGCAGCGGCGATTTGGCGTCGACGACGACGTGCTTGCCGCCGGGCAGGTTCACGACCATGTCGGGACGTAGCGTCGACTCGTCACCCGCATAGGAGTGCTGCTCGTCGAAGTCGCAGTGCTTGAGCATCCCGGCGGACTCGACCACGTTGCGCAACTGCATCTGGCCCCACTGCCCGCGGGCGTTGGGCTTGCGCAGCGCCGTCACCAGCGCGCCGGTTTCCGATCGCAGCCGGTCGCCGGTCTCGGTCAGCGTCTTGAGCTGGGACTCCAGCCGGCCACGCGACTCGCGCCGCTCCTGGTCCAGGCGCAGCAGCTGGCCGTCGACCCGCCCGAGCTGCTCCTTGAGCGGGGCCACCAGCTGCTCGACCGCCTGCTGGCGCTGGACAAGGTCGCCCTTGGCGGCGGTCTGTGCCGTCTGCAGCTGGGCGCGCGCCATCGCGGTCAGCTGCGTCATCGAGGACTGCAGCGCCTCGGCGCTGAGCGCCTTGAACGAGGCCGACAAACGCTCCTGGGCATCGTGGACGGTCGCCAGGCGCTCGGCGCCCCGGTCGCGCTCGTGCTCGAGATCGGAGCGCGCCTTGACCAGCTCGCGCTCGAACTCGGCGCCGCGCGCCGCCTCGACGGTGAGCGCACGCAGCCGCGGACTCAGCGCCGCGATGAGCACGCCGGCGCCGATCAGCACTCCGAGAGCGAGCCAGATTGCGTTCATGGGCCGTCCAGCATGGCGCGCGGCGCGGACGGAATTGCCTCGGAGCAGCGACAATCCTCCGATGAGCGGGGCCACGATCCGCCGGAGGCTCCTGGTCCGCGGCCGGGTGCAAGGGGTGTTCTACCGTGACTCGACGCGGGAGCAGGCCGAGCACGAGGGGGTTGCCGGCTGGGTCGCCAACCGCGACGACGGATCCGTCGAGGTGGTGGTGGAGGGCGATGCGAGCGCGGTGCAGGCGGTCGTGGAGTACTGCCGGCTCGGGCCGGTCAGCGCCGAGGTCACCTCGGTCGAGGTCAACGAGGAGCCGCCCACAGGACTGCGCGGATTTCAGACCCGCTGATGCTGCCCACCGATCATCTGCCGGCGTTCCTGGTCACCGTCTACGTGCTGATCCTGATCCCGGGGCCGAGCGTCCTGTTCACGATCAGCCGTGGCGTCGCCCTCGGCCGCCGGTCCGCGCTGGCGACGGTGCTCGGGAACACGAGCGGCCTGGTCTTGCAGCTGATCCTGATGGCGTTCGGCCTCGGCGCGGTGCTGGCCCGGTCAGAGACCGTCTACGAGGTGCTCAAGCTCGCGGGCGCTGGCTACCTCGTCGTGCTCGGCGTGCGCGCGATCCGTGACCGCGACCGGCTGGCGGACGGCCTGGCGCCGGGAGCGATCGCGCCCCGTGGCCTGGCCCGGATCGTCCGCGAGGGGTTCATCGTCGGCGCCACCAACCCCAAGGGGTTGCTGATCTTCACCGCGATCCTGCCGCAGTTCATCGAGCGCTCACACGGACACACGACGCTCCAGTTGCTCTCGCTGGGCGCGGTTGTGGTCGTGGTCGCACTGCTCTCGGACTCGTCCTGGGCGCTCGCGGCCGGCTCGGCGCGGGAGTCGCTCGGGCGCTCGCCGCAGCGCCTGGCGCGGCTGAGCGCCGGCGGCGGGCTGACGATGATCGCGCTCGGTGCCGGCCTGGCCGTCACCGGCCGGCGCGGCTGACGATCGGACGGGCGGCGATCATTGCGCTCCTCCCCGACCGTGCGCCATGCGCCGTGCGACCGCTCCTCCCCGACCGTGTGCCATGCGCCGTGCGACAAATCGCCGCGCCGTCGATTGGATTGGGCGCATCGAGGGGGGTGTGGGCGCGTCGGGCGACAAATCGCGACGGGCGATTCGGATTTGTCACGTTCGCCGGGTCGTCGTCGGCGCTCGCTGGCCGCACACCCTGATGCACTGGCAGTCGCGCCCGCGCCCAGGCCACGAGAACCAAGCTCCAATAATCCCCGCGCGGGGAGCCCGAACGACTAGGAGACTTCGGCGGGCTCGTCCTTGCCGGCCAGGCGATCACGGCCACGCTGCACGGCCGCGATGAACTTGCTCAGGTTGACCTCGAGCGTGTTGAGGATCTCGTCGGCGTAGTCCTCGGCGCCGAGGCGGATCTCGCGCTCACGACCGCGGGCGTCCTCGATGATGTCCTCAGCGGCACGCTCGGCCTGTTTGGTGATCTCCTCGTCGGAGATCAGGCGCTCCTGGCGCTCGCGCGCCTCCTTGACGATCCGCTCGGCCTCGCGCTTGGCTTCGGCGAGCATCTCCTGGCGCTCCTTGACGATCCACCGGGCCTGCTTGATCTCCTCGGGGATCGTGGCCCGCATCTGATCGAGGATGTCGTAGATCTCCTCCTTGTCCACGCGAACCTGGTCGGTCAGCGGAACCGGCTTGGCGTTGTGGACGAGGTCGTCCAGCTTGTCGATCAGTACCAGGACATCCATGTAGCAAACCTCTGTTTCGTCAGCGCCCGAGCCGTTCCTTCAAGGCCTGCGCCACCGCGTCGGGGACCAATTCATCGATCTCTCCGCCGAATGTCGCGAGCTCCTTGACGCCGCTCGAGCTTATGAAACTGTACTTGGGCGACGCCATCAGGTAAACGGACTCGATCTCTGGAGCCTGAAAGCGGTTGAGCTGGTTCATCTCCAGTTCGTACTCGAAGTCCGAGATCGCGCGCAGTCCCTTGATGATCGCCAGCGCCCCGCGCTCACGCGCGAAGGTCACCAACAGCGAGCTGAAGGTCTCGATTTTAATGTTGGGCAGATCGCTGGTGGCGTGCTCCAGGAACGCGGTCCGCTCCTCGGCACCGAATAGCGTGTTGCCCTTGCGCCACGGTAGGTTGACGACGCCGACGACCACCGTGTCGAACATCTTCGAGGCCCTCCCGATCACGTCGAGGTGGCCGTAGGTGACGGGATCGAACGTCCCGGGGCAGATGGCGATGCGGTTATCGGGCGGCATAAATTCGGATCAGGGTGTCGCCGTATCGCCGCTCGTCCGTCAGGTCCAGTTCGAGCTGGAGCGGATGGCGACGGTCGCTTTCGGAGAGCACGCGGGCCCCGGTGGCGAGCACCGGCTCCAGCGCCTCCGTCAGGTCCCGTCCGAGGTGGCGACCGTGGCGATAAGGGGGGTCCAGGAACACCAGATCGTATTGACGATCCGCCCGCCGTGCGCGCTCGATGAATCGCCCGGCCGGCGCGCGCACCACCTCGGCCTCGATCCCGAGCGCATTCAGATTGCGTTGAATTGCCTCCACCGCAGGTCCGGCGGAGTCGACCAGCGTCGCCTCCCCGGCCCCCCGCGAGAGCGCCTCGATCCCCAATGCACCCGAGCCCGCGAACAGGTCCAGGACGCGCAGCCCGCCCACGTCGCCGAGAATCGAGAACACGGCCTCGCGGACCCGATCCGACGTCGGCCGGGTCGCCGACCCCCGCGGAGCCACCAGCGTCCGTCCCCGATACAGACCAGCGATCACGCGCATCCAGGCTTTATACGAGTCGCGGCCTCCTAGGGTGGGTGCGTGGTCGGCAGCCGCCGGTGAGAAAGCGCGCAGAACGACGCAGCGAGCGGGGCGCCCGGGGGCGGTCGGGCGGCCGCCGGGGGCGGCAACTTCAGTCCCCAGCAACCCTCAGGCGCGGATCGGGGCCAGCGCCTCGGCCCCGAACGCCGCCACCAGCGCATCCCCCAGCAACGCATGCTCGGGCAACTCCAGCGCAGGGTCCTCGGAGTCGATCACCTCGGCTCGCATCCGTGCACGTTCCAGCAGCTCGCGGTCCCGGGGCAGCTCGGCAATCCGAAACGACGCCAGCCCGCTCTGGCGGGTGCCCACGAGCTCCCCCTCGCCGCGCAGCTCGAGGTCGATCTCGGCCAGCCGGAAGCCGTCGGTGTGATCGGCGAGCGCACGCAGCCGCGCCGAGCCCTTGGGGCCGAACAGCAGGCACAGCGAGGCGTGCTCCCCACGCCCGATCCGGCCGCGCAGCTGGTGCAGCTGGGAGATCCCGTAGCGATCGGCGTCCTCGACCAGCATCACGGTCGCGTTGGGCACGTCGATCCCGACCTCGATCACCGAGGTGGCGACCAGCACGTCGGCCTCGCCGGACGCAAACCGACCCATCGCCTCCAGCTTGTCCGAACTCTTGAGCTGGCCGTGCATCAGCACCACGCGGAAGTCACGCAGCTCGCCGGCGCGCAGGCGCTCGAACTCGACCGTCGCCGCCCGCGCGGACAGCAGCTCTGACTCCTGCACCAGCGGGCAGACGACGAATGCCTGACGCCCGGCCCGCAGCTCCTCGCGGATCCGATCGTAGGCACGGCCCCGCTCGCGCTCGGTGGAGCAGACGAACGTTTCGATTGGCTGGCGGCCGCGCGGCAGCTCCGCCAGCACCGTGAAGTCGAGGTCGCCGTAGTGCGACAGCGCCAGCGTTCGGGGGATCGGAGTCGCGGTCATATGCAACACGTGGGGACCGAACCCCGCCCCCCCCTTGGCGTCCAGCGCGGCCCGCTGGCGCACCCCGAAGCGGTGCTGTTCATCGACCACCGCCACCGCGAGGCAGGCGAACACCACCGGAGCTTCGATCAGCGCGTGGGTGCCCACGATCAACGACAGCTCGCCGCTGGCCAGCTTGCCAAGCAGGTCGGCGCGCCGACGGCCGGGCGTGGAGCCGGTGAGCAGTCCGATCGGCACCGCCTCGCCGGGCATCAGCGCCTGGATCGTGGCGAAGTGCTGCTCGGCCAGCGGCTCGGTGGGGGCCATCAGCACGCCCTGCTGACCGTGCTCGACCGCCCGCAGCAGCGCGTGGAGCGCAACCACCGTCTTGCCGGAGCCGACCTCCCCCATCAGCAGTCGCTGCATCGGCCGCGCGCTGGCCAGGTCGGCATCGATCGCCTGGATCGCCCGCAGCTGGTCCCCGGTGGGCGTGAACGGCAGCATCTCGGCCAGCCAGCGCGCACTCAGCACAGGGGAGCCGTCGAGCACCGGCGCGCGATTGCCGTGACTGCGCAGCCGCCGCCGGCGCAGCAGCGCCAGCTGGACCAGCAACAGCTCCTCGAAAGCCAGGCGCCGACGTCCCTGCGCCTGCTCGTCGTCGCCGGCGAAGTGCATCGCGGTCAACGCGGCCCGGCGGTCGGGGAGCCGCTCGTGGTCGCGCAGACGCGCCGGCAACGGCTCAAGCACATCGTCGATCGCGCCCGCGTGGGCGCGCACCAGCGCCAGGATCTGCGTCGAGGACAGGCCCTCGGTGGCCGCGTAGTGAGCGACCGCGTCCCCCTCGGAACCGACCCCCGTCTCGGTGGTCGGCGCATGCCCCTGGACCCGGAAGCGATTCCGGGCCTCGTACTTGCCGTGCAGCGCCAACCGCGTGCCCGCCGGGTACTTCTGGGCCAGCCAGGGCTGGTTGAAGAACGTCACCTTCATCGACCCGCTGGCGTCGGCCACCATCGCCTCCACCAGCGGGCGCATCCCGCGCCGGCGAACCGAGCGGGCGGCGATGCTCTGCACCTCCACCACCACGGTCGCGGTCTCTCCGGGCACCAGCTGGCTGACCGAGCGGGCCTCGCGGCGGTCACGGGGCAGGTGCTCGAGCAGGTCGCCGACCGTCTCCAACCCGAGGCTCACCGCCGCCGACTGCGCCTTGGCGCCCTCGACGCGCAATCGCTGCGCGAGCACCGACGGTCTCGGGTAGCGGACCGGAGCGGCGGTCAGCTCGTCGGCCTGCAGCGACCGGCCGGAGGCGAAAGCCGTGGCGGACATCGATCAATCATGACCACGGGCGCGGTCGAGCCCAGCTCACTCCGCCGAGAGCAGCCACCAGTAGCTCGGCTGGCCGCCCTCGGACAGCTCGAGCTCGACATCGCCGTCGACCATCGCGTGGATCGTCGCGTCGTCGAGGGGCGCGTCGGCACCGCGCAGGCAGGTGATCAGCTCGGCGTCCTGAGCCAGCTGCTCGAGCACGTCACGCAGCGTCGCCGCGGCCGGGCCCCAGGCCACCAGCTCCTCCTGGACGAAGCCGACCGCGTCACCCGCGTGGAAGCGCCCCTGGGCGTCGTCACGGGCGGCGGGAGCGACCGCGCCCGTACGCACATGCTGCAGCGCCTCGTTCATCGCGGCGGCATTGGCGTCTGCCCGCCGGTCGGGATCAAGGCTGACGGCGGCGACCAGGCCGGCCTGCGGTGAGCGTGAGCCGACCACGCGCACCGTCTTGTCCGACAGCTCCGCCGCACGCTCAGCGGCCATCACGACGTTCGGGCTGTTGGGCAGCACCACGACCTCCTCGGCCGGGACACCGTGGATCGCTGCCAGCAGGTCATAGGTGGACGGGTTCAGGGTCGGCCCTCCGTCCAGCACGCGGATCCCGAAGCTCTCATACAGCGCGCTCATGCCGTCGCCGTTGACAACCGCCAGCGCCCCGCAGACCGCCGAGACCGACGCTGCGCGCCCGACCCCGGGGACCAGGCGCTCGGCGCGGCGCGCCACCTGCTCACGCATGTCGGCCACATCGAGGTGGGAGACCACGCCGGCCCCTGCGACCACGGCGGTGGCCGCGTCGGGGTCGTCGGTGTGCACGTGAATCTTGAGCGTGCTGGGGTCCCCGACGACCAGCACCGAGTCTCCGAGCTGCTCGAGCGCTTCGATGAAGCCCCGCTGCTCGAGGGCCTCGCCGCTGACCGCGAAGTTCGTGCAGTAGCGGTAGGTGGAGGAGGCGTGCTGGGGGTGGGTGACGCGGGCCGCCCGGTGATGCTCGAGTCGCGGCGGCTCAGAGCCGCGCAGCGCGCCGAGAATGCCCGCCAGCAGCACGGTCAGCCCGTAGCCCCCGGCATCGACCACGCCCGCCTCGCGTAGGACCGGCAGCAGGTCGGGGCCGCGCTTGACCGAATCCTCGCCGGCATCCAGCGCGCTCTGGATCACGTCGGCGATCACCAGGTCCTGCTCGCCGGTGCTGGCCTGCTCGCCCAGCCGCGGTTCGGGCATGTGGGCGACTTCGGAGGCAACACGACTGGCCATCTCGCGCACCACGGTGAGAATCGTGCCCTCCGCCGGGTCGCGCACCGAGCCGTAGGCCTGGTCGGCGGCCCGCGCGAGCGCGGCCCCGATCAACACCGGGTCGACCAGCTCGCCGGGGCGGCTGGCCAGCTCCTCGGCGGCACCGCGGATCAGCTGGGAGAGGATCACGCCCGAGTTGCCACGGGCGCCGAGCAGCGCCGCGCGGGCGACCGAGGCGACGATCTCGTCGCGTCCGATCTCATCGATCGTGCGGTTCTCGGCGTCGCTGGAGAGGCGGTCGAGCTCAGTCAGCACTGCCCGGAGGGTCAGCACCATGTTGTCCCCGGTGTCGCCGTCGGCGACCGGAAAGACGTTAAGGTCGTTGACCTCTTCGCGGCGATCCTCGAGCGCCGCCAGCCCGGCCTCGATCAGCGCTCGAAAGCGAACGATGCTCGGATCGGACGCTCTGGTTTCGCCGGAAGCTCGCCCCGGTGCGGCCACCTTCACCTCACCCGCTCAGCGGGCTTTGGTGATCTTGCCGGCCTTGAGGCAGCGCGTGCAGACGTACACGCGCCGTGGCGTACCGGCATCGTCGATGCGGACCCGTTGCAGGTTGGGATCGAAGCGCCGCCGGGTCGCGACCATCGAGTGGCTGCGGTTGTTCCCGAACGACGGGCCCTTGGCGCATACGTGACAGATCTTGGGCATCGCGGGCAGTATAGGAGACGTTGCGGGGCTCTGCGCGCGTACCATTGCAGCCACGATCGTGGTGATGAATCGCCTGACGTCAGCCATCCGAACGACCCACCGACACCACCCGTCCGCATGAGCTCCCGATTGCCAGAGCGATCCGCGTCGGCTCCGCGTCCGCAGCTTCCCGAGCGCTATCACCTGCGCCGCCACATCGCTTCGGGTGGCATGGCCACGGTGTGGTGCGCCGATGACCGTGTGCTGGACCGCAAGGTCGCGATCAAGATCATCGCCGAGCGCTTCGCCGATGACCGGGTCGCCGTGCTGCGCTTCAAGCGCGAGGCCCGCGCCGCCGCTCGGGTGGGCACCCATGCCCACGTGGTGACGGTGTACGACGTCGGCGACCTCGAGGCTGAGCCCGGCCACGACGGCGGGCGCGCGTTCCTGGTCATGGAATATCTCGGGGGCGGCACGGTCGCGGACGCGATCCGAGTCGGCGCGGTGCGCCGTCAGGAGTCCGTGCGCTGGCTCTCGGAGGCCGCCGCAGCGCTCGATCACGCCCACGCGCGCGGGATCGTGCACCGCGACGTCAAGCCCGCGAACTTCCTGCTGGACCGCAGCCGCGTCCTGCATGTCGCCGACTTCGGCATCGCGCGGATGGTCAGCGAGGATACGATCACGTCGTCCGAGCAGCTGTTCGGCACCGCCGCCTACCTGTCTCCCGAACAGGCCCTCGGTCGTGACGCCACGAGCGCCTCGGACCGCTACGCCCTCGCCGTGGCGGCGTTTGAGCTGCTGGCCGGCGAGCGCCCATTTGCCGCGCCCCATTTCGCCGCGCAGGCCCGCCAGCACATCGAGGATGAACCGCCGAGCGCCAGCGCGCGCGACCGCAGTCTGCCGCCGGCGATCGACGCCGTTCTGCAGCGGGGCATGGCCAAGGAGCCCGCGGCTCGCTTCGCCACCGGCAGCGAGTTCGTCGACGAGCTGCGGAACGCGCTGACCCCGGCGCCCGTCGTCAAGCGCGCGCTCCCGCGCCCGGACGCCGGCCGGCGGCGACCGGCACCCGGAACGCGGGCGCCGACGACCTCCGCGCTGCGCCGACCCCCCGCGTCCCAGGCCGCCAC
>JBPCPC010000132.1:0-3687 GCA_050999585.1 Solirubrobacteraceae bacterium | reverse complement strand
CGCCGGGAGCGCGTTGACAAGACCGGTGTCGTCGAGTCGCGCCAGAGCGCCATACAAGGTGCCGGGGCCCAGGGTCACGCCGGAAAACTGCTCGATGTCCTTAATAAGGGCGTAGCCGTGCTTGGGCCCGTCTGCCAGGCTCGTGAGCACAAGTATCGAACGCTGCGAGAGATCGTTGACCACTAGTACGAACGACGATACATCGCCGCCGGACGTAGTCAAGTGATTCGTGCCAAACGGGACATGTTCAAAGAAGGGATATCGCCGCGATGATCGACCACTGGACGTACGCCGCGTGGCCGACAGCCGGCCCGGCGCCCGGTAGTGCTGCTGTCTCATATGCCCCGTCCGCTGAATTTCGCGATGACCGACGGCATTCGAACATCCAGAGCCATGGCAGGCGCGCGTTGCCGGTTTTCGCCTTCGACGTCCTGATGGGTTAGGGACAAAGGTTCCCTAAACCATCGCGCCTGTGCAGTGCAGCTCCGCTTCGTCGATCTGTGCGTGAAGCGGAACGCGCCGTCGGTGCTGCGCGTCCCCGTGCGCTCGACGGTAAGTTTCCGCCGCGTGACTGACCGCAGGACGCTCGTCGCGCTGCTGGCGCTGGTGTGCCTGGCGCTCGCCGGATGCGGCGGCACCAAGCTGATCCGCCGCAGCGGTCTGACCAAGACCGTCGATCAGCAGACGCCGTCGTCGGGCGCCCTATCGACTCCCGTCGCGACGAAGAACACGACGCGGATCCCCGGCGCGGACCCGATCATCGCCGCCGCCCTCGTGTCGCTGGCCGTGTTCCCTTCGGCCGCCCCGGGCACGCACCCGACCGCTGTCGCGCTCACCTCGAGCACCGACTGGCAGGCCGCGCTCGCCGCCTCGGTGCTGATGGGCGGCCCGCTGCACGCGCCGCTGCTGTTCTCCGTCGGCGCCACGATGCCCCCCACCTCGGAGGCGGCGCTGACGAAGCTCGCCCCGTCCGGCGCGGGCGCCGCGAACGGTGCGCAGGTGGTCCGTATCGGCGACGTGCCGAAGCCGGCCGGCGACCGGCTCGCGTCGATCTCGGGCAACGACCCGTACACGCTGGCGGCCGGGATCGACCGCTTCGTCTCTGCCGTGCAGGGCCAGACCTCACGCGACGTGATCATCGCCTCGGGCACCGACCCGGCCTACGCGATGCCCGCCGCCGGCTACGCCGCCGAGTCGGGCGACCCGATCCTGTTCGTCTCGAAGTCTGGGGTCCCCTCCGCCACCCGCCAGGCGCTGCTCTCCCACCAGAGCCCGCACATCTACGTCCTGGGCCCGCCGAACGTGATCCCGAACGCGACCGTGACCGCGCTGGGCAAGTACGGCACGGTCAAGCGCGTCGGCGGCGACAGTCCGGCCGCTAACTCGGTCGCCTTCGCCGTCTACCGCGACCCCGGCTGCAAGTCCGGCCAGCCGTGCGCGCACGTGCCCGGCAGCTTTGGCTGGGCGATGCGCAGCCCCGGCCACGGGTACGTGCTGCTCAACGCCACCCGACCGCTCGACGCCGCCGCCGCGGCGCCGCTGTCGGGCAGCGGCGACTTCGGTCCTGCCCTGCTCGTCGATGATCCGACTAGCCTTCCCAAGTCGGTGCTGAGCTTCTTCCTGGACTACGCGACGCCGGGCTACACCGAGGAGGGGCCCACAGCGGCCGTGTACAACCACGGCTGGGTGATCGGGAACACCAGCGCGGTGTCGGTGGGCGTCCAGGCCGAGCTCGACAGCCTGCTCGAGCCGATGCCGGTGAAATGAGTCAGTCTGAACACCCCAATCGTCTGCGCGAGGGCCGCGAGGTCACGCTCGACGACGTCCGCCAGCTGATGGGCGCCTCCACCCGCACTTCGCCCTGAAGCTGGTGGTGCTACTCGGACGCCTATGGCCGTCGGAGCCTCGGCCTGGGCTTTAGACGTATGAAGCAATCCCCAGCGAATCGTGGATCCGCGCTAGGCGCAGCAGACTCGTCGTATCGAGACGGTCCGAACTTCTTCAGAAGTAGATGTTCGCGCTTAGCTGGATGTGACTCGAATCCGAAATATAGAATGGGACGCCGTTGGGGGCTCCAGTCCAAACATTGCAACTCGAACCGGCTGTACAAAACGTGGCTTGCTGCAAATTTCCATTGGCGTAAACTTCGAACTCAGCCGACTGACTGGATACCAGAAACACGTTCTGGCAACCGTCCGCTTGTTTTGTGAAGCGTTGCCCGGGATTCGGTGCCGCGTAATTGTTGCTCGCCTCGAAGGTCCAAGGAACGTGGTTTTTCGGATTGCAGGCAAGTGGCGTGAGGGGGCCCGATACAGACTTTGTGGTGCCGGTCGAGCTGCCTGTGCCCGTGGTGGCCGCCACGGCGGAACTGCCGCCAATTGCGGCGATCATCAAGGCTGAGGAGAGGGCAGCTGCGCAACGTCGCAGTTTCATGGTTGATCCTTTCGATTTCGGGCAGAGCGGCGACCGAGGGAAGAAGTCCAGGCGTTTTCGATTTCGGGCAGAGCGGCGACCGAGGGAAGAAGTCCAGGCGAAACTCGTCTGTACCCGAAAATATTACGCTTAGTTCAGAGAAATACTGGGCTAGAGCCGAGAATATGTGGAACTTTTCGGGTCTAGACGCCTAGATTTCTGTCTGCTGCCCATGTGATAATCAGCGCCGGCATGACCGACGACGGCCGGATGGACGTAGCGCTGAGGCTCAAAGCGGCCCTGTGGCTAGCCGGGCGCTCGGGGCGACCGGACACCAAGGAAGACCCGGTGGTGGCGATGAGCACCACGGAGCTGGCCGGCCACGAGCTGCTCGTGCAAAACGAGATCAGCCGATCCAAGCTCGATGAGATCTTGCGCCTCAGGCGCGAGGCCAAGCCGATGGAGCTGCGAGTGATCGCTGACGCGTTGCAGCTACCAGCAGCGTTCCTGCTCAGCGAGAACCCGTTCGATCATCGCGCTGAGCAGGACTCCGATCAGCGCCGTGATCTGGCTGAGGCGCTGGAGACGATCAGGGTGCTGGCCGAGCGCCTTCAAGCAGAGCGCTGAGCGGGATACACCTTCTCAAGCGCCGCGATGAACGCCTCATAGAGCTCGGCCGCCGGCGAGACCGAATCGAGCGCCTCAAGCTCGCGGGACAGGCACGCGACCGTACGAGCGACCGAGGCCTGCTCCGGCGTCGGCGAGGACCCGTCGACCTTCTCCCTGGACCCCATCGTTCCCACCTCCCCGCAGCCGATCTTGAGCGTAGCGCGATCTTTAACCGTTTAAATCGAGCAAAGAGACGGAAACCCTCCGTAGACCTCACCAAACGTTCTGACGTTCTGAGGGGTCCCAGTCGGCGCCGAACACCGCCGAGTCCGCGGCCCGTCACGGTTGAGGCCGGCGGCCTCGACATTCCGAGATCAACCCCGTGGGTTAGTGAGGTTGTTCTGTCCGAGCCCGCGCATATGGTCACGCTTTGGATGCATTTCGTGACTCAACAGCATCGGGGTTGAAGTGACCGGCGTGGCAGCGATGAGCGCCACCCGCCCGAAGCGGTCGACGTCGACCGCGGCGTCGGCGGGCTCGTTGACGTCCCGTCGGCGTCCGCCGGAGGTGTTGACCGAGATCGAGGTGCTCGCGCTGATGAAGGCGTGCTCGGCCCGCGCGCCGACGGGGGTGCGTAACCGGGCGTTGATCGCGGTCCTGTGGCGC
>JBPCPC010000074.1:0-3640 GCA_050999585.1 Solirubrobacteraceae bacterium | reverse complement strand
CGCCGGCGCCGATGCGCTGCGGGCCGTGGCCGACGCCTACCGCGCCTACGCCGAGGCGCACCCCGGCAGCTACGCGGCGCTCCAGCGGCCAGCGTCGGGAAGTGGTGCGTATGAGGCCGCGGCGACGATGGCGGTCGACACGATGCTGGCGGTGGTGGCTGGGTACGGGCTGGAGGGCGACGAGGCGATCCACGCCGTCCGCGGCGTGCGGGCGGCGCTGCACGGCTTTGTCACGCTCGAGCGCGAGGCCGGCTTCGCGATCTCGTTGCCGACGCGGACGAGCTATGACCGGTTGGTGGCGATGCTCGACCGCGCCCTAGCATCCACGCCGTGACCCCTGAACTGACCGTCGCCGACCATCCCGAGGCCGGCCGCTACGAAATCACCGCCGAGGGCGAACGGGTCGGCCTGCTGACCTACCAGTTGGCGCCGGGCGTGATCACCTTTCTGCACGCCGAGGTCGACCCGGCCAGCGAGGGCAACGGGTTCGGGTCACGGCTGGTGTCCGGCGCGCTGGACGATGCCCGCGCCCGCGGGCTCAGCGTGCGCCCGCTGTGCCCGTTCGTCGTCGCCTACATCGAGAACCACCCGGACTATCGGGACCTGCTGGCGGCCTGAGCCGATCGCGGCTCGAGCTTCGGGTCCGCGCCCAGCGCGACGGGGGCGCCGGACAGGCTGCCGCCGGCGCAGCCGCCGGCATCGACCACGGAGCGCCGCTGCGTGCGCAGCGCCAGACCCCCCGCGCCGGCGACCACCAGCAGCCCCGCGCCGATCCCCATCGCGAGGTGAAACGAATCCTCGGAGGCGCTCGCCGCGGCGTGGCGCGCGAATGCCCGGTCGGCCGGCGGCAGTGCCCGGGCATCGATCGTCCCGAACGTCCGCCGCTTGGCCGCGACCACCGCCGCGTGCGCGGATGGCGGCAGCCGATCGCCGAGGCGCGCCTGCAGCAGCGCGCCGTAGTGGGCGGAGACGACGGCCCCGACCGCGGCCACCGAGATCAGTCCCGCCGTGCGCGCGATCGCGTTGTTGACCGCGGAGGCGATGCCGGCATCGGACTCCGAGGCGTCGGCGAGCACGGTGGCGGTGAGCGGTGAGACCGTGAACGCCAGCCCGAGCGAGAACACCAGCAACGCCGGGAGCACGTCGCTCACCAGCGACACCGAGGTCCCGTAGCGCTGCATCAGCCCGAACCCGGCGGCCACCAGCAACGGCCCCACGACGAGGAACCAGCGCGCGCCATAACGGTCGGCTAGTCGCCCCAGGCGAGCCGACAGCAGGAACATCACCCCCGTCGGCACCAGACCGGTGACCCCGGACTTCAGCGCGCTGTAGCCGGCGACCTGCTGCAGGTAGATGGTGACGAAGAAGCCGAGCAGTCCGATCCCGCCGTACATCGCGAACGTCTGCGCGTTGCAGACCGAGAAGTTGCGGCGCGCGAAAAGTCCAAGTGGCCGCATCGGCGCCCGCGTCCGTGACTCGAAGCTCAAGAACAGCGCGAGCATCACGAGTCCACCGCCCAGCGCTCCCCACACTCCCGGATTTGACCAGCCGAGCACCGGCTGTTCGATCAGCCCGAACGAGACGCCCGCCAGTCCGGTCGCCGCCATCGCCGCTCCGCCCCAGTCGATCCGGGCCGCGCCGACCCCCTCCGCACGCCCGGGCACCGCCACCCGTGAGAGCACCAGCGCGATCACCACCAGCGGCACGTTGATCAAAAAGATCCAGCGCCACGAACCCGAGTCGACGATCTGGCCGCCGACCAGCGGGCCGGCCAGGATCCCGATTCCGCCCCATGCCGTCCAGCGCCCGATCGCGCCGCCGCGCTCCCCCTTGGGGAACACGGCCACGATGATCGCCAGCGCCGCCGGGGTCAGCAGCGCGCCCGAGACGCCCTGCAGCGCGCGGGCGACGATCAGCACGCCGATCGAGGGTGACAGCGCGCACAGCGCCGAGCCGATTCCGAACCCGGCCACGCCGGCGGTGAACACGCGCCGCTCGCCGAGCCGGTCGGTGAGTGAGCCGGCGAGCAGGATCAGCGCGCTCAGCGTCAGCAGGTAGGCATTGGAGACCCATTGCTGGGCGGCGAAGCCGCCGCCCAGGTCGCGCCCGATCGCCGGCAGCGCGACGTTGACCGCCGAGGAGTCGACGGCGGCGATCGTGGAGGCGAGGATCGCCGCGATCAGCGCCAGGCGCTTGGTCGATTCAGACAGCGGGGCAGGCATCCGCCGGTGCCACTCAGTGCCCCGCGGCGTTGATCGGCATCCGCACGCGGAACACCGTCTGACCGGGTCCGGATTCCAGGGTCAGGCTGCCGTGGTGGCGATCGACGATGATCCGTCGCGCCGTGTCCAGGCCCAGGCCGGTGCCCTGGCCGACGTCCTTGGTGGTGAAGAACGGATCAAACACGCGGTTGCAGATCGCAGCCGGGATCCCGGGCCCGTTGTCGATGATGTCCACCTCCGCGCAGTCGCCATCGGCGCGCGTGGCGACGGTGATCTCGCCGGTCTCACCGAGCGCGTCGATCGCGTTGGCGAGCAGGTTGGTCCAGACCTGGTTGAGCTCGGCGCCGTGCACCGTCACCTTGCCCAGGGATGGGTCGTAGTCGCGCTTGATCGCGATCGTGGTGTGCTTGAGCTTGTGGCCGAGGATCGTCAGCGTCGTCTCCAGCCCCTCGCGGACGTCGACCTGGACCACCTCTCCCCGGTCCATGTACGCATAGGCCTTGATCGCCTTGACCAGGTGGCTCATCTGCTCGGTGGACTGGCCCAGCTCGGCGGCCAGCTGACGGGCCGAGAGTGACGCGGCGATCCAGCGCATCACGGGGACGGTCAGCTCGCCGGCGGTCGCGGCGACCTGATCGATGAACTCCGTATCGATGCCAGCGGTGGCCAGCGGCGAGCTCAGCGTCCACGGCTCGGGCACGCCGACGTCAGTCAGGGCATCGGTGAGCTCATCCTCGAGGTCGGCCGAGTCCAGCGCCGACAGCACTGTGCGCGCCGCACAGCGCTCCAGCGCGCTGCTCTGCAGCGCCACCAGCTGGCGGGCGTGCTCGCCACTGATGTCCGCCTCCACGAACACGCCGATCGCCCGGCTGAGCACCCCGAGGGCGTTGGCGAGCTCGTCGGCGGTTCGGCGCGCCGCCGACGCCGGATTGTTGAGCTCGTGCGCGAGGCCGGCCGCCATCGTCCCCAGCGAGGCCAGCCGCTCGCGGTTGGACTCGCGCTCCGCGGTCCGGCCGATCACCGGGCGCATCTGCGCCATCACGCGCCGGAACACGGGACGATGGGCGCGGACGAGGTCGATGAAGGCGTCGGGCGCCACCACGGCGTAGCGCACGTCGGTGTCGGCGCGCATCGTGACCGTGTTCGCGCCCTCGGTCAGCGTCGGGATCGCCCCAATCCAGGTCGGCGCGATCTGGGCGGCGACCCGCTCCTCGACGTCCTCATTCGGAACCAGCAGCAACAGCCGGCCGGCCAGCAGCAGGGTAAGGCCGGCGGTCGGCTCGCCGTACTGGGCGATCCGCTGCCCGGCAGCGGCCTCGTGCAGCACCGCGGCGTCGGCCCAGGCGGCCAGCGCAGCGTCGTCGAGGTCGGTGAACAGATCGACCTCGCGAAGCTCCGCGATCGCTGGCCGGCTGGTC
>JBPCPC010000035.1:0-11642 GCA_050999585.1 Solirubrobacteraceae bacterium | reverse complement strand
GTGCCGGCCCTCTGGCCGGCGCGATCGCACCGCGGGGGCCGCGCGGGACGAGCGCCCCTGCGCCAACACCGGCACCAGCCAGGCCAGCGCGCCCGCCGCGACGACGAAGTACAGCGGCACGAGCAGGTTCGAGGTCTGGCTGCCGGCCTGGATCGGAACCCGGAACGGCAGCGCCAGCACCGCCAACGGGCCGAACAGCGCCGAACGCCGTGCGATCACGACCGCTGCCGCCGCCAGAACCGCCAGCGCCAGCAGCCCCGCGACCAATGCCGGGAGCGGGTGGCGGTGCACGAGACGCAGCTGCGGCGAATCCCAGATATCGGCCAGCAGCAGCACCGGCGAGAGCGCCAGCGCACCGAGCATCGCGGCCGCGCGGGCCCGCGGGCCGGGGGCCAGCAGTGCTGCTGCCACCAGCAGCCCGGCGACGACCACGCCGAGTTTGGGCAACGGACCGGTGAGAGCCGCGAACGCGATCACCGCGCAATCATCCTCTACCCTCTGGCGTCATGTTCTCCGCGAAGGCCGCACTGGCCGTCGGCCTGGGCGCGGTGTGCCTGTCGGCATGTGGCAGCACCGCCAAGCCTGAGGCCGGATCGGCGTCGGCGATCACCAAGAATCACAAGGGTGTCGATGACCCGCGGAAGAAGCACATCCAGTGCCTGCAGCAGGAGCACATCCCGGTGCGGCGCGTCTTCCTCGACGGCCTGCCGGGAATGCAGATCGACACCCGCCCGAGCGGTCCCACGGTGGAGTTCGAGTCCACCCCCGGCATCGCCCAGGGCCTGGCGATCAAGGGCCAGGCCCAGGGTGCCGAGGCGATCGGCGCCGCGCTGCTGTACCCCAACCAGGCCACCGACAACCTGCTCTCAAAGGTCGAGACCTGCGTCGCCACGGGGGTCTCGGGGTAGGCCGCCTGGCGCTGTCGCTGCTCGCGGTTGTGCTCGGAGTCACGGGAGCGGTCTCCGCGACACACCACCCGTCGTCGTCGTCGGGCGCGAGCACGATTCCGGTGCCGAGGTCGGCGACCAAGCTGCTCGGCCAGCGGATCATGGTCGGGTTCTCGGGAACCAGGCCACCGGGATCGCTGCTGCGCGCCGCCCGCGCCGGCGAGGTCGGCTCGGTGATCTTGTTTGAAGCCAACATCGTCTCGCGCGCGCAGACCGTGGCGCTGTCCAACGCGCTGCAGCGGGCGGCGCGTGCCGGGGGTAACCCGAAGCTCCTGATCGCCACCGACCAGGAGGGCGGTCAGGTCAAGCGCGTGCCCAGCCTGCCGCCGACGCTCTCGCCGCCGCAGATCGCCCGCACTGCGGACGCGGCCACCGCCGCTGACCAGGGACGGGAGACCGGTTCAGGCCTGCGGCGCTGGGGGATCAACCTGGACCTCGCGCCAGTCGCCGACGTCCCCACAACCCCCGACGCGTTCATCTGGCGCCAGGGCCGGGCGTTCTCGTTTAACGCCGGCACCGTCGCGCGTGATGCGTCAGCGTTCTCCCTCGGATTGCAGTCGCGCGGGGTCGCGGCCACGGTCAAGCACTTCCCCGGGCTGGGCTCGGCGACCACCGACACCGACTTCGCCCACCTCGAGCTGCACCCCACCGCGGCGCAGCGGCGGGCGGCACTGAAGCCGTATCAGACCGCGATCGCAGGCGGTGTCGACGCTGTGATGGCCTCGGTGGCCGGCTTCCCGGCGGATGACCGCAGCGGCACCGTCGCCGCACTGTCGCGCCCGATCGTCACCGGACTGCTGCGCCAACGGCTGAGGTTCGGCGGCGTCGTGATCACCGATAGCCTGGCCGGCTCCACCGGCCACGACGAGCGCACCGCCGGCGTGCTGGCGGCGGCCGCGGGCTCTGACATCCTGTTGTTCACCGACTCGGCGCCCGGGGAGCTGTCCGCGCTGCGCTCGGCGATGGCCCGGGAGCAGATCACCCACGCCGACGCCGTCGCCTCCTATCGGCGGATCATCACGCTCAAGCGCAAGCTAGGGCTCTCGTGAGGGTTCGCGGCGGCCCGGCGCTCTATCATTCGCGCGCGACGCTGTCCTGGCAGCGTCCCTGCCGTCTGAGCAGCTCAGCCCACATGGGGTCCGGCCGCCCGGTCGCGCGCTAGCGTAATCGGCGCTCGCGCGCCCATAACGCCTCACATCTGGCGTGTCCCGACGATCGCTCGCCCACATTCCCTCCGCCTCCACGACCGACTTCCCCGCCGCAGCGCCCGTGCGCAGCGCGCAGTCCCCGGCGTCTGAGCGCACCAGCTTCGGACCCTGGCTCTCGGCGCGCAACTTCTACCTCGGCCTGATCGTGGTCGCGCTGGCGGTCGGCGCGTTCTCGCTATTGATCCCGTCGACGCCGAGCTATGACCCGTGGTCCTGGCTGGTCTGGGGTCGCGAGATCATCCACCTCAATCTGAAGACCACCGGCGGCCCGACGTGGAAGCCGCTGCCGGTGATCTTCACCACCGTGTTCGCGCTGTTCGGCAAGGCCCAGCCAGATCTGTGGCTGGTGGTGGCTCGTGCGGGCGCATTCGCGACTGTGGTGATGGTCTTCCGGCTATCGGCCCGATTCACCCGCCAGATCGGCGCCTACTTCTCCTCACCGACCGCCGGCGGCAATCGGACGCTCGCCTGGCTGCCGGCGTTGTTGGCGGGCGTGGTGGCGGCGCTCGGTGTGGCGTTCTCGGGCGGCTACATATCCAACAACGCGCTGGGCTACTCGGAGGGGCTGGCCACGGCGGTCGTCCTAATCGCGCTCGAGCGCCACCTCGACGGACATCCTCGCCAGGCGTTCGCTGCCGGCTTCCTTGCCGCCCTGGACCGGCCGGAGATCTGGCTGTTCTGGGGCCCCTACGGGTTGTGGCTGTTCTGGAAGGACCCGGAAGCGCGCAAGCTGGTGGTCGCGCTGTTCGTGCTCATCCCCATCCTGTGGTTCGCTCCTGAGTACTGGGGATCAGGACACTTCTTCCGCGGCGTCAGCCGCGCCCAGCACGTGCGCTCCAACAGCAACGCCCTGGCCAAGTGCCCGTTCTGCGCCGAGCTCACGAAGGCGGCCTGGCCGACGGTGCTGCTGCGCGTCAAGGTCCTGGCGGCGCTACTGATCATCGGCGCCGCTCTGACCCACGGTCGCCGCTGGCTGGGAGAGCGCCGCTTCACCCTGCGCGACGCGCCGTCCCGTGCGCTCGCGATCGCCGCGCTGGCCGGCGTCGTGGGTCTCTCCTGGTGGGTGCTGATCTCGATCCTGACCCAGGCCGGGTTCTCAGGCAACAACCGTTATCTGGTGATCGGCTCGTCACTGGTTGACATCTGCGGCGGCGTCGCCTGGGGCTTGGCGGCGTGCGCGCTGGGCGCCCTGCTCGCCCGGGTCCTGCGCCTCGGCCCGGCGGACGGGACAAGCGCTGGGTCGGAGGCCGGCAGGGTCGTGGGCGTGCTCGTGACCGCCGCCGTCGTGCTCCTGCTGTCGCCCAACCTGGTCACGCAGGACCTGAACGTGCTGCCGCGCACCCATCGCGCGCTCGTCTACCAGGCGCACCTGCGTAACGGCGCCGCGAGCCTCGTGCGCCGGTACGGCCGCAGGCAGCTGCTCGCGTGCGGTAGCGTGATGACCGAGGGATTCCAGGTGCCGATGGTGGCCTGGACGCTGGACGTGCACACCGACCAGGTGCTGGGGCCGCCGCCGGCCGGCCTCCCGCCCGGTACGGCCCCCAACGTGATCCTGCAGACGCGCGCGTCACGCAACCTCGCGCTGCTGCCGTTCCTGTCCCAGTGGCCCACCGTGCACTATCACTACGTCGGGCACAGCGGCCCATTCCGACTCTTCACCCACTGCGTCTGATGGCCACCGTCACCGCTCCCCGGCCCGGCGCCGACGCGGACGCGCCCCAATCGCCGGGCTCGGAGTACACGCCTCGCACGCCTGACTGGGTCCGTCGGGTCCCCGCGTGGCTGTGGATCGGAGCCGGGCTGATCGTGCTGATGGCGCTGTCGGCGTTCATGCGCTCGCGCTACCTGAACGGGCAGCTGTGGATTGACGAGGCGATCACCACGGGTATCTCGCTGCATCACCTGACGGCGATCCCGGGCGTCTTGCGCTACGACGGCAACCCGCCCTTTTACTACATGCTGCTGCACGTCTGGATGAGCCTGTTCGGCTCGTCAGAGACGGCGACGCATTCACTGTCGCTGGTGTTCGGGGTGCTGACGATTCCGGCTGGCGGCTGGGCGGCGTGGACGCTGTTCGGACGCCGCGCGGGGATCATGGCGGCGCTGCTGTTCGCGTTCAATGCGTGGCTGACCGCGTACGCACAGGAGACGCGTATGTACGAGCTGATGGGACTGCTCGGGGTGCTCGCCACGTCGGGCTTCCTGCTCGGCTTCGTGTATCGGCGCCGGCGCTACCTGCTGCTGTTCGGGGCCACGCTGACGGTGATGCTCTACACCCACTCGTGGGGAACGTTCTTCTTCGCCGGCTCGGCGGTCGCGCTGATCCCGTCGCTGATCGCCTCCGAGGACCGCAAGGCGCTGCTGCGTGACGCGGCGATCACGTTCGTCGGCGCCGGGATCCTCTATCTGCCGTGGGTCCCCACGCTGCTCTTCCAGGTCGCCCACACGGCCGCGCCGTGGGGCCAGCCGCCCCGCTTCGGCGCGCCGATCCTGATCTCGCGTGACCTGCTCGGCGGCGACCGGATCACGATGATCCTCGTCCTCCCCGCGGTGATCGGGCTCGGCCCGCTGTTCACCCGCAGGTACCGCCGCACGCTCGAGTGGACGACGCTGTGGACCTTGATCGTGCTGCCGGTGACCACGCTGGCGCTGGCCTGGATCTCCTCCCAGGTGACGCCGGCGTTCGTTTCCCGGTACTTCGCCCCGGTCCTCGGCTCCCTGCTGCTCCTGATCGCCTGGGGCTGCGCTCGCGCCCGGATCGTCGGCGTGATCGCGATCGCACTGTCGCTGTTCTATCTCCACAACCCGGCGGTGTTCACTCCGCAGTACAAGTCCGACATGCGCGACGTGGCCGCCGAGATCACGCCGGATCTGCATCCGGGCGACCTCGTGGTCGTCGGCCAGCCCGAGCAGACCCCGCTGAGCTGGTACTACCTGCCGGCCGGGCTGCAGTTCGTTAACACCGCCGGCGGACGCGTCTCTGACCCCCGGTACTTCAACTGGGTCGACGCGCTCAAGCGCCTGCGGAACACCCAGCCCGCAGCCAACCTGGATCCGCTGGTCAGCTCGCTGCGCCCGGGCCAGCAACTGCTGTTCGTCCGCCCGCTGACCCAGGGCGCCCAGAACTGGCAGGCGCCGTGGACCAAGCTCGTGCGCCGGCGCGCGGCGCAGTGGGGCCAGGTCCTCACCAATGATGTCAGCAAGGGGATCCTCGCCCCGGTGACCTGGGCGCCCCACTACTACCGAGGCGCCTGCTGCGTGGCCGACAGCGCGGTGCTCTATCGGAAGGTTTCCTAACCCCGCCAGGTTGTCGCATGATCGCCTGCCCGCGGACCACGCGTGGCATGGATGATCCTCCTCGCCCCCCGCACTGCCATGAGCACCGCCACCCCCCGACGCCGCCGCCCCCTCAGCGCGCTGATCGACGTCCCGCCGATCCGCGATGTGCACCCGCCTGACTGGTTTGAGCGCCTGCCTCGGCGCCTGACCACCGCCGCGCTCCTGCTCGCGCTGGTGATCGTCTCCGCTTTCCTGCGCACGCGGCAGCTCGGCGGCCAGCTGTGGTTCAACGAGGCGATCGCCACCGGAATCGCGGGGCATTCGCTCAGCCAGCTGCCCGGCGTGCTGCGCGCGGCCGGCGCTTCGCCGCTGTACTACCTGCTGCTGCACATCTGGATTCAGCTGTTCGGCTCGGGCGAGTCGGCCACGCACACGCTGACGGTGCTGTTCACGCTGTTGACAATCCCCGCCGGATGGTGGGTCGCTCAGGGCCTGGCCGGGCGCCGCGCGGGGATCTTCGCGGCGGTGCTGTTCGCGTTCAACGCGTACCTGACGCACTTCTCGCAGGAGACGCAGCCGTATGCGCTGCTGGTGCTGCTCGGACTGCTGAGCACCGGCGGCTTCGTGCAGGCGTTCGTGCATCGCCGACGGCGCTACCTGTGGCTGTTCACGCTCGGGCTGACGGCGCTGCTCTACACCCAGGGATCCGCAGGGCTATTCGCGTTCGGCGCGCTGGCCGCCTTCGCTGTCGTGTGGCGACTGGCGCCCGATCGCAGCGGCCTACTGCGTGACGCGGCGATCGGGTTCGGAGCGCCGTGCGTCCTCTACCTCCCGTGGCTGCCGACGACGATCGACCAGATCTCTCACGCCACGTCGCCCTGGCACTACGCGCCGCTGCTGGGCGCCACGGTGCCCTCCGATCTGCTCGGCGGTGAGCGCGTCGACGCCACGTTGCTCGTCGCGGCCGTGGTCGGGCTGGCGCCGCTGCTCGCCCGCGAGCGCCGTCGGACCCCGGAGGCGATCACCGTCTGGGCTCTGATCGCGCTGCCGGTGGCCGCGCTGCTGCTGGCCCGGGTCTCCTCGCTGGTTAGTCCGAGCTGGGTGTCGCGCTACTTCGCGCCGATGGTCGCGACGCTGCTGCTGCTGGCCGCCCTGAGCGCCGCCCGCGCGAAGGTCATCGGGGTGGCGGTGATCGTGCTGTGCGTGGGGTTCCTCGCCAACCCCTCGTCGTTCGTGCCCACCTACAAATCGGACCTGCGCGACGTGGCGGGAGAGCTGGGACCGGTGCTGCACGCTCAGGACCTGGTCGTGGTCGGACAACCCGAGCAGACGCCGCTGGCGCAGTACTACATGCCCGGCGGACTGCGATTTGCGGACACGACGGGCATCGTCTCTGACCCCACCTACATGAACTGGTCCGGCGCGCAAGCGCGCCTGCAACACGCCAGCCCGGCGGCGACGCTGGGGCCGCTCGTTGCTAGTCTGAAGCCCGGCCAACAGCTGCTGTTCGTACGTCCCCTGACGGAGGGCGTTCAGAACTGGCAGGAGCCGTGGACGAAGCTCGTGCGGCGGCGATCCGCCCAGTGGGGTCAGATCTTGACCACCGACGTAGCCAGCGGAACACTTCAACGGGTCGCCTCGGCACCGCACTATTACCGCAGCGCCTGCTGCGTGGCCAACAGCGCGATTCTCTACCAGAAGGTCCCCTAGGACACCGACACGATGACCGACACCACTCCTTCAGACAGTTCCAAGCTTGGGGCGGAGATCACGGCCGAGCATCCGGTCGTCGTGCTCGGCGCGGGCCCGGCGGGGCTGACCGCGGGCTACCAGCTGGTCAAGCAGGGCAAGCCGGTGATCGTGCTGGAGGCGACCGAGTTCGTCGGCGGCATCGCCCGCACGCAGGTCCGCGACGGCTATCGCTTCGATCTCGGCGGGCACCGCTTCTTCACCAAGGTCAAGGAGGTCGACGACCTCTGGCACGAGATCATGAAGGAGGAGTTCCTCAAGCGGCCGCGCCAGAGCCGGATCTACTGGAACGACAAGTTCCTCGAGTACCCGCTGCAGGGCATGGACGTGATTAAGAAGCTCGGTCCGGTCGAACTGACGCGCTGCATGGCGTCGTATCTGTGGGCGGCGATGAAGCCCAAGGGCCGCGAGGATACGTTCGAGACGTGGGTCTCCAACCGCTTCGGCAAGCGGCTGTACCAGCACTTCGTCAAGACCTACACCGAGAAGCTGTGGGGGGTCTCCGCGGACGAGATTCGCGCCGAGTGGGCCGCGCAACGGATCAAGGGGCTGTCGTTCTTCTCGGCCGCCAAGGCCGCGTTCTTCGGTAACGAGGGCAACAAGATCAAGTCGCTGCTCTCGGAGTTCAACTATCCGAGGTTCGGCCCCGGGCAGATGTGGGAGCAGATGACCACCGACATCCGCGAGCAGGGTGGCGAGGTTCGGCTCAACGCTCCGGTGACCAAGCTGACGGTCTCCGACGGCCGCATCACCGAGGTGATCGCCGGCGGCGAGACGCTGCGGCCCTCGCACGTGATCTCCTCGCTGCCACTGCGCACCACGGTCGGGATCACCGAGCCCAAGGCCCCGCTCGACGTACGCGACGCCGCGCGCGGGCTGCGCTACCGGGAGTTCCTGACCGTGCTGCTGGTGATCGACGGCGAGGATCTGTTCCCCGACAATTGGATCTACATTCATCAGCCCGGCGTCCGTGTGCTGCGGATCCAGAACTTCAAGTCCTGGAGCCCGTGGATGGTGCCCAAGGACAGCGACGCCTCGTCGATCGGAATGGAGTACTTCTGCTTCGAGGGCGATGACCTGTGGAACATGGCCGACGACGACCTGGTGGCGATGGCCAGCCAAGAGATCCAGACGCTCAAGCTGGCGACCTCCAACCGGGTCAAGTTCGGCTTCGTCGAGCGGGTGCACAAGGCCTACCCGATCTACGACGAGCTGTACGCCGAGCGGGTCAAGACGATCCGTGGCTGGCTGGAGACGATCTCAAACCTGACCCAGGTCGGTCGCAACGGCCTGCACCGCTACAACAACTCCGATCACTCGATGCTGACCGCGATGCGCGCCGTCGACAACATCCTGCTGGGCACCCACCACGACATCTGGGCGGTCAACGTCGAGAGCGTCTACCACGAGGAGCACCAGGAGAACGAGGATCCCTACAAGCGGCCGCCGACCACTCCGGCGATGGAGCAGCCGCTCGCCTCGGAGCGCTGAGTGCGCCCGGGCGGCGGGGCTGAGCTCGGATGGCCGGGGTGGAGGGGGGGAGGCGGTTGATGCGGTTGCGGCACGTAGCCATCGGGCTGCTGGTCGCGATCATGGCTGCGCTTACGACCGTCCCTCGGCTCGCGCTCGCCAAGCACACCGCCAGCGCATCCGCAAGCGCAACCGCCACCCCGACCGCGACTGCGAGCAGCTCCGCGGCATCCGGTGGCGCGCCGGTTACGCCACCTACGGGCGCCAATCCGTTCTCCGGCGGCGTCACGCCGCTCGGACCAGTCTCGACCGCGTCGAGCACGACCCCCACGATCATCAACAACTCGACCACCACCTCGGGCACGAGCAGCCTGTCCGGGGGGAGTGCGATCGGGATTGCGGTCGGCGCGTTCATCGTGCTCGGCGGGATCTCCTATTTCATCTGGCGCGACGCTCGCCGGCGCGCTCCGGTGGCGGCGCGCTCGGGCGGCGAGGACTCAAGCGAGCGCAATCGCCCGGGCTCTAAGGCGCCGCCGAAGGCCCGCAAGCTCAGCTCCGCCGAGCGCAAGCGGCGCAAGCGCGGTCGCGCCAAGCGCTGACCGGCGCGCGCGTCGGCACGCCGGGTCACGCGGCGTTGCGCTCAAGCCTGTGCTTGGCGCGCAGCAGCTGGCGCTCGACCGTGCGGCGCGAGTCGCCGGTGTGGCCGGCCATCTCGGTGTAGGTCAGTCCGATGCCCTGCAGCCACACGAGCCGCTGCTGACGCTCCGGCAGGGCGCGGATCGACTCCAGACGGGCGCGCTGCTCGACGAGCTCCTCCAGCACCGGCGTTGCATTGACCGGTCCGTCGCCGGACTCGCCGTCCAGCACGTCAAGTGACATCTCGCGCCGGCCACGGCGCAGCAGCTTGAACACCTCGCGGATCGCGGTTCTGACCAGCCACGACGGCGCCGCCCCGCGCTGGACGCTGGCTCGGTGGTGGATCAGCCGGCTCCAGGCGAATTGACACGCGTCCTCGATCACGGGCTCCGGCGCCCGCACGGCCCCGCGCACGAGCCGACGCACCCGCACGGCCTGCTGTGCATACAGCTCGGCTACCTCGTCGACGCTCTGAAATCCCGTCGCGGACGCTTCATGAATCGGACCCGTCATCGCTCCGCTCCTCTTCTAATTGAGACAATTTATTTACAAACTGGGCTAACGGATTGCAGTTGTATCAGATAGGCTAGTCAACAATCAATTGGCTCAATTAGATTCAAGGAGATCCGATGCCAAGACTAATTTCGGGCGCTGTGACCGCCCACCCGGATCTGCATGCGCTCCCCGGAAGCAACGTGCTGCAGCAACTGGTCAACGGCGCCGAGGCGTGGGCGCTGGCGATCGCGCTGCTGGGGGCCTTCATCGGAGCGGCCCTGTGGGCGATCGCGTCGCACTCCCACAATCACCAGTACGCCGCCCGCGGGCGGATGGCGGCGCTGGTCTCCGGCGCCTCGGCGCTGGTCGTCGGCGCCGCTCCGGGGCTGATCAACTTCTTCCAGCACCTGGGGACCACGGCTCGATGACACGCGTCGGGAGGATCCTCGCCCTGGCCCTGCTCGCGTCCGCGATCGCCGCCGGTGCCGTCGCCGGACCGGCCCTCGCGCGGGGTCCCGCGGGGCCGGCGGCAGCGGGCCCGGTGGCGGCGGGCCCAATGCCGTCGAATCCGGTATGCCGCGCCACGGGCCTGGTCACTGGCATGGCGGGCACCCCCTGCCCGCCGCAGACCGCGGCGAGCACCGGCCGGCTTAGACCGGCCTCAATCCCCAACCCGATCTCTATTGGCAAGACGCTGGTCGGCGGCACGATCCACACGATTGGCACGATCGTCGCCGCCCCGGTGCACGCCGCCGCGTCGGTCGCCCTGGCGGCGATCGGATCGTGGGTCGCGGCGGGCGCTCGGGCGGCGCTGGAGGAAACCGCGCATGTGATCGGACGCACGACAGCGCCCGATCTGCTGAACACGTGGTTCTCCGCGGCTTACTGGCGCGTGGCCGGCGTGTCGGCATTGCTCACGCTCCCGTTCCTGTTCGCCGCCGCGATCCAGGCACTGCTGCGCTCCGACCTGACGCTGCTGGCACGAGCCGCGTTCGGCTATCTGCCTCTGGGGATGCTCGCCGTCGGCGTAGCCGGGCCACTGACGATGCTGCTGCTCGCCGCCTCCGACGAGATGTCGACGATCGTCTCCTCCGCCTCCGGACAGGGTGGCGCGTCGTTCCTCGGCCATGTCGGCGTACTGGCCACCGGCATATCGGTGGTGGCGCGCAGCCCGTTCGTCGCCTTCATGGTCGGTCTGGTGACGGTCGGGGCGGCGATCGCGCTGTGGCTGGAGCTGCTCGTGCGCGAGGCGGCCGTGTACGTGATCGTGTTGATGCTGCCGCTGTTCTTCGCGGCCATGGTATGGCCGGCACGCCGCGTGTGGGCGGTCCGCTCGGTCGAGCTGCTGGTGGCGCTGATCCTTTCCAAGTTTGCGATCGTCGCCGTGCTGGCGCTCGGCGGCGCAGCGCTCGGTCACGCCAACGACGGCGTGACGACGGTCCTCGCCGGGCTGACCCTGGTCCTGCTGGCGGCGTTCACCCCCTGGGCGGTGCTGCGCCTGCTGCCGTTGCACGAGCTTGCCAGCGCCGCCGCCAGCGGGATGCGGGTGGCCCCGGTTCAGCAGCTGCTGGCGGCGGGTGACAGTGCCGGCGCGTTCTCCGCCGGGCCGGAGAACGGTCTGCAGCAGATGTCGCGGAACCTGCAGGATTCCGTGGCCGATGACCCCGGGCCCGCTCGTGCGACGCCGGAGCCGGCGGCCAGTCGCGGCGGCCGCCCGAGCCCTGACCCGCCGCCGGCGGGCTCCGCCGCGTCGGGCACCCCTCCCGGGCAGATTGCCGCGGCGGCGGCGGACGCGGCCGCCGTGGTGGCCGCGAGCGGCAGCGCGCCGCTCTCCGGCCCCGACTCCACGGCCGCCAGC
>JBPCPC010000008.1:0-7554 GCA_050999585.1 Solirubrobacteraceae bacterium | reverse complement strand
ACGCATCGCCGGACGACCCGTCATCTCCTCCACCCACTCCGCCGATCTACCCATCGCAACTCTCCAAGCTCAAACGTTGCGACAACCAGTTGAATCCGCCCTGCAACCCGGCGTCGCTGTGGCCCCGCAGCCCCTCGTGGTGCAGCCCGCGGTTCCAGCGGGCCATCTCGATCGCGTCCAAGCCCATCGGCGTGCGCATGTGCCCGGCGACCCGCCAGCCGACGATCATCCGGCTAAACGCATCGACGATGAAGCACACGTAGGCCACACCGGCCCACGTCGCCACGAACGTCAGGTCAGTCACCCACAGCCGATTGGGCTCAGTTGCGGTGAACTGGCGCTTGACGAGATCCGGGTGTCGCCCGGCGCTGCGGTCTCGGCGCGTTGTCCTGACGCGCTTTGAGCGCAGCGCGCCCCGTATGCCCGCCTGACGCATCAACCGCGCAGTCTGGTCACGACCGATATGGATCCCCGAGCGCCTGGTGGCCTTCCACAGCTTCCGCGAGCCATAGACCTCATAGTTGGCCTTCCCCAGCTCAACCAGCCGCGGAACCAGCTCAGCATCACGCCGGGCACGCTCAGACGGCGCTCGGTCACGAGCGGCGTAGTCGGTGCTCAAAGCCACCTGCAGCACGTCACAGATGGGCTCGACTCCGAGCCGGCGGCCGTCCACCACGTCGCCCTTGTTGGCCTCGATGAACGCGGCTATCTGCGCTGCTGGCGGTCGAGCTCCGCCCCGAAGAAAGTCGCCGCCCGGATCTCGTTGGCGCGACCCAACTCGCGGACCTCCTGCTCGAGTTCCCCGACGCGCTGAGCCTCCCTTGTGCTCACCCCGGGCCGCACACCCTCATCCACGCCAACCTGCTTGACCCACGAGCGGACCGACTCGACCCCGTATCCCAGCTGCTCAGCGACCCGACGCACCGCGCCGTGCGTCATCCCCGTCTCGGCCTGTAGCGAGCGAACCATCCTCACCGTCGCCTGCTTCCTTCTCCGGCGAGTACCGACGCGTCGTCGGCTTCCCAGCTGTGCGTTCTGATGGCATGAACTCCGTCCTTGAGTTTCCAAGGCCAGGAGTCTCCAACAGAGCCAGGACGGTTCAACTTTGACGTCGTCGAACGGGCTGACGAAGTCGCCGCGCAGCTCGGCGTCCCGACCGCACAGGTGGCGCTCGCGTGGCTGCTGCAACGGCCGGGCATGACCGCTCCTATCGTCGGGGCCACCAAAGTAGATCATCTCCAGGACGCGCTCGACGCCGAGCAGCTGTCATTGAGCAGCGACGTGGCGCAGCGCCTGGAAGAGCCCTACCTCCCCCACGCAATGGCCAGCCACCTGTAATCGGGGTCCGGGTCTCGTCGCGGCGCGCGGCACTATCACCCGCAAGCACACCAAGCGATGAACATCCGCCTGACGAGCCGCGGTCGCCCGCTCGACATGGGAGCGTGGCGAGCGGCTCTCCTTCGGCCGCAGGACCTGCGCGACATCAAGCGCGTGCGTACAGCTCTTCAGCTCAAGCCGCTGCCACTACTGCTGCCGCTGACGAGGATGCTCCGCTGAGGCATTGACCGGCCTTCGTCCTGCGGATGGTGAGCTGCGGTGCTGCTGCCTCCGGTCCGCCGCGTGCGTTGCGTAGGCTTGGTGGCGCGCGTCCTTATCAGCCTTACGACTTGGGAATCGCCTAATCACGTGAGCAAACTGGGCTTGATCTCTGCGGTGCCGTGATGGCGACTTGTCTGCGCAGTCGCCGCGACATCACGCTCGATGTGGTTCATGCCGTTGCCTGGCAAGGTGGAAGCGTCGCGCTGGCTCCGGACGCGCTTGAGCTCATGGACCGTCGGTACGAGTCCTTCGCGCAACTCGTGGCTGCTCGCGTTCGTGAGGATCCCGCCGCCCTGATCTATGGCGTGACCTCTGCGCCCGGGGATCTCGCAAGGACAGCGTTAAGCGCCGAGCAGGAGGATCATCGCCCCACGCAGCTGCACACCGCCATGTCGTTTGGCCAGCCCGCCCCCCGGCGAGTCGTGCGAGCGATCCTGCTCGCCCGTTTGGCGAACATGGTGGACGGCCATGCCGCGGTGCGGGGACGAACAGCCCAGGCCGTGGCGGACATGCTCGAGCTCGCCGAGCTGCCCGAGGTGCCTGTCCAGGGAAACGGCGGCTCGGGCGAGATCCTGCCGCTCGGATGTCTGTTTTTTGATCTCAGCACCCGGCTGTCATTGACCACGAAGGAGCGGATGGCGCTCGTAAACGGCTCGCCTTGTGCGGCCGCGCTCACGGCGGACGCGGCCCTAGCGGGCCGCGGGCGCCTGGAGCTGGCCGAGGCTGCGTTCGCGCTGGTGGCTGACGCGGCGGGAGCGCCTGATGAGCACTTCGCTCCGGAGCTGGAAGAGCTGTGGGGCGATCCCCACGAGACGACTGAGTTGCAGACGCTTCGACGGCTCTTGGCGGGCAGCGAGCGTCTGCGTCAGCCCCACCAGGCATCGGTTTCGCTGCGCATCCTTCCGCGCGTGCTGGGCGCGGCTCGTAGAGCGCAGGTCGAAGCCGAGCGAGCCGCCACCGTCTCTTTGAGCTCGGTCACCGACAATCCGGTCTACGTGGCGCCCGACGCCGAGCGCCCCGGCGGTGCCGTGTACTCGACCGGTGGGTATCACAACGCTCAGGCGGCGCCCGCCATGGACGGGCTCGCGTTCGCGCACGCCGACCTGTGCCAGCTCGCTCAGCGTCTCACCGATCACATGTTCACGCATCCGCAGACAGGGCCGCTGATCGGTGGCGACGAATATACGGCCAAGCCCCTGCACATGGTCCAAAACGGCTGGGCCGAAGAGGCCCGCTCACTCGCCCAGCCCACGCTGCTATCGCTCGGCGCCTTTGGACAGAACGATGTCCCCGCCTTGAACTTCCTGGCCTGGCATAAGACGATGGCCATCGGCAACTGCCTTGACGCCGCGCTCGCCGTCCTCGTCGCGGTGGCGTCCCAGGTCCTCCACCGAAGCGGTCGAACCCCCGCGCCTGGCCTGCGTCCGTTCGTCGCCCACGCGCGAGACTTTTTCCCGCCCGTGGACAAGCCACGCCCCCTCGGACGCGACCTGCAGAAACTCACTTACGAGTTCGCGCGACAAGTGTTCCGCTAACGCCGACGACAGACCCGGTTGTTTTTCGGGCCGGGGCACCTCAGTTCCACGAGGCGCCGGCTAGGCGATCAGCCGTCCGCCGGTAGGCGTTTGCCGGTTCTGGTCTCCCGGCAGGCCTGGCAGCCGACTGGTTCGATGACTGCCGAGTGGCCTTGCGCCGAGTCCGCGACGGTGTTCGCGGCGCGACCGGTGCACTGCTCATCGACGGCCTCCCACGACCGCCGGAGCGTCCCTCGGGGTGCCCGTGCTGCTGGTTGGCGGCCGGGGCAACGTGCAGGGTCGTCCTCACCGCCGCTGCGAGAATGTTCGATATCGTCGATCATCAGGGGAGCTCATCGCGTGACAACCGGTCGCTTCCGAGCGTCAGTCCTCGGGATCTGCGGGCGCTGGTGGCGATCGCTGACCTTGGTTCGTTTCGCGCTGCCGCTCGGGTGTTGGGCTACGCGCCGTCGGCTGTTTCCAAGCAGATCGCTTCGTTAGAGCGGGAGCTGGGCGTGACGTTGCTGACGCGTCCGCAGGGCCGGCAGCCAGTGACGCTGACGCCCGCGGGCGAGATCGCCTACGGCCGGTCGTGCCGAATCCTTGCCGAGATCACGGCGTTGCAGATGGAGTTGGTCTCGGGGGATCGTGACGCGCGCGTAGCGGTGCGGGTGGCGTCGTTTCAGTCCGGGATGCGGCTGCTGTTGCCCGAGGCGCTGGAGAGCTTCCGGTTACGGGCGCCGGATGTCGAGGTTCTCCTCAGCAGCGAATCGACAACGCCACCGCGTTTGCCCAGCTTGCCGCGGGCGAGCTTGACGTGGCGCTGCTGGTCAATCCGCCGACGGATGAGCGGATCACGGCGGTGCCACTGCTGGAGGACTGCTGGGGGATTCTCACCGCGTCGGGAAGCGACCTGGCCAGATCGCCACAGCCATCGTTTGAGCTGCTGGACGGGGCCGATGTGGTGGCATGGACTGAGGGCTGGGAGGTGCAGCGTGAGGTCGAGCGGGCTTGGCGGCGCCGCGGCATTCGGCCCCATGTCGTGTCGCGCACCGACGACGTGACTGTGCTGCACCGGCTCGTCGCTGCGGGCCATGGACATGCCGTGTTCTCGCGTCTAGGGGCTGGCATTGCCGACGACCCTGGCCTCACCTGGCTGGAGCCGGAGGATCCGCTACTAGCGCGGGCGGTCACGCTGTGCTACCCGGCCGGGCGGCGGCTGGCGCCTGCGGTGCGGACTCTCGCGGAGGCGATTCGCGCCGTCGCCCGTTCACAGAACTCATCCGGTTAGCGCTGCACGCCGGCTGATCTCCTTCCGGAACCGCGCGAATCACCCATGGGGTTCGTCCGTCGTGCTTGGCTCAATCGACGATGCTCATCCACCGCCGCAGGGGTCAGACTCCCACCGTCGGCCGATTTCAAGACGTGTTGGGGCTGCCAGAGGTGAGGCGGACTCTGGTCAGCTCGGTCGCGGCGCGGTTCCCGCGCGGTTTTACAACCCTGGCGCTGCTGCTGCTCATCCGAGAGCGCTACGGGTCCTATGCGCTGGCTGGCGTGGTAGTCGGCGTGTTCGCAGTGGCAAATGCCGCCAGCAGCCCGCTGCAGGGCCGGCTTATCGATCGCTTTGGCCAGCCGGCGGTGCTCATACCCTCGGCGGTCCTGCACGCCGCTCTGCTCGTCTCGCTGGGCCTGATCAGCCCGCACGTCCCGCACGAGGTGGTGCTGCTGACTGCCGGTGGCGCGGGTGTGGCCGTCGCGCCTGTGTCGGCCTGCACGCGATCAATCTGCACGCGATCAATCTGGCGTGATCTGGTCACTGACCCGGACCAGGCCGAGACCGTCCTGGCCGTCGATGCGACTTCCCAGGAGCTCATCTGGACGCTCGGTCCACTCGTCTGCCGGATCCTCGCCGCTGCCGTGTCCCCAACGACAGCGGTCGCGACGGCCGCCGGTATGACCGTCGTCGCGACGACCGTGTACGCGACGACCCCGGCCGCGCGTCGCTGGCACGCGGAGGTAAGCCACCATCGTGAGCGCGCGCTGTCAATCCCAGCGCTACCGGGATTGCTCATGTCGATCGCCCTGACGGGTGGATGCTACGGCGCGGTGACCGTCTCCCTTCCGGCGGTCCGACCGCACACTGCCGCGGGATCAGTGATCGCGGGATTGCTCCTGGGAATGTTCAGTCTCGGCAGCCTCCTGGGAGGGCTCGCCTACGGGTCACGCCACTGGCGCGCGCCACCGGCAGGCCGGTATCGGCGCCTGCTGTTCGCCATCCTGGCCTGCACCGCACCGCTCACGATAGTCGGGCAGTCGATCGCATGGGCAGTGCCGCTCAGCCTCCTGGCCGGAGTGGCCTGGGCGCCGATGCTCACCTGCCAGTACGGGCTCACCGGACGTCTCGCAGCCCCGGGCGCGATGACCGAGACGTTTACCTGGATGACCGCCGCGTTCGCGTGCGGAAGCTCCGGAGGCGCGGCGGCTGCCGGCGCTCTGGCCGCCAACGACGTCCGAACGTCGTTTGCCTTCGCGTGTCTGCTCGTAATGTCCGCCGCTGCCCTCGCGTGCCGACAGCGGACCGCGTTGGACCGCGCCACAGCACCGGAGGCAGTCGCGGCATGACCAGCGACCCCCGGACGCCGCCCGATCGCGCGAGCGTGGTGTGCGCAGAGATCACGGCCGAGCCGGTCGGTCGCCACGTTTTGCCGCCTCGATCCCGACCTCGGTCACCGGCGACCCGGAGCCGTTCGGTCAGGCGACGGCAAGCGGCAGTTCGGTCGAGGTGCTCGGTGACCCGGACACAATGCGATCATGAGCGCGACCGACGCCAACCCGCTGGCCAGCAGTGAGCTGGCGGCATTTATGGCGGCTGTCGAGGCCTCGAGCGTGCACGGCGCGGCCGACGCGCTGAATCTCACCCAGTCGGCCCTCACCAAGCGCCTCCAGGCGCTGGAACGCCGCCTCGGCGTGTCGCTGTTTTACCGTAGCCGTTTTGGGGTGCGACCCACGACGGCCGGTCGGCTGCTGTACCCCGAGGCCAAATAGGCGCTCGCCGCGCTGCAGCGCGCCCAGGACGCCGTCACCGAACACCGCGACCAATCCCGCCAGAGGCTCGTCGTGGCCGCCAGCCACACCATCGGTGAGTTTCTGCTCCCGGCCTGGCTGGCCGGATTCCGGCTCGAACATCCCCGGATGCGCGCTCAAGTCGAGGTCGTCAACTCCCCCGGGGTGCTGGCCGCCGTCCGAGAACGCGAAGCACAGATCGGGTTCGTCGAAGGCCTCGATGAGCTCGATGGACACCGAGCGCTGACTGTGCACCGCGACGAAATCGTGGTGGTCATCGCCGCCGAACGCCGTTGGGCACGGCGCCGCTCCGTGGCGGCCGCCGAGCTCCAGAGCGAGCCCTACTACACCCGCGAGGCCGGCTCAGGGACGCGCCGTCGCGACGGCCGCATTGGCTCGCGCGGGAATCGAGCTGGTTCCCACGTTGGAGGCCGCGAGCACCCAGAGCGTCAAGCGCGCGCTGACCGGTGACGGCTTCTCGCTGCTCTCCCCTTGGCGACCGAGGCTGAGCAACGTGACGGCATCCTGCGATCGATCCGCGTACGCGACCTCGACCTCGCACGAGAGCTGCGCGCCGTCCACGCCCGGCGCACGCCCCCCACCGGCCTGGCCCGGCAGTTCTGGGGCTGGCTGGAGACCCACCCGGCTGCGAGGCTCTGAGCCACCGCCTTCACCGAGCGCCGCGAGGGTGGCAGCGGGAAGGCCTGCCGCCTCTCTCGATTCCAGTTGGGAATGGAATTCTGCCCAACAGCGCTGGAACTGCTGCGGATTTGGCGGGACCATCTACGAGCACCTGGAGTTGCCTAGCGCACGGCAGAGAAGCCGGCGGCCGGCATCACCACACACCAGACCTGGCGCGCACGCGCCCGGGCTGACCACGGCTCCCGCCACGGAGCCGTCCACGCTCCGATTGGAGCATCACATGCATCGAATCCTCATCAAGCTCATGCCCGGCGAGAAGAACACGTCGAACAACTAGCTCGGCAGTGCCCTGTTCGCCGTTGGCGGCGCGAGCGTGGCCCTCGCGGCGCCGAATCACCCTCGGAATAAGGCGCCCGTGCAGGTAACCGTTCTCTCGCCCGGACCCAGTGATCACTCCGGGCAGGCAGGCGTGGGATTCATCGTCGACGTTTCGCTCGACGCAACTCGGCCTGACGCCAACGCCCTGCTCTCGCCCGCGGCGGGATACAAACCGTTCTTTCACGATCCGACAGCCGCTGACTTCCATCCCGGCCCCGATCAGGGAGCCCCGGGCTCGTTGTCATGCTGTCCAGCACTCCCGTGATGCCCGGAACGCCCTTCATGGGGCCGCGGACGAACCTCGCCGGCCTGTTTCAGATCAACGGGGTCGCCCAGGCAACCGAACTTACCCCGCCAC